>NZ_JBEXZT010000005.1:0-527616 GCF_040631275.1 Streptosporangium sp. NPDC020145 | reverse complement strand
GCACTGGCTTTTAGCACACTGTTGAGTTCTCAAGAAACGGACGCGTTCACCGTCCGCCGCCACACCATCCGGTGCGACCACTTCAGGGGCACAAAATTCCGTGTTCCCATCCTATCATTTCCGGCCGGTCCGTGTCAACCCGCTGCCTTCGCAGGCACTCGACACCAACCCGCCAGACCCGCTAGGATCTCGCTCACCCCGTCTCCGGAGCAACCCTCCAAACTTACCGTGACATTCAGACCGTGTCAAAGTCCCTGTTTTCCAGAGGCCAGCGCAAAGCCCGAACACCGAAGTTCGTTGAGAGGGGTTCACCCCTGGGGCCCGTCCGCGCTTTGAGGCGTCCGGCTCGCTCCCGGGGCATTGAGAACTTTAGGCGGACCCTCAAGACCCGTCAAATCAGGCCCATCCTGAGAAACCGCAGGTCACCGTAGATCCGTACGGGAACCCGGGACCTTCGCTACCCAAACGTTACCGTTCTAAACGGCCAAGGCCCCGGTTTCGTCACCGGGGCCTTGGCCGTACAGCGGAGGAAGAGGTCAGGCGCCGAGCAGTTCGACGCCTCCGATGGAGCGCTTGCCACGCCGCAGCACCAGGAACCGCCCATGCAGCAGGTCCTCGGCCGAGGGCACGTACGCCTCATCGGTGATCTTCACGTTGTTGAGGTAGGCGCCGCCCTCCTTGACCGCCCTGCGCGCGGCGGACTTCGACTCCACCAGCCCGCTCTGAGCCAGCAGGTCGACATAGGTGGCTCCCAGCTCGGAGATCTCGGCGCGCGGCACCTCCGCCAGTGCCTCCCCCAGCGTCCGCGCGGGCAGTTCCTCCAGCGAACCCTGTCCGAACAGGGCGGCCGAGGCCGCGATCACGGCGGCGCACTCGTCCGCGCCGTGCACCAGCGTGGTGAACTCGGTGGCGAGCGCGCGCTGGGCCTCCCGGGCCGCGGGCCGTTCAACCGCCGCCTTCTCCAGCTCCTCGATCTCCTCGCGGGACTTGAAGCTGTAGATCTTGAGGAACTTCACGACGTCGCGGTCGTCGGCGTTCAGCCAGAACTGGTAGAAGGCGTACGGCGAGGTCATCTCCGGGTTGAGCCACACCGCGCCGCCGGCCGTCTTGCCGAACTTGGTCCCGTCGGCCTTCGTGATCAGCGGCACGGTCAGCGCGTGCACGTGGCCGCCGGTCACCCTGCGGATCAGGTCGGTTCCCGCGGTGATGTTGCCCCACTGGTCGCTGCCGCCGATCTGCAGCGTGCAGCCGTGGCGCCTGTTCAGCTCCAGGTAGTCGTTGGCCTGCAGGATCTGGTAGCTGAACTCGGTGTAGCTGAGCCCGTCGCCGCCCAGACGCGCCGAGACCGACTCGCGGGCCAGCATGCGGTTGATCGGGAAGTGCTTGCCGACGTCGCGCAGGAAGTCGATCGCGGACATGCCCTCGGTCCAGTCGAGGTTGCTGACCAGGGTGCCGCCGCCCGCCTCGGAGAAGTCGAGGAACTTCTCCAGCTGGACCCGGATCCGCGCGACCCACTCGGCGACGATCTCAGAGGAGTTGAGCGAGCGCTCGGTGCTGCGGCCGCTCGGATCTCCGATGAGACCCGTCGCGCCGCCGACCAGACCGATGATCCGGTGCCCGGCCCGCTGCAGGCGGGTGAGGGTCAGCAGCGGGACCAGGTTGCCGACGTGCAGGGAGGGCGCGGTCGGGTCGAAGCCGCAATAGACCGTGATCGGACCCTCGGCCATCGCAGCCCGCAGGGCGTCGATGTCGGTGGACTGCGCGATCAGGCCGCGCCAGGCGAGGTCATCCAGAATCTCGGTCACGATCTTTGCTTTCCAATGCTCGAACGGTCAGTACGGCTTCGCCTACAGCCTGCCCGATCTCCGCACCACTTCGCCACTTGGTAGACGCACGTTCCCAGTCAGACCAGGGTGAATCCCTACCTACGCCGCGGAACGTGCGGCCGGTACGGGGAAACCGTGCGGTCGCCGTCGATCCAGAAACGCCAGGGGGTCTCCCGTCCCGTCGAGACACCGGTACGCGGTCCCGAACGGATCAGGCCGGGGTCGGCGGGCTTCCCCTCAAGGACCGTGATCGGTCCCGGCGGGCAGGCGTCGAGCCCGTTGTGCTCCCGGGTGAACCCGAGCGCGACCGCCAGGCGCGCGGGCCCGCGGGCGAGGTCGCGCCCGGAGACCGTACGGCTCGCACCCGCCGATCTTCGAGCCGCCGCGGTCTCGATCCCGGCGACCACCTCACCGGCACGCATCAGCACACCCGAGCCGACTCCCTCAGGCAGGCAGACCAGGTTGGCGCAGAAGTGCATGCCGTAGGTGAAGTAGACGTACAGATGCCCCGGAGGCCCGAACATCACCGCGTTGCGCATCGTCCTGCCGCGGAAGGTGTGGGAGGCGGGGTCCTGACCCGGCACGCCGTACGCCTCGACCTCGGTGAGACGGACCGCGACCGGGCCGTATGTGATCACACGGCCCAGAAGGTCGGGGGCGACCTCGGGTCCCGGCCTGTCGAAGAAGTCGCGGGTCAGCGGGATGTCCCCGGCGAGCGGACGCTCGCCGGGTGTCAGTTGCCGCTCGCCCACGCCGCCTGGCCGTCGACGGTCTCCCGCAGGTCGAGGAGCTGGTCGCGCACCCTGTCGGGGGCCGTGCCGCCGTGGGCCTTGCGGGCCGCGAGCGCGCCCGGCACCGAGAGCACCTCCCGGGAGTCGGGGGTGAAGTGCTCGGAGACCTTGAGCAGTTCCTCGTCGGTGAGCTGGTCGAAGTCCTTGTCGTTGACCTGGCACCAGACGACCAGGTGGCCGACCGCCTCGTGCGCCTCCCTGAAGGGGACGCCCCTGCGCACCAGCAGTTCGGCCAGGTCCGTGGCCAGGGCGAACCCGTCGGGGGCCGAGGACTCCAGCTTGGCGGTGTTGACCCGCATGGTGGAGACCAGGCCGGCCATCGCGGGCAGGACCAGCAGCAGGGTGTCGACGGAGTCGAAGACCGGCTCCTTGTCCTCCTGCAGGTCACGGTTGTAGGTCAGCGGCAGACCCTTGAGCGTCGTCAGCAGCGACATGAGGTTGCCGACGAGACGGCCGCTCTTGCCCCTGGCGAGCTCGGCGACGTCGGGGTTCTTCTTCTGCGGCATGATCGACGAGCCGGTGGAGTAGGCGTCGTCCATCTCGATCCAGCGGAACTCCTGCGAGGCCCACAGGACGATCTCCTCGCCGAGCCGTGACAGGTGCACGCCGATCATCGCCGCGTCGAACAGGAACTCCGCCGCGAAGTCCCGGTCGGCCACGGCGTCCATCGAGTTGGGCGCGGCCGAGTCGAAGCCCAGCTCCCTGGCCACCGCCTGCGGGTCGAGCGGCAGGGAGGAGCCCGCCAGCGCGCCCGAGCCGAGCGGGGAGACGGCCGCCCGCCTGTCCCAGTCGCGCAGCCGTTCGATGTCGCGGGTGAAGGCGTGGACGTGGGCCAGGAGCTGGTGGCCGAAGGAGACCGGCTGCGCGTGCTGCAGGTGGGTCATGCCGGGAGCGGCCGTCTCGGCGTGCTGCTCGGCCTGGCTCATCAGCGCGGTCTCCAGCTCGACCAGCCGGGACACGATGTGCCTGACGTGGTCGCGGAGGTAGAGGCGAAGATCGGTGGCGATCTGGTCGTTGCGGCTGCGGCCCGCGCGGAGCTTTCCGCCGAGTGTGCCGAGGCGCTCCAGCAGACCGCGTTCGAGCGCGGTGTGGACGTCCTCATCCGCCACGGTCGGCCGGAACTCTCCGGCCTGGCAGGCCCGCTCAAGGTCGTCCAGGGCGCCGATCATGCGTCCCAGCTCGTCCTCGGTGAGCAGGCCCGCCCTCTGCAGCACCCGGGCGTGCGCGCGCGAGGCCAGCAGGTCGTACGGTACGAGCCGCCAGTCGAAGTGCACGCTCACCGAGAGCCGGGTCAGCGCGTCGGCCGGCCCTCCCTCGAACCGGCCGCCCCACAGCCGCATCGGCTTACCACCATCAGTCACCGTTGTTCTCCTCCCCATTCAATCCGCGACCTTAGCCCAATCAGGCCAGCCGAGCGTCCCGCGCCGCCGCGATCTTGGAGGGAAGGCTCCACAGCTCGACGAAGCCCTTGGCCAGGGACTGGTCGAAGGTGTCGCCGGTGTCGTAGGTGGCGAGGTTGAAGTCGTACAGCGAGGCCTCGGAGCGCCTGCCGGTGACGGTGGCCCGGCCGCCGTGCAGGACCATCCGGATCTCGCCGGTGACGTGCTCCTGGGCCTCGGCGATGAAGACGTCCAGGGCCTTCTTCAGCGGGGAGAACCACAGACCGTCGTAGACGAGCTCGCCCCAGCGCTGGTCGACGGACCTCTTGAACCTGGCCAGGTCGCGCTCGACGGTGACGTTCTCCAGCTCCATGTGCGCGGTGATCAGCGCGATGGCGCCCGGCGCCTCGTAGACCTCGCGGGACTTGATGCCGACGAGCCGGTCCTCGACCATGTCGAGCCTGCCGACGCCCTGGGCGCCCGCGCGCTGGTTCAGCTCGGAGATGATCTGGAACGGGGTCAGGTGGCGCCCGTCGAGCGCGACCGGGACGCCCTTGACGAAGCTGATGATGACCTCGTCGGCCTCACGCGGCTGGGCCGGGTCGGAGGTGTAGGAGTAGACGTCCTCGATGGGGCCGTTCCAGATGTCCTCCAGGAAGCCGGTCTCCACGGCCCTGCCCCAGATGTTCTGGTCGATCGAGTAGGGGTTCTTCTTGCTGGTCTCGATCGGGAGGTTCTTCTCCTCGGCGTAGGCGATCGCCTTGTCCCTGGTCCACGCGTAGTCACGGGCGGGGGCGATGACCTTGAGCTCGGGGAAGAGCGCGGCCAGGCCGGCCTCGAAGCGGACCTGGTCGTTGCCCTTGCCGGTGCAGCCGTGGGCGACGTGGGTGCCGCCGAACTGCTTGGCCGCGGTGGCCAGGTGCTTGACGATCAGCGGCCGGGACAGCGCGGAGACCAGCGGGTAGCGGTCCATGTAGAGCGCGTTGGCCTGCAGGGCGGGCACGCAGAAGTCGGCGGCGAACTCCTCTCGGGCGTCGACGACGACGGACTCGGCGGCGCCGCAGTCGATGGCCCGCTTGCGGATGATCTCCATGTCCTCGCCGCCCTGGCCGACGTCGATGGCCACGGCGATCACCTCGGCTCCGGTCTTCTCCGCGAGGAACGGGATGGCAACGGAGGTGTCGAGGCCGCCTGAGAAGGCGAGTACGACCCGGTCAGTCATGATCAGTCTCTCCAAAGTCTTGTGCGGGTGTTTCTGGTTGAGCTGGGATGGCCCGCCGAAGCGGGCTACATACGTCGGTCGGCGTGCCTCAGCAGGGCCTCGGCGACCGCTTCCCCACCCATCGGGTCGCGGCTGATGACGAGGATCGTGTCGTCTCCGGCCACCGTGCCGAGGATGGACTTCCAGCCCGCGTGGTCGATGGCGGAGGCGAGGAACTGCGCGGCACCCGGCGGGGTGCGCACGATCACCAGGTTGGCGGACGCGTCCGCCGAGACGAGGAGTTCCTCGGCGATCCGGCTCAGCCGGGCGGCCGGAGTCTCACCGCCGCCGAGCCTGGCCGGCGGGATTCTTCCGCCGCCCTCGCCCGGCAGGGCGTAGACCAGGGAGCCGTCCTCGGCCCGCAGCTTGAGCGCGCCGAGTTCGTCCAGGTCGCGGGAGAGAGTGGCCTGGGTGACCTCCACCCCGCTCTCCAGCAGAAGCTTAGCCAGGTCAGGCTGGGAGCGGACCGGCTGCCGCGCCAGGAGCTCGGCGATTCGCGCCTGGCGGGCCACCTTGGTCATGGGAATCGTCACGGTGTCCGCCCTCCCTTCCCGGACTGCGAGACCAGCCAGTGCAGCAGGGCCTTCTGGGCGTGCAGGCGGTTCTCCGCCTGGTCCCACACCAGGCTCTGCGGGCCGTCGAGGACGTCGGCGGAGATCTCAAGCCCCCGGTAGGCGGGCAGGCAGTGCAGAACGATCGCGCCTCTGGCGGCCCGGTCCATCAGCTCGGCGTTGACCTGGAAGGGCGTCAGGTCGGCGATCCGCTGCTCCTTGCCGTCCTGGCCCATCGAGACCCAGGTGTCGGTCGTGACGACGTCGGCGTCCGCCACGGCCGTCCCGGCGTCCGGCAGCACGGCGACCGAGCCGCCGGTGCCCACGGCGATCTCGCCCGCCTTGCGCAGGACCGCCGGGTCGGGCCGGTACCCGGCCGGGGCGGCGATCCGCACGTGCATGCCCGCCAGCGCCCCGCCGAGCAGGTAGGAGTGGGCCATGTTGTTGGCGCCGTCCCCGAGGTAGGTCAGGGTGAGCCCGGCCGTGGAGCCGAAGTGTTCCCTGACGGTCTGCAGGTCGGCGAGGATCTGGCAGGGGTGGAACTCGTCGGTCAGCGCGTTGACCACCGGCACGGAGGAGGCCGCGGCCATGGCCTCGACCCGCTCCTGTCCCGAGGTGCGCCACACGATGGCGCTCGTCTGGCGTTCCAGGACCCGGGCGGTGTCCTCGATGGACTCGCCCCGGCCCATCTGCGAGGACCCGGCGTCGAGGATGAGGGGCAGGCCGCCCAGTTCCCCGACACCCACGGCGAAGGAGATCCTGGTGCGGGTCGACGGCTTGTCGAAGAGCACCGCGACCGTCTGCGGGCCCTCGAAGGGGCGGTAGCCGTACCGGTCCTTCTTCATGGCCGTGGCCAGGTCGAGCACCTCCGCCTGCTCGGCGGGCGAGAGGTCGTCGTCACGCAGGAAGTGCCTGGTCCCTGAAACGGTGGTGCCTTGCTCAGTCACTGGATGCCTCGTCGAGAAGTGCCGGAAGCGCGGTCACGAAGGTGGTGACCTGTTCCGCGGTGATCACGAGCGGGGGTGCGAGCCGTACGGCGTCCGGCTGGACGGCGTTGACCAGGAAGCCGGCGCGCTGGGCGGCCTCCTGGAATCGGCCCGCGCGCTCGGCGGTCAGGACGACGGCCAGCCACAGGCCCCGGCCTCTGACCCCCTTGAGCAGGGGGTGCTCGACCGCGGCGATTCCCTCGGACAGCAGTGTCCCGACGGTCTTGACGTGTTCGAGCAGGCCCTGGCTCTCGATGGTCTCCAGTACGGCCAGCGCCGCGGCGGCCGAGACGGGGTTGCCGCCGAAGGTCGAGCCGTGGTCTCCCTTGGCGAAGAGCGTTCCTGCGGCGCCGAGACCGACGCAGGCGCCGATCGGCATGCCTCCGCCGAGGCCCTTGGCCAGGGTCAGCACGTCGGGCAGGACGCCTTCGTGCTGGTGGGCGAACCAGCGTCCGGTACGGCCGATGGCCGACTGGATCTCGTCGGCGACCAGCAGCGCGCCGGTCGTGTCGCAGATCTCCCTGACGGCCCTGAGGTAGCCGTCGGGCGGCGGGACGACTCCGGCCTCGCCCTGGGTGGGTTCGAGGAAGACCGCGGCGCACTCGTCGGTGACGGCGTTCTTCAGCGCGTCGGCGTCGCCGTAGGGGACAAAGCGGACATCAGCCGGGAAGGGCCCGAACTGGTCGCGGATGGCGCGCTTGCCGGTCAGCGAGAGAGCGCCCAGGCTACGGCCGTGGAAGCCGTTCTCCGTGGCCACGACGTAGGGGCGGCCGTTGGCCTTGCCGTACTTGATGGCGAGTTTGAGGGCGGCCTCGTTCGCCTCGGTGCCCGAGTTGGTGAGGAACACCCGGGCGGGGGCGCCGAGCAGGCCGATCAGCCGTTCGGCGAGCAGCACCTCGGGCTCGTTCAGGAACAGGTTGCTGGTGTGGGCGAGCGTGGCGACCTGCCGGGTGACGGCCTCGACGAGCGCGGGGTGCGCGTGGCCGAGCGAGCTGACCGCGATGCCGCCGATCAGGTCGAGGTACTCGGTGCCGTCGACGTCCCAGACCCGTGAGCCCTCGCCGCGCGCCAGCACCACCGGGGGCACGCCGTAGTTGGGCATGAAGGCGGCCTCGAAACGCCTGCTGAGCGCTTCCGACTGGTTGCTCACGTGTCACTCCCGTTCAGCTCGTTGGTGGTGCTCGCCCGCCGCCCGGCCGTGTCCGGCAGGACCATGGTGCCGACGCCCTCGTCGGTGAAGATCTCCAGCAGCACCGAGTGGGGCACCCTGCCGTCGAGCACGTGTGCCTGGGGCACGCCGCCGCGGACCGCGCTCAGGCAGGCCTCCATCTTGGGCACCATGCCGCTGGACAGGCCGGGCAGGAGCCCGGCGAGTTCGGTGGCCTTCAGGCGCCTGATGACCTCGTTCTCCCCGGCGGCCGCGTCGGGGCGCCAGTCGCGGTAGAGGCCTTCGACGTCGGTGAGGACGATCAGCTTGGAGGCGCCGAGCGCCACGGCCAGGGCGGCCGCCGCGGTGTCGGCGTTGACGTTGTAGACGGTGCCGTCCTCGCTGCGCGCGACCGAGGAGACGACGGGGATGCGCCCGTCGTCGAGCAGCGCCCGCACCGCTCCGGCCTCGACGTCGACGATGTCGCCGACCTGGCCGATGTCGACCTTGACGCCGTCGACGACGGCGTGCTTGCGGACCGCGGTGAACAGGTGGGCGTCCTCACCGGACATGCCGATCGCGAGCGGGCCGTGCCGGTTGATCAGGCCGACGACGTCACGGTTGACCTGGCCGACCAGGACCATCCTGACGACCTGCATGGCCTCGGGGGTGGTGACCCGCAGGCCCGCGGTGAAGGTCGACTCGATGCCGAGCCGGTCGAGCTGGGCGTTGATCTGGGGGCCGCCGCCGTGCACGATCACCGGCTTGAGACCGGCGTAGCGCAGGAAGACGACGTCGTCGGCGAACTTCTCCCTCAGGTGTTCCTCGGTCATCGCGTTACCGCCGTACTTGATGACGACGGTCGCGCCCTGGAAGCGGGCGAGCCAGGGCAACGCCTCGATGAGCGTGTGCGCCTTGGCCAGGGCCGCCTGGGTCCTTGTGGGGACGCTCATGACGAGTAGGCCGAGTTCTCGTGGACGTAGGCCACGGTGAGGTCGGTGGTGTGGATCGTCGCGGCGTGCGGGCCCGCCGACAGGTCGACGGTGATCGTCACGTCGCGGGGGCGCAGGTCCACCTTGGAGCGGTCGTCCCCCGCGGCTCCGCCACGGCAGATCCACACGCCGTTGATGGCCACGTTGAGCCGGTCGGCCTCGAAGACGGCGTCGGTGGTGCCGACGGCGGACAGCACTCGGCCCCAGTTGGGGTCCTCGCCGTAGATGGCGCACTTGAGCAGGTTGGAGCGGGAGACGGCACGGCCGACGACGACGGCGTCCTCCTCGGAGGCGGCGCCGATGACCTCGATGGCGATCGCCTTGGTCGCGCCCTCGGCGTCGACCAGGAGCTGACGGGCCAGGTCGGCGCAGACGGCGCGGACGACCTGCCCGAACTCGGCGAGGTCGGGGCTGACACCGGAGGCGCCGCTGGCCAGCAGCAGGACGGTGTCGTTGGTCGACATGCAGCCGTCGGAGTCGAGCCGGTCGAAGGTGACCCTGGTCGCCTCGCGCAGCGCGGTCTGGAGCTGCTCGGCGGGCACGTCGGCGTCGGTGGTGATCACGCAGAGCATGGTGGCCAGGCCGGGGGCGAGCATGCCCGCGCCCTTGGCCATGCCGCCGACCATGTAGCCGCCCTCGCCCTTGCGGAAGGAGATCTTGGAGACGGTGTCCGTGGTGCGGATGGCGTCGGCGGCGGCCAGGCCGCCGTCCCTGCTGGCCTGGGAGACCGCGGTGCCGATCCCGCCGAGCAGGGCGTCCATCGGCAGCCGTTCGCCGATCAGGCCGGTCGAGCAGACCGCGATCTCACCCGCGGAGTCCTGGAGCTCCTCGGCGACGCGCTCGGCGGTCGCGTGGGTGTCCTGGAAGCCCGCGCTGCCGGTACAGGCGTTCGCGCCGCCCGAGTTGAGCACGACGGCCCTGACCCGGCCCCCGGCCAGCACCTGCTGGGACCACACGACCGGTGCGGCCTTGACACGGTTGCTCGTGAAGACACCGGCCGCGGCACGTGACGGGCCGTCGTTGACGACCAGCGCCAGGTCGCGGGCGTCACCGGACTTGATGCCTGCGGCGATGCCGGCTGCCCTGAATCCGAGGGGGGCGGTCACGCTCATGGGGCGACTCCGTTGAGAGGAAGGCCGAGTTCTTCTGACAGGCCGAGTGCGAGGTTGGCGCTCTGGATCGCGCCTCCCGCGGTGCCCTTGGTGAGGTTGTCGATGGCGACGACGGCGACGACGCGGCCGGCGCGCTCGTCCAGGGTGACCTGGAGGGCGGCGGTGTTGGCGCCGAGGGTCATCGAGGTCGTGGGCCACTGGCCCTCGGGCAGCAGCCGCAGGAACGGCTCGTCCTTCGTCGCGGCCTGGTAGGCCTCGCGGAGCAGGGCGGCGGTGACGCCGGGTTTGGCGGGCGCCGTGCAGGTGGCGAGGATGCCGCGGCTCATGGGAGCGAGCAGCGGGGTGAAGGAGACCTTCACCGGGGCTCCGGCCAGCGGGGAGAGGTTCTGCTCCATCTCGGGGGTGTGCCGGTGGACGCCGCCCACACCGTAGGCGCCGACCGAACCCATGACCTCGCTGCCCAGCAGGCTCGGCTTGAGGGACTTGCCCGCCCCGCTCGTGCCGCTCGCGGCGACCACGACCACGTCGGGCTCGGCGAGACCCGCGGCGAAGGCGGGGAACATGGCCAGCGTGACGGCGGTCGGGTAGCAGCCGGGGACGGCGATCCTGCGGGTGGCGCGGAGTTCCTCGCGCCGTCCGGGCAGCTCGGGCAGGCCGTACGGCCAGGAGCCCGCGTGGGCGCCGCCGTAGAAGTGCTCCCAGGCGGCGGGGTCGGTGAGGCGGAAGTCGGCGCCGCAGTCGACGACCAGCGTGTCCTGGCCGAGTTGCTCGGCGACCGCGGCCGACTGGCCGTGCGGCAGCGCGAGGAAGACCAGGTCGTGGCCGCCGAGGGTCTCGGCGGTCGTCTCCAGGAGTGTGCGATCGGCGAGCGGGGCCAGGTGGGGCTGGTGGGCGCCCAGGAGGGTGCCCGCGTTCGACCCGGCGGTCACCGCGCCGATCTCAATCTCCGGGTGTGACAGCAGCAGGCGCAGGATCTCGCCTCCGGCGTAACCGCTGGCACCCGCGATGGCCGCTTTCATCCGCCCCCCAAACACTGCATATTCATGCACGATTGCTCATGAACTTACTAGAAAGATTATGCACGCCGGGGGAACGTCATGCAAGCATCAGACAATCTACTCTTCCATCCACAAAACATCACAAAACATGCATGTGATCATGCGGGGCCCGCCTCTGCCCCGCCCGGTATCGTGATGTCTCCCGCCCCTTCATCTCCGGGGAGTACGAACGCATGGCCGTCCCTCACGACCAGGTCCTGGCTCGGCTCACCGCCCCGGGGCAGCTCTTCGAGATGGAGGAGGTCCCGGGTTCCTGTGGCCCGGTGAGAACGTGGAAACACGCCCCTGTCCACTTCCGGACACTGCTTGAGGCCAGCAGGCGCCACGGCCCCAAGGTCTTCCTCGTCTACGAGGACGAGCGCGTCACCTACGAGGAGCACTACCTGCGCGCCGCGACGCTGGCCAGGCGTCTGGCCGGGGAGTACGGCGTGGCCAAGGGCGACCGGGTGGCCATCGCCATGCGCAACTACCCGGAATGGGTGATCGCCTTCTCCGCGGTGCTGGCCGCCGGAGCGGTCGCCGTACCGCTCAACGCGTGGTGGAGCGCCAAGGAGCTGGAGTTCGGCCTGTCCGACTCGGGGGCGCGGGTGCTGATCGCCGACGGCGAGCGCGCCGCGGCGCTCGCCGGGGCCGGATGCCCGCTGATCGTGGCGCGCGGCGAGGTGCCCGCGGGCGCCCGTTCCTTCGCCGAGGTACTGGGCGCCGTCGAGCCGGACGTGACGCCGCCGCCGGTCGACCTCTCCCCGCAGGATCCCGCGACCATCCTGTACACCTCCGGCACGACCGGCCGCCCGAAGGGCGCACTCGGCAGCCATCGCAACCTGGGCCAGTCCCCGCTGACGGTGGCCTACGGCACGACGCGCAGCGCGGTCAGGGCGGGCAGGGACCCCGCGCGCAAGGCGGGAAGGCGCCGCGTCACCCTCCTGACCGTCCCCCTCTTCCACGCCACCGGCTGCTTCGCGGTGATGACCACCACGATGTTCGGCGGCGACGGCCTGGTGCTGATGCGCAGGTGGGACGCAGGACGCGCGCTCGAACTCATCGAACGGGAGCGGGTCACCAACCTCAGCGGCGTGCCGACCAACATCTGGCAGCTGTTGTCCCACCCCGGCCTGGCCGAGGCCGACGTCTCAAGCCTCACCTCCCTCGGGTACGGCGGCGCCCCCGCCCCGCCGAGGCTGCTCGAACGGCTCACCGAACTGCTGCCCAGCCGCTCCCCGACCAACGGGTACGGCATGACCGAGACGACCGCGCTGGCCATCGGCAACGGCGGCCCGGACTATCTCGCCAGACCTGACAGCGTCGGCCTTCCCGTGCCGGTGGTCGACGTGCGCGTCACCGGCCAGGGCGGTGAGGAGCTGCCGGTCGGCGAGGTCGGCGAACTGCGCCTGCGCGGCCCCAACGTGATCCTCGGCTACTGGAACCGGCCGGAGGAGACCGCGGAGGCCTTCGCGGACGGCTGGCTGCGCACCGGAGACCTGGCCAGGGTCGACGAGGAGGGCTTCGTCTACATCGTCGACCGGGCCAAGGACATGGTCATCCGGGGCGGGGAGAACGTCTACTGCGCCGAGGTCGAGGCCGCGCTCTTCGAGCATCCGGCGGTCGAGGACGCCGCGGTGATCGGCATCCCGCACGAGGAGCTCGGCGAGGAGGTCGGCGCGATCGTACGGCTCGCCTCCCCCGTGGGGGACGAGGAGCTGCGGACCTTCCTCCGCGAGCGGATCGCCCCCTTCAAGGTCCCCGTCCGGTTCTGGATCCGCGAGAGCGAGTTGCCCCGCAACCCCGGCGGCAAGATCCTCAAGACGGTCCTGCGCCGGGAGGTCCTCGGCACCTGACCTGCCGCCGGGGGGTGGAAAACCGTTTGCCCCGATGCGGAGCGATAGCAAAAACTGTCTCCTTGTGCCGGAGAAATCTGATCGCTCCCTCGGGGGGCTGCTGCGCAGAGTCGGAATGGACCTTGGGCCGCTCCGCGACTCACGTGACTTCCGGCTGCTGTTCGCCTCCGGGGCCATCACGATGTTCGGCACCTTCCTCACCCTGGTCGCGCTGCCGCTGCAGATGAAGCAGCTCACCGACTCCTATGTGGCGGTCAGCCTGGTCAGCGCGGCCGAGTTCGTGCCGATGGTGCTGTGCGGGCTCTGGGGCGGCGCGATCGCGGATGCGCTCGACCGGCGCAAGATCATTCTCTACACCGAGGCCGGGCTCTGCCTCACGACGGTCGCCCTGACGGTCAACGCCCTGCTGCCCAGGCCGCAGATCTGGGTCCTGTACGTGGTCGGGGCGCTCAGCGCGGGACTGGGCAGCCTGCAGCGGCCCAGCCTGGAGGCGCTGCTCCCCCGGGTCGTCCGGCACGACCAGGTCGGCGCCGCCGCCGCGCTGTCCGGCTTCCGCTGGACCCTCGGTGCCATCGTCGGCCCCGCGCTCAGCGGCCTGATCGCCGCCGTGTTCGGCGTCGCGGCGGCCTACGGCGTCGACGTGGCCACCTTCCTGATCTCCATGGCCCTGCTCTGGATGGTCAGGATGCCCGCGCAGTCGAAGGACGCTCCCCCCGCCTCGATCGCAGCGCTCGTCGAGGGGGTCCGCTACGCCGTGCGGCGTCCCGACCTGATGGGCACCTATCTGGTGGACATCGCGGCGATGGTCTTCGCCTCGTGCGCCGCGCTGTACCCCTTCCTGGCCGACGAGCTCGGTTCCCCTCAGGCGATCGGCCTGCTCTTCTCCGCCACCGCCGTCGGATCGCTGGTCGCCTCGGCCACCTCCGGCTGGACGGCCCGGGTCCACCGGCACGGCCTGGGTGTCATCGTCGCGGCGGCCGTCTGTGGGGTCGCGGTCGCGGCGGCGTCCGTCATGCCGACCGTCTGGGGCGTGTTCGCCTTCCTGGCGCTGGCCGGGGCGGCCGACATGATCAGCGGCATCTTCCGCTCGACCATCTGGAACCAGACCATCCCCGACGAGCTTCGGGGCCGTCTGGCCGGGATCGAACTGCTCTCCTACACCAGTGGCCCGATGCTGGGCAACGCGCGAGCGGGCATGATGGCCCAGCTCGGCGGCACCCGCTTCTCCATGGGCGTCGGCGGGCTGCTGTGCGTCGGCGCGGTCGCGGCGATGGCGGCGCTGCTGCCCGGCTTCGGGCGCTACGACGCCCGTACCGACGAGCACGCCGTACGGGAACGTGCCCGCCGTACGGCCGTCACCGAGGCCTAGAGGTCCTGCTCGCGCCAGCCGTCGTGCTCCTCGGCGAGTTCCTCAAGCCGGGTCACGGCCTCGGCGGGCAGCGCGCCGCCGGGGTCCTCGACGACCACGAGCCACTGGGCGTCCTCGGCGTCGTCCTCCCCCGCGAGGGTCTCCCGCACCACCGAGGGCGCCTCCACCTGGGGAAACTCCTCTCCCACCAGGTCCGCGACCTCCTCGGCCTCCGTACGTTCGGCGAACACCAGCAGATGTCTCATTCGTCCCCCACAGGCGAAGGCCCCGGCCGCCACGGGTCGTCCGTGGTGGCCGGGGCCGTACCGAATCCGATCAGACCCCGCGCAGCTGCGCTCCGGTCCGCTCGCCCGCCAGGGCGACCGCGGCGTCGCGGGCCGCGGTGGTCTCCTCGACGGTGAGCGTCCGGTCGGCCGCCCTGAACCACAGGGAGTAGGCCAGCGACTTGTTCCCCTCACCGATCTGGGCGCCGGTGTAGACGTCGAACAGCCGGATCGACTCCAGCAGTTCGCCCGCTCCCTCGCGCAGCGCCGCCTCGACCTCGGCAACCGGCGTCGCGGCGTCGACGACGAGCGCGACGTCCTGGGTGGCGATCGGGTAGGCGGAGATGGAGGAGACCTGCACCGGGCCCGGCATCAGCCCTTCGAGGTGGGTCAGCTCCAGCTCCATCGCGCTGGTGCGCGACGGCAGGCCGTAGGCCTCGATGACGCGCGGGTGCAGCTCACCGGCGTGGCCGACGAGGACGTCCCCGACGTACAGCGCGGCGCAGCGGCCCGGGTGCCAGGGCTCGTGCCGGTCGGCGCGGACGTCGAGGACGACCCCCGCCTCGCGGGCCACCACGCGGGCGGCCTCGACGGCGTCGGCCCAGCCTGCCTGTCGGCCCTTGCCCCACCAGCCGGAGCGCTCGAACTCGCCCGCGAGCACCACCCCGGCCCGCAGCGGCTGGGCGGGCAGAGCCGCCTCGATCGAGGCGAGCTCCTCCGCCTCGGGCCTGCGGTCCACGCCGAGGACCGGCGCGGTCGCGGGCGCGTCCTCGGCGGGCCGGTAGACCAGGCCCGTCTCGAACAACGCCACGTCGCCGAAGCCCCTGCCCACGTTGCGGACCAGCGTCTTGAGCAGGCCGGGCAGCAGCGTGGTGCGCAGCAGCGGCTCGTCCTCGCTGAGCGGGTTGGCCAGCCGTACGGCCAGGCGACGGGCGTCACCGGCGGGCAGCTGCAGGTTGTCGAGGTCGCGCTCCCCGAAGAACGGGTAGGCCAGGATCTCGACGTAGCCGGAGGCCGCCAGCGCCCTTCCCGTACGGCGGCGCAGCCGCTGTCCCGGGGTCAGGCCCGCGCCCGCCGGAGCGCCCGGCAGGATCGAGGGCAGCCTGTCGTAGCCCTCAAGCCGGATGACCTCCTCGGCGAGGTCGTTGGGGTCGGTCAGGTCGGGCCGCCACGAGGGCGGGGTGACGGTCAGCATGTCGTCGCCGACCACGGCCAGCTTGGCGGCCAGTTCGTCCCCGGGCTCGACCGAGCCTTCCACGACCGTGCAGCCGACCTGCTCCAGGTTCCGGACCACCGTCTCGCGGTCGTAGACGACGCCCGCGACCCGGCCGGGGTAGCCGCTCGGGATGGAGATCTGGACGGGCTCGATCTCGATCGCCGCGTGGGTCACCCCGGGCTGGACCACGCCGCCGCCCAGTTCGGCCAGCAGGCTGACCGCACGCCAGGAGGCGTAGAGCGGAAGCTCCCGGTCCACACCCCGCTCGAAGCGCTTGGACGCCTCGCTGACCAGGTTGTGGCGGCGGGACATCCGCGCGATGCCGCTGGCGGAGAAGTGCGCGGCCTCGATCACAATGTCGGTCGAGGTGTCGGAGATCTCGGTGTTCAGGCCGCCCATGGTGCCCGCCATCGAGATGGCACCCGAGGCGTCGGTGATGAGGATGTCACCGGGGTCGAGCGTGCGCACGGCGTGGTCGAGGGTCTCCAGCTTCTCGCCGGGCTCGGCGCGGCGCACGACGATCTCACCGTCAAGCCGGGTCGCGTCGAAGGCGTGCAGGGGCTGGCCGAGCTCCAGCATCACGTAGTTGGTGACGTCGACGGCCAGCGAGACCGGCCGCATGCCCGCGCGCGACAGGCGCGTGCGCATCCACAGCGGGCTCGGCGCCGCCGGGTCGAAGCCCTGGACCTCCCGCAGCACGAAACGGTCGCACGCGCTCGCGTCGGCGATCGAGGCCGGGTAGGACGGGGCCGCCTCGGCGGGCGGGGAGACGTCGGCGGGGTCGAGGAAGGCAACCCCGAAGGCGGTGGCCACCTCCCTGGCCACACCGCGGATCGACAGCGCGTAGCCGATGTCCGGGGTGATCTCCAGCTCGATCACGTCGTCGCGCAGGCCGAGGAGCTCGGCCACGTCCGCGCCGATGGGCGTGCCCTCCGGCAGCACCATGATGCCGTTGTGCTCGTCGCTCAGCCCGAGCTCGCGCTCCGAGCAGATCATGCCCTCGGACATGCGTCCGTAGGTCTTGCGCGCGCCGACCTCGAAACCGCCGGGCAGCACGCCGCCGGGCAGCACGACCGGCACCCGGTCGCCGACGACGAAGTTGGTCGCGCCGCACACGATCTCCCGCGGGGCGGCCTCACCGACCTCGACCTGGCAGTGCCGGATCGGCTTCTTGAAGCCCTGCAGCTCCTCGATGGCGAGCACCTCGCCGACCACGACGCTCTTGACGTCATGACCGTAGGAGGTGACGGCCTCCAGCTTGAGACCGGCGGCGGTGAGCCTGTCGGCCACCTCGTGCGCGGTCACGGCGGGGAGATCGACGTACTCCCGCAGCCATGAAAGCGGGACCTTCATCAGACCTCCATTCCGAACGGAAGCGTGAAACGCACGTCTCCCTCGACCATGTCACGCATGTCCTCGACGTTGTGGCGGAACATCAGCGTGCGCTCGATGCCCATACCGAAGGCGAACCCGCTGTAGCGGGACGGGTCGACGCCGCAGGCGATCAGCACCCGCGGGTTGACCATCCCGCAGCCGCCCCACTCGATCCAGCCCTCCGACTTGCACGTACGGCAGTGCGGGTTGCCCGGCACCGCGGAGGCGCCCCGGCACACGAAGCACCGCAGGTCCATCTCCGCCGAGGGCTCGGTGAACGGGAAGTAGTTCGGCCTGAACCTGGTGGTGATGCCCTCCCCGAACATGAGCTCGGCGAACCTGTCCAGGGTGCCCTTGAGGTGAGCCATGGTCAGGCCCTCGTCGACGGCCAGTCCCTCGACCTGGTGGAAGACCGGCGTGTGGGTGGCGTCGAGCTCGTCGGTGCGGAACACCTTGCCCGGCGAGATCACGTAGACCGGCAGCGGACGGCTCAGCAGCGCCCGGACCTGCACCGGGGAGGTCTGGGTGCGCAGCACCTTGCCCGAGTCGACGGACTCGACGAAGAAGGTGTCGTGCTCGGAGCGCGCCGGGTGGTCGGGCGAGATGTTCAGCGCGTCGAAGTTGAACCACTCGCCTTCCAGCTCCGGCCCCTCGGCGACCTCGTAGCCCATGCCGACGAAGGCGTCCGCGATGCGCTCCTGCAGGGTGGTCAGCGGGTGGCGGGCACCGCGGGCCGTGCGGTCCCAGGGCAGTGTGACGTCGACGGTCTCCTCAACGAGGACCCGCTCGTCGCGCTCGGCCTCCAGCTGTGCCTGACGCTCGGCGAAGGCGTCCGCGACGGCCTTGCGCGCGCCGCCGATGCGTTTGCCCGCCTCTGCCCGGGCCGCGGGCGGAAGCGCGCCGATCTCACGGTTGGCCAGGGCGATCGGCGAGCGGTCGCCGGCGTGCGCGAGCCGTACCTGCTTGAGTTCGTCGAGGTCGCGCGCCGCCTTGACGGCGTCGAGCGCCTCCGCCTGCATGCGCGCCACCTCGTCGGCGTGCAGCGGGGTCACCTCGACCGGGTCGTAGTTAGACAAGAGAAAGCTCCGAATCCAGGGCTTGAGCGGCCATGAGTCTAGTCGGGGAAGCCCACCGGGCTGGCATCCGCGCTCAGGCGAAGTCAGGGGTGCCGGTGGGCACCATAAATCGAAACTCGGCCCCGCCTTCGGGCCCCCGCTGCACGGAGATGGTGCCGCCGTGGGCCTCGATGAGACCCTTGACGATGAAGAGACCGAGGCCGGTGCCACCGCGGCGGCGGGCGTTGCCCCGCCAGAACTGCCGGAACACGCGCGTGGCCAGCTCGGGCGGAATGCCCTCTCCCTGGTCACGGACGGACACGGTCACTCCCCATTGGTTCGGTTCGACGACTATTGTCACCGTACCGCGCCCGTGGCGCACGGCGTTTTCCATCAGGTTGGCCAGCACCTGGTCGATTTTGTCCTGATCGAGCCAGGTCTCGGGAAGTTCGCCCAGCACCCGGAGCAGGAAGCGCCCCTCGGGCTCCCCCGCTGCGACCCGCCCATCGATGATCTTCTGGACCCTCGCCGGGACGTCGACCACCTGACGATGGATCTCAAGGCGCCCCGACTCGATGCGGGACACGTCGAGCAGCTCGGTGATCAGCCGGGTCACCCGGTCGGCGTCGGCGTTGACCGTCTCCAGCATGACCAGCTTCTGGTCGTCGGTGAAGCGGGTCCACTTGGCGAGCAGGGTCGCGGTGAACCCCTTGACGCTGGTCAGCGGGGAGCGCAGCTCGTGGGCGACGGTCGAGACCAGGTCCGCGCGGCTGCGTTCGAGCCTGGCCCGCGCGCCCGCGTCACGCATCGTGATCACCACACGGGCGATCTCGCCACCCCGCTCCGGCCTGCGCACCAGCCGGGCCGCGACGAGCATCTCCTGACCGCCGGGAGTGCGCAGCGGCAGCTCGGGCTGGCGGGTGCGGGTCGGCAGGCCGCCGTAGGTGTCAAGCCACTTCCACCAGTCGCGCCCGTCGTGATCGCGGAAGGAGAACACGTCCCGCACGTGACGTCCGACGGCCTGGTCCCAGCCGATCCCGGTCAGCCGGGTCGCGGCCCGGTTGACGCTCAGCACGTGGCCGTCCCGATCGGTCACGACGAGGCCGTCGGGAAGGTCGTCGACGTCGATCACACAGGCGGAATCAGCGCTCCGCTCGTCGGTGTGTTCGCCGTGCACGACCCCGCCTCCTCGACGCTACAACGCCGACAATAGCGGGTTTCGCGTGTCCTCCGGCAGCCTCGGGACGGGGGGCCTCACCCGCTCAGGGGACGTACACGTTGAGACCGGGCAGAGGCATACAGACACACCGCGGCGGCCGTCGCGAGGTTGAGGCTCTCCGCCCCGCCGTAGATCGGCACCCTGACCACCTCGTCGGCAAGGTCGAGGATCTCCTTGGGCAGCCCCCAGGCCTCGTTGCCGAAGATCCAGGCCGCGGGCCCCGAGAGGTCGACGTCGTCGAGCGTCCGCGTTCCCGCGCCGTCGGCGGCGAACACCCGCAGGCCCGCCCCTTTGAGCCTGTCCACGGCCTGTGCCACCGGGGCACCGGTGACGACGGGCAGGTGGAAGAGGCTCCCGGCGCTGGCCCGAACGCACTTGCCGTTGTAGGGGTCGACGGAGGCGTCGGTGAAGACCACCGCATCGGCCCCCGCGGCGTCCGCGGTGCGCAGCACGGTCCCGGCGTTTCCCGGGTCGCGGACGTGGGCGAGCACGGCGACGAGCCTCGCCTGGTCGGTGACCGCGCTCTCCAGGGGGACGTGCACGAACCGGCACACCGCCAGGAGGCCCTGCGGGGTGACGGTCTGGGCCAGTTCGGCCATCACCTCACCGCTGGCCCGGTGCACGGGCACCCCCGCGGAGACGGCGGCGGCGACGAGGTCGGCGTGGCGCGCCTCGGCCTCGACGGTGGTGAACAGCTCGGTCACGACGCCGTCGAGCGCCAGCGCCTCACGAACCGCCTGCGGCCCCTCCGCCAGGAAGGACCGGTCCCGGTCCCTGAAGGCTCGTTTGGTCAGCCGCCTGGCCGCCTTGACCCGCGGCGACTTGATGTTGGTCAGCTCAGATCCCGCCATGTCCGTTCCCCAGGAATGCGAATGCGGCCCACAGCGTGATCGCTGTGGGCCGCGTGTTCTTCAGCGCGTTCGTCGGCGCCGGATTCAGCCGGCGACCGGCGCGTTCACGTCGGCCGGAAGCGCCTTCTTGGCGGCTTCGACCAGGGTCGCGAACGTGGCGGCGTCGTTGACCGCGAGGTCAGCGAGGATCTTGCGGTCGACCTCGATGGAGGCCAGACGCAGCCCCTGGATGAGGCGGTTGTAGGTGATGCCGTTCTGACGGGCAGCGGCGTTGATGCGCTGAATCCACAGACGGCGGAAGGTGCCCTTGCGGTCCTTGCGGTCGCGGTAGGCGTAGGTCATCGAGTGGAGCATCTGCTCCTTGGCCTTGCGGTACAGCCTGGAGCGCTGCCCCCGGTAGCCCTTCGCCCGCTCGAGAACGACCTTGCGCTTCTTCTTGGCGTTGATCGCCCGCTTCACGCGTGCCATTTGTATCTATCTCCCCGGGGGCCGTTACTTAGCGAGCAGCTTCTTGATCTTCTTGGCGTCGGCGTCAGAGAGCACGACCTCGGGCTTGAGACGACGCGTCAGCTTGGAGGACTTCCACTCGTTGTAGTGGGCGCGGTTGGCGCGGCGGCGCTTGATCTTGCCTGAGCCGGTGAGCCGGAACCGCTTCTTCGCACCGCTGTGCGTCTTCATCTTCGGCATCTCAGCCGTCTCTCCCTCGATCGTGCCGATGTCCCGGGCCGGTAACCCGAGTCAAGGGCATGCCTGACTGTGAGACCGGACCCGGCCTCGGCTTCATCTCGCGACTGCCTGACGGTTCAGGCTATGCGAGTCACTCCTGCGGAGCGGGCACCTGCTCGTCCTGAGACCCGTCCGCGGCATCGTCGTCACGCCGCGCCTTGGCCGCCGCCTTCTCGGCCTTGGCCTCGGCCTTCTTCTTGTGCGGCCCGATAACCATGATCATGTTACGGCCATCCTGCTTGGGCTGGGACTCGACGAAGCCGAGCTCCGTGACGTCCTCGGCCAGCCGCTGCAGGAGCCGGAAGCCCAGCTCGGGCCGGGACTGCTCCCGGCCGCGGAACATGATCGTTACCTTGACCTTGTCCCCCGCCTTAAGGAACCGCACCACGTGACCCTTCTTGGTCTCGTAGTCGTGCGGGTCGATCTTCGGGCGGAGTTTGATCTCCTTGATGATCGTGTACGCCTGGTTACGCCGCGCCTCGCGTGCCTTCATCGCGGACTCGTACTTGAACTTGCCGTAGTCCATGAGCTTGCACACGGGCGGGCGAGCCGTAGCCGCGACCTCGACGAGGTCGAGATCGGCTTCCTGAGCCAGCTTCAGAGCATCGCCGATGGAGACGATGCCAACCTGTTCGCCGTTCGGACCGACGAGGCGGACCTCGGGGACGCGAATACGGTCGTTGATGCGGGGCTCGGCGCTGATGAGGCCTCCTAGGTTGCGATCCGCCGCCGTCCTTGCAGGCGGCTTTGCACATACTCGATCGTGCCGGGAGGGTCGCGGAACACAGGCCGTTTCCAGGTCGAGAAGCGCGAATGCCCCGCACGTCGCGCATGCGGGGCCACATGAACTCGCCGATTCACACACCGCGAGCCCGGCCGGAGTCATCCGGCTGTGATCCTTGACCTGCCGACCTCTCGGTCGACCAGGTGGGAGGTGAACCTCCGCTTGCGCGTCCAGCAGGCATGCCGGACCGATCGAGTAGTTACTCTATCACACCCCCGACACCCGCCGAATCATTCCCGATCCCACCTTCTCAATATGCCGATGGTCGATATATAAAGACCATATGAACCAGAGATCGATGCAGGAGCCGACGTTCCTGATCCTCACGGCCCTGGCCGCGGGACCCCAGCACGGTTACGGGGTGATCAGCGACGTCCAGGAGATCTCCGGCGGCCGGGTGCGCCTGCGGGCGGGAACCCTGTACGCCGCCCTCGACCGCCTCCAGTCCGAAAATCTGATCGCCACCGACCGCGAGGAGGTCGTGGAGGGCCGGATACGGCGCTACTACCGGCTGACCGCGGAGGGCCGCACCCGCCTGGCCACCGAGGCCGAACGGCTGCGCAGGCACGCCGAGGCGGCCTCGACCCGGCTGCGTGCCCTGGTCCCCGGCGTGGGCGGGGGTGTGGCGTGAGCACACTGGAGGAGCGTTACCGCAGGCTGCTGGCCCTCTACCCGGCCGAGCACAGGGCCAGGCACGGGGAGGAGATGCTCGGGGTGATGCTGGCGCAGGCCGGGCAAGGATGGCGGTTCCCCGACCCGCGTGACGTGCTCGACCTGGTCAAGGGCGGGGTGCTGATCCGCCTGCGGCACGCCTTCGGCCCGGGCAGCGGCGGATCCTGGCGTGACGCGCTGAACATCGCCGCGATCGTCGCCCCGCTCCACCTGCTGGTCCTGGAGATGAGCACCTGGGGCACCATACTGTTGACCGTCGACGGCACCCAGCCTCTCCTCTACGCCCTGACGCCCGCCGTCTACGCGCTGCCGCGCCTGCTGATCGTCTGGCTCGCGCTGCGCGGCCCGCGCTGGGCGGCCGCGGCGGCGGCCTGGGTCTTGACGGCCGCCAGCACGACGATCCCGGCTGTGCTCAGCATGGGCATCGACCCGTTCACCCCCTTCGAGAGGGCGTTCTACGCACTGCCCGACCTCGCTGTCGCGCTCCTGCTGACGTTCGCCCCCAGCCCGACGGCGGGGGCGACGCTGGTCGGCCGCCGTTCGCTGCTGCGCTGGACCGCCGCGGCGATCCTGACGATGAACGTCGCCTCGGCTCTGGAGCACTTCCTCGCCCCCGAGTACTTCCTCGGTTCCCTGGCCATGACGACGATGGTCTGCATGGCCTGTGGGGCGGCCAGCCGCACCCCGGCGGGACGCCGGGCCGTCGTCCTCCTGGTGCCGCTGTTCCTGGTGCTCTACCGCGGCGTGCCGTGGTCCGGGATGTCGCACGACGAGTGGCTTCCCGGACTCGTCCAGGTCCTGGTGGGCGTCACCGCCTTCGTCGTGGCCAGGAGGGGCTTCCGGCCGTACGGCTCGGGGACCGTCAGCTCCCCGGAGCCGCTCGCCTGACGATCTCGGCCTTGCCCGCCGCGCGCATCGCCTCGACCGGGACGTCGGTCCGGCCGGTCATCATCTCGACCTGCCGGACCGCCTGGTGCAGCAGCATCGGGAAGCCACCGACCACGGTGCCGCCCGCGGCCTCGACGGCCGAGGCCAGCCGGGTCGGCCACGGCGCGTAGACCACGTCGAAGAGCGCGGGCACCCCGGCCAGCAGGCCGGCGAAACCGTCCGCGGCGCCGGAGGGCAGGGTGGAGACGACCAGGTCGACGTCCAGGACGCTCTCCAACTCGTCGAAGGTGCGCACCGACAGGGCGGTGCCGAGCCGTTCGGCCACCTGTGCCGTCTCGCCCGCCCTGGCCGGGTCGCGGACCACCAGATTGGCCCGCGAGAGGCCCAGCTCGCGCAGGGCGGCCAGTGTCGAGGCGGCCGTCGCCCCGCCGCCGAGGACCGTGGCGCCGTGCGGCGGCTTGACCCCGGCCTCGGTGAGCGCCTGGACGATGCCGTACACGTCGGTGTTCTCCCCGTGGCGACCGCCCTCGGAGAGGATCACGGTGTTCGCCCCGCCGACCTCGACCGCCAGGTCGGAGACCGTGTCGAGCAGCGGGAGCACGGCGCGCTTGAGCGGCATCGTCAGCGACAGGCCCGCCCAGCCGGGGCCGAGCCCGTCGAGCAGGGCGGGCAGTCCCGCCTCGTCGCATTCGAAGGCCTCGTACTGCCAGTCGTACAGGCCGAGGGCCTCGTAGGCGGCCCGGTGCAGGTGGGGCGAGAGCGAATGGGCGATGGGCGAGCCCAGGACCGCCGCCCGCGTCATCCGCCGTTCCTGTTCTTCTCGAACTCCGCCTTCAACTGGAAGAACTCGGCCTCCGTCGAGGCGAACTTGGTGATGCCGCGCTTGGGGTCTGTGGTGACGAACCAGATCCAGTCGCCCTTGGCCGGGTCGAGCGCCGCCTGGATGGCGTGGTCACCCGGGTTGGCGATGGGGCCGGGCGGCAGGCCGAGCCGCTTGTAGGTGTTGTAGGGCGACTTGCTCTCCAGGTCGGCGTTGGTGGCGGAGATGCCGTACTTGTTCAGCCCGTACATCACCGTGCTGTCCATCTCCAGCTTGCGGTTGCCGTCCAGGCGGTTGTAGATGACCCGGGCCACCTTGGACATGTCCTCGACGCTGCCCGACTCGGCCTGGACGATGCTGGCGATCGTCATGATCTCGTGCGGGGTGTGCCCGAGGCTCTTGGCCGCCGAGACGAGCCCGTCCTTGTCGGCCGTCTGGTTGAAACGGTCGACCATCGCGGTGAGGATGTCCGCCGCGGTCATCTTGGGGGTGATGTCGTAGGTGGCGGGAAAGGCGTAGCCCTCCAGGCGTCCCTTGGCGTAGCCGGGCAGGCCGAGCGCCTTGACGTTCTTCGCGGCCTGCTGGAACTCCTTGAGCGGCTTGCCGGTCTCCTTGGCGAGCGTCGCCAGGGTGTCGGACAGGCGCAGGCCCTCCTTCAGCGTCACCCGCTCCAGCAGCCGCAGAGACGGATCGAGCAGCTTGACGGCCGCCGCCGAGGACATCCGCTTGCGCATGCGGTACTCACCCGGTTGCAGGGAGGCGCTCTTGCCCGCGTCGGCGACGGCCCCGGTGAACGTCCTGGCGCTCTTGACGACGTCCTGCTTCTCCAGGGTCTGGGCGACGTCGGAGGCGGTCTGACCGTCCTTGATCTCGATGACGACCTCGCCGCTGCCCTCACCGGCGTAGTCCTGGGGAGTCGTCATCTCACGCAGCCAGGTGTAACCGTAGAAGCCCGCCGCGCCGAGACCGCCGATCAGGACGATGACCGCGAGCATCGGGGCGAGGAAGCCGCCCCTGTTGCGGCGACGCCTTCTGCGGCGGCCGCGCCGTCCTGGAGACTGGCGAGAGCCACGCCGTGACCCGTCGTCGTCCTCGGCGCCGACCAGAAAGTCCATATCGAGCCCGTTCATAGATGCGCTGGCCAATCTCCCGGCAGGGACGGCGTGGCGTCAAGCGGGTCCGCCAAACCGAGGAGGAGCCCCGGACCGGACACCTCGGACCGCCGTTGGCCCTCGTTCGGACCGCCGGAGTGGATCGCCGCGCGCGGCGGAACGGGGGGTGTTCCGCCGGACATCAGTGCGTCCCGAGGTATCTGTTCAGCTGTTCCCGGTATCTCACAAACTCACTCTCTTTGTCAGTGAATTTCGTGATTCTATGCGCCGGATCCGTGGTGACGAACCAGAACCACCTTCCCCTGCCAGGCCGAAGCGCCGCTCTCAGCGCCTTCTCCCCGGGACTGGCGACGGGGCCCGGCGGCAGGCCGGGCCTCAGATAGGTGTTGTACGGCGAGCGCACCGTGGTGTCCTTCTCCGAGACCATGAGGCTTCTGCGCCTTTGCGCGTAGAGCACCGTGGTGTCGAGCTGGAGGGGGGAACCGGCCTTGATCCGGTTGTAGATCACTCTAGCGATCTTCGGATAGTCCGAGTATCTCCCACCTTCCGCCTGGACGATGCTGGCCACCGTGACGGCCTCAAGCGGGGTCAGGTCCCTCCTGGCGGCCCGCCGTTCCAGGTTCAGGTCGGCGGCGGCGTCCTTGAAACGTTCCACCATGGCCCCGAGCAGCTCGGCCGGGGTCGTGTCCGGCTCCACCTCGTAGGTCGCCGGGAACAGGAAGCCCTCGGGGCCCCTGGCGTAGCCGGGCAGGCCCAGCGCCCGGAGGTTCCTCGCCGCCCCGACGAGGTCGGCCCTGCGCATCCCCGTGCCCTCCGCGAGCCGGTCGAGCAGCTCCGGCAGACGCAGCCCCTCGGGGACGACGACACGCCGCACCATCCGGGAGCGGGGCTCGGTCAGCAGGTCGAGTGCCGAGGTGGCCGACATGCCTTTGCGCATCCGGTAGTGCCCGGGGAACAGGCTGCCCGCCTTCCCGCGTTCCTCGGCCACCGCGACGAACGAGCCCGCGCTCGCCACGACCCCCGCCTCGGCCAGCGTCGCGGCGATCTCCCCCGCGCTCGCGCCCTGCGCGATCCGCACGGTGACCGCTCCCGTGCCGGGCCCCTCGAAGTCGGCGGGGGTGAGGTAGGGCCTGGCCAGGACATAGCCCCCGGCTCCGAGCAGCGCGGCGCCCGCGCCACAGGCCAGCAGCCATGCCAGCCGCCGCCCGCTCACCGTCCGGTCCCGCCGCTCGGCCTCTCCTCACCGGGCCGCCGGGCGCCCGGCGGCCCGGACGAAGAACCTCTCGGCGACCCGGAGGACGGCCCTGCCGGTGGACCGGCCGCCACGCCCGGCGGCCTGCCGGTCGCCCGTTCGTTGTCCAGGGCAGCCTGGAGCAGCACGACCGCCGCCGCCTGGTCGACCACGCCGCGCTGCTCCCTGGCCCTGACGCCACTGGCGCGCAGCCCCTGCTGCGCGGTGACCGTGGTGAGCCGTTCGTCGAACAGCCTGACGGGGACGGGCGCCAGCCGCGAGGCGATCCTGCCCGCGAACTCACGGGCCACCCCCGCCGCCTGCCCCTCACGGCCGGAGAGCGAGGTCGGCAGGCCGACGACGATCTCCACCGCCTCGTACTCGGCCGCGATCTCCGCGAGCCGGTCGAGGTCGCCTCTGCCTCGCCGTACGGTCTCCACCGGCGTGGCCAGCAATCCGGACGGATCGCTGCGGGCCACGCCGATGCGGACCGAGCCGACGTCGACACCCAGCCGGATGCCACTTCTCATCATGTTCTCCGCCTCCGCCTCAGAGCCGCGCGCGGCTCACCGGCTTCGGCCGCTCAGGCGAGTGTCTGGGCGATCGCCTGTTCGACGGCGCCCAGCGCGTCGCCGATCGCCTCGGGCCGGGTCCCGCCGCCCTGGGCGACGTCGTCCTTGCCGCCGCCGCCACCGCCGAGGGCCTTGGCCGCGACGCCGACGAGCCTGCCCGCCTTGAGGCCGCGCTCACGGCCCGCGTCGTTGACCGTGGCCACGACGACCGGCCGGTCGGCGGGAACCGCCGCGACGACGACGACCGCCGCGCGATCCCCTGGGAACCGTCCGCGCACGTCAAGGGCGAGTTTACGCAGATCATCCGCAGAGGTGCCATCAGGCGCGCGGTGTGTCACCACGGACACTCCGCCCAGATCACGTGCTCCGGCGGCCATCTCGCCCGCGAGCGCGAGGACCTGGGCGGAACGGAGCCTGTCCAGCTCCTTCTCCGCGGTGCGCAGCCGGGTGACGATGCCCTCGATCCGCTCGGGCAGCTCCTCCCTGCGGGCCTTGAGCTGCTCGGAGAGCTGGGCGACGAGCACGCTCTCACGGGCCAGGAAGCGGAAGGCGTCCAGGCCGACCAGGGCCTCGACCCGTCGCACTCCGGCGCCGATCGAGGCCTCGCCGAGCACCTTGACCAGGCCGAGCTGGCCCGAGCTCGCGACGTGGGTGCCGCCGCAGAGCTCACGGGAGTAGTCGCCGACCTCGACGATGCGGACGGTCTCGCCGTACTTCTCGCCGAACAGGGCCAGCGCGCCCATCGCCCTCGCCTCCGCCTGGGAGGTGTGGAAGGCGTTGACCTTCAGGTCGTTGATCAGGATGGCGTTGACCTCGTCCTCGACGTCACGGAGCACACTGGGCGGCACGGCGCCCGCCGCGGTGAAGTCGAAGCGGAAACGGCCGGGCGAGTTCTCCGAACCCGCCTGCGCGGCCGTCTCGCCGAGCGCGTTGCGAAAGCCCCTGTGCACCAGGTGCGTGGCGGTGTGGCTGCGGGAGATGGCGCGGCGCCGCTCGACGTCGATCTCGGCCTGGGCCTGGTCTCCGACCCGGACCTCACCGGTCCTGACCTTGCCCCGGTGCACGATCACGCCCGAGACCGGGGACTGCACGTCGACGATCTCGACCTCGGCCCCGTCGGTGCGGATGATCCCCTGGTCGGCGAGCTGGCCGCCGCCCTCGGCGTAGAAGGGGGTACGGCTGAGCACGACCTCGACGGTGGTGCCCGCGCCCGCGGCGGGGACCGGGAGCCCGTCGACGAGCAGGCCGATGACCGCGGACTCGGCGGTCACGTTGTCGTAGCCGAGGAACTCGACCCTGCCGGTCTTCTCCAGGATCTGGCCGAAAACCGAGATGTCGGCGTTTCCGGTCTTCTTGGCGGCGGCGTCGGCCTTGGCGCGGTCGCGCTGCTCCTTCATCAGCCTGCGGAAGCCCTCCTCGTCGACCTTGAGGCCCTGCTCGGAGGCCATCTCCAGGGTCAGGTCGATCGGGAAGCCGTAGGTGTCGTGCAGCTGGAAGGCCTGGTCACCGCCGAGGGTGCCCCGTCCCTTGCGCTTGGTCTCCTCGACGGCCGCGTCGAAGATCGCGGTGCCGGTGCGCAGGGTGCCGAGGAAGGAGGCCTCCTCCGCGTCGATGACGCCGTGGATCTGCGGGGCGTCGGCCTTGAGGTCGGGATAGAGATCGCCCATCACGTCGATGGTCACCGCGGTCAGGTCGTGCATGTAGCGCTGCTCGCCCGCGCCCAGCAGGCGCAGGTTGCGGATCGCACGGCGCAGGATCCGCCGCAGCACGTAGCCCCGGCCCTCGTTGGAGGGCAGCACGCCGTCGGCGACGAGCATCACGCCGGTGCGGACGTGGTCGGCGACCACGCGCAGCGAGACGTCGGCGCGCTCGTCACGGCCGTAGCGGGTCCCGGTCAGCTCCGCGGCCCTGTCGAGGATCTTGTAGGTGGTGTCGATCTCGTAGATGTTGTCGACGCCCTGCAGGATCGCGGCCATCCGCTCCAGGCCCATGCCGGTGTCGACGCTCTTGGCGGGCAGTTCGCCCACGATGTCGAAGTCGGTCTTGCTGCGCACCGTACCGAGCTGGAACTGCATGAAGACGTTGTTCCAGACCTCCAGGTAACGGTTCTCGTCGGCGATCGGGCCGCCGTCCCTGCCGTACTCGGGGCCGCGGTCGTAGTAGATCTCGGTGCAGGGGCCGCCGGGGCCGGGCACGCCCATGTGCCAGTAGTTGTCGGCCAGGCCGCGGCGCTGGATGCGCTCCGCGGGGATGCCGACCTTGTGGTGCCAGATGTCGTAGGACTCGTCGTCGTCGTGGTAGACGGTGACCCAGAGCCGCTCCTCGGGGAAGCCGAAGCCGCCCTCGGACTCGGGCTTGGTCAGCAGCTCCCAGGCCAGCGGGATCGCCCGCTCCTTGAAGTAGTCGCCGAAGGAGAAGTTGCCGAGCATCTGGAAGAAGGTGGCGTGCCTGGTGGTCTTGCCGACCTCGTCGATGTCGGGGGTGCGCACGCACTTCTGGACGCTGGCCGCCCGGGGGTAGGGCGGCTTCTGCTGGCCCAGGAAGTAGGGCTTGAACGGCACCATGCCCGCGGGGACGAGAAGCAGCGTCGGGTCCTCGGCGATGAGGCTGGCCGAGGGCACGGCGGTGTGCCCACGCTCCTCGAAGAAGCGCAGGAAGCGGCGGGCGATCTCTGCCGACTCCATGTCAGCGGCCATCCTTTACGTGGTAGGTGTAGGTGTTCTCAACACTGTCGAGGCCGAATCGGGAGCGCAACTCGGTTTCCCGCTGCGCCGCGCCGTCCAGCGCCTCGGCCGCGAAGTCCCGGGCCTGGTCCAGGACCCCCGAGGCGCCGCGCACCGCACGGCGCGCCAGGTGGTTCGGATGCAGTGACTGCAGCTTACGCATCGCCCACACGGCGCCGAACGCGCCCAGGGAGATGTAGAAGAGCCTGCGGATCATCGCCGCCGCCCTTCGAGGACCCGGGAGCCGGGCCTGCCGTTCCTGCGGGCCGACAGGGCGCGCCTGACGCCGTGGGTCAGCGCGGCGAGCTTGATCAACGGCCCGGTCACCAGGGTCTGGGTGACGTCGCTGATCTTGGCGGCGTGCCCGCTGACCTGCTTGACGTCCTTGGCGATGGCCTCGACGGCGACCAGCTGGCGGTTGGTCTCGCTGACGGTGACCGTGACGTCCTCCAGCAGCGGGACCACACGTTCGCCCAGCTCGGAGACCATCTTGGTGGTCTCGGTCAGCAGCCGGGCCAGCTTGACCAGCGCCACGGCCAGGAAGCAGACCAGGATCGCCCAGGCCATCGCGACGATCAGTCCGGCGACCTCTCCTGCGGTAAGCATGCGCCGATCTCCTTAGTTGACCCGGCTGGAACAGGCAAGACCTTACCGCGTCCCGAACCGCTTCCCCGGCATACCGTGACACGACGCCCAGGCGGTCGGCCGTACCCGCCCGGCTTCCCCGCCGGCGACGGCCCGTTCCGTACGGCCAGGGTCCTGGGCGCGCCCCCGAAGGCGTCCATGCAGAGCTGGGCGAACCGGCCGACCCCCGGGATCATGAGCGTCCAGCCCGCCAGGGCCCAGCCGAGGTGGATGTGGGTCAGCACGTGGGCGATCGCCGCCACCCCCTGGGCACCGCGCCCGTCCGCCGACTCGTAGGTGATCCGGCGCAGCCCCGCGGGGTGGTCCTCCGCGGCGAGCACGCGCAGCCCGGCGGGACGGCGCGCGACGATCCATCCGCCGACCTGCGAGCAGATCCCGCAGGTGGTGGCCACGTACACGGACGCGACGGCCCCGGGGAAGGCGACGGGCCGCCACCTGGGCACCCACGCCCGTACGGCGCGCCGGTAGGCGGCCCACTCCCCGCCGAAGCGCGCGGTGAGCCCCTCCCCCTCGTGCCAGGCCGCCAGCCCCGCCCCGTAGGCGAAGGCGACCAGCGCCGCGGCCAGGAACACCGGGTCGAGCAGGGCGAGCAGCAGGTAGCCGCCCGTCATCGCGGCCTGCATCGGGTTACGGACGTAGGCGTAGGGCCCGGTGACCACCAGCCGTTCCGGCGGGTCGTACGGCAGCGGCGTCCCCCGGCCGGCGAGCGCGAACTCCCGTACGGCGGCCAGCCCGAGCAGCGAGGGCACGGCCAGCGCCTGCGCCATGAGGCCGAGCACCCACATGGGCTGCCGCCACGCCCCGGTCAGCACGATGGGCAGCGCCATGCCCCCGGCGGCCGCGAGGACGATCTGGGCGGCGGCCCTGAGGGGCAGGCGGCGGCCTCCGGCCGTCCAGGAGGCCACCAGCAAACCGGGGAGCAGGGCGACGGCCATCGCGACCGCCTCCCCGGCGAGCCAGTGCTCACCGAGCACGACGACGGGCTCGGCCAGGGGCATCACCGCCAGGTCCAGCCAGCCGAGGGACGCGGCGACCAGCGGGATCGGCGCCCGGCGTGCCACCAGGCCGGGCACCGCGCCCCAGAGCAGTGCCCAGCCCAGCAGCAGGTCGATCGGAACGCCCCGGTAGAGGGCCCCTACCGCGGTGAAGCGCCACCAGCCGAGGTCCTGGGCGAGGAGGTTCACCGCGATGAGCGCCTCCAGGTTCCACAGCGTGGCCAGGATCGCCGCGGCCGCGTCCCGTTCTCCGAGCCCCCGGCGGACCCGGCCTCTCCAGGTGGCCGCGAGCACCGCGGCGACCGGTACCGCGAGGGCCAGACCGCGCACCAGCACGGGGTCGCCCGTCATCGGGCGAAGGTCCCGGCCAGGTAGTCGGCGGCCTGGCCGACGGCGTAGCGCTGCAGGGGGCCGAAGTACCAGCCGGGGTCGAAGGTACGGCGGTAGCGCAGGGCCACCGCGAGCCTCCCGTTCCCCCAGGTGAACTCCGCCTCGCGGAGGTCGAGCCAGCGGGTCAGCGTGGTGTCGCGGACCACGGAGAAGGTCACCCGCCCCGGACCGCGTTCCTTCACCCTGAGGGTCATCGAACGCGGTTCGGGAAGGGCGCCGATGCCGAGGGAGCGGCGCGGGTTGAAGGTGATCTCCCGCAGTGCGCCGACCTCGAGGCCGGTGCCGGTTGCCGCCAGCGGCCTGGGGAAGCCGATCTTCAGGAACGCCGACTCGAACGGGCCGAAGCGGGGGACGGCGGCCAGGGCCTGTTCCGTCCCGGTCCCCGGGGCCGCCCGCACCGCGGTGACCGCGTTGTCACGGGCCGGTCCGGCCACCTCCGCGCCCACGGCGACGAGCGTGAGCAGCACCAGCGGGGCGGCGAGCGCGTGGGGTCCCCGCCGGTCGAAGTAGTCGATGACGGCCCCGATCAGCAGGCCGACGAGGTAGAAGAGCGGGGCCGCGAACAGCAGGCAGACGATCCCCTCGCCGAGCAACGGTCCCGCGAAGGCGAGGGCCACGGTGATCGTCGCCAGGATCGCGCCGGTCGCGGACCTCGGTTTGCTCGTCAGCACGACCGTGATGGCGATGACGGCGGGGAGGCCGACGTAGAAGAGCGTCGTCTCCTCCAGGTGGCCCGCGTGCAGCACCCGGTAGAGCAGGAGCGCGACGAACAGGGCCAGGAGCAGACCGGCGAGGTTCCAGCGTGCCCTGCGCTCGGTCCGGTCCTCGGGGAGCGGTTCCGAGTCCGGTGATCTTCCGGACGGGTCATCCATGGGGCCACCCTCTTCATCGGTCGGTTTAATCAGTCGATTAAACCGTATGATCGAAGAGATCGTCTTGGCAAGGGAGCGGTGAAGTGAACAAGCAGGCGGGCGCGGAGACCCGGGAGCGGCTGATCGAGGCCGCCGCCGAGACCGTGCGGACCGAGGGATACGCCGGGGCCAGCGCCCGTACCATCGCCAAGGCCGCCGGGGTCAACTCGGCGCTGGTCTTCTACCACTTCGGCGGGGTCGATCCGCTGCTGCTCGCCGCACTCGACCGCGCCTCCGAGCAGCGGATGACCGACTACCGCAGAGCCGTCGAGCGGGCCCGCACGCTGGAGGAGCTGGCCGAGATCGCCACCGCGATCTACCGGGCCGACCTGGAGGCGGGGCACATCACGCTCTTCTCCGAGCTCGTCGGCGCGAGCATCGCCAGGCCCGAGCTCAGGGCGGAGATCGTCAAACGCTCCGACCCGTGGATCGACTTCGTCGAGCAGACGCTGGAGCGGGTCATCGGCGGCTCACCCCTGGCCAGGCTCATGCCGCCCCGCGACCTCGCCTACGCCGCGATCACCTTCTACCTGGGCGTCAACCTCTTCACCCACCTTGACGCCGACCGCTCCCGCACCGACGCCCTGTTCACGCTGGCCCGCCGGGTCGCCCCCCGCGCCAGGCTGCTGACCGTGCGCTTCCCCCGCCGCGGACCTCGCGCCCGACGGCAGGACGGCGCGCCTCCCTCCTGAGGGGCTACTGGCCGCCGCGCAGGAAGGCGCGGATCCTGCTCCAGCGGTCGGCGAAGGCGGCCTCGGCTCCGTGCCGGGTCGGCCGGTAGTAGCGGCGGTCCCTGAGCTCGGCGGGGGCGTAGTCCTGGCGGACCAGGCCGTGCTCGAAGTCGTGCGGGTAGCGGTAGCCCTCACCGTGGCCGAGCCCCCGTGCCCCGGGGTAGTGCGCGTCGCGCAGGTGGGCGGGGACCTGGCCGATGTCGCCCCGCCGTACGTCCTGGGCGGCGGCGTCGATCGCGGTGATCACCGCGTTGGACTTGGGGGCGAGCGCGCAGTGGACGACCGCCTGGGCCAGGTTCAGGCGGCCCTCGGGCAGGCCGATGAACTCGACCGCCTGCGCCGCGGCCACCGCCACCTGCAGGCAGGTGGGATCGGCCATGCCGACGTCCTCCGAGGCGAAGATGACGATCCTTCGGGCGATGAACCTGGGGTCCTCCCCCGCCTCGACCATCCTGGCCAGATAGTGCAGCGCGGCGTCGGCGTCGGAGCCCCGCATGCTCTTGATGAAGGCGCTGACCACGTCGTAGTGCTGGTCGCCCTGGCGGTCGTAGCGCACGGCCGCCTTGTCGACCGCGCGCTCGACCACCTCGACGGTGATCTCGTCCTCGGCGATCAGCGCGGCCGCCTCCAGATAGGTGAGGGACCTGCGGGCGTCTCCCCCGGCCAGCCGTACCAGGTGCTCGACCGCCTCGGGCGCCAGCCGTACCCGACCGTCCAGGCCGCGCGGGTCGGCGGCGGCGCGTTCGAGCACGCCGCGGATGTCCTCCTCCGACAGCGACTCCAGGGTCAGCAGCAGCGAACGGGACAGCAGCGGCGAGATGACGGAGAAGAACGGGTTCTCCGTGGTCGCGCCGATGAAGGTGACCCAGCGGTTCTCGACGGCGGGCAGCAGGGCGTCCTGCTGGGCCTTGTTGAAGCGGTGCACCTCGTCGACGAACAGCACGGTCTGCCGCCCCGACATGCCCAGCTCGCGGCGGGCCTGCTCGATGGCGGCGCGGACCTCCTTGACCCCGGCGGAGACCGCGGAGACCTCGACGAAGCGGCGCTTGGTCACCCCCGCGACCACGTAGGCGAGGGTGGTCTTGCCCGTGCCCGGCGGCCCCCACAGGAACAGCGACATCGGGGCCTCGCCCTCGACGAGCCTGCGCAGCGGCGTGCCCGGCCCGAGCAGGTGACGCTGGCCGATCACCTCGTCCAGGCCACGGGGGCGCATCCGCACCGCCAGTGGCTCATGGCCGCGGTGGGCCTCCTCCGCCGCCGAGTCGAACAGGCTGTCCACGCTCAGACAGTACCGTCAGGGGGCGGGCTCCCGATCCCTCAGAAACCTCCCCAGACCGCGACGGCGCCACTGTGGCCCGCCCTCACCACGTAGTAGCCGGCCACCACGGCCAGGACCACCGTCAGCGCGCGCAGCGCCGTCCCGACCCCCTTGGGCGCGCTCTCCGAACGCCCGGGACGCGTGAGCCGGACGAGACCGAGTGAGACCACTCCGAGCGCCAGTACGGCCAGCAGCAACGGGGTCGCGAAGCTCTCGTGCTCGGCGACGCGCTGCCCGAGCTCCCCGCTCGCCGAGGAGAAACGTCCCCTTTTGAGCTCCTCACCGCTCTGCCTGGCCGCGAAGACCGTCACGGGCGAGATGACCGCGAGCCCGACGACCGCCCAGGTCAGCACCGCGCGCGTGCGTGCGGCCAGGGCGTAGACGGCGGCCAGCACCACCAGCAGGGGCGTCAGGACCACGGCGGCGTGGACGATCAGCGGGTGGGCGGGCAGGCCCAGAATCTCGTCGAACATAGGGGGGCTCCGGTCATCGGCGGCGTCTGTGCAGGTGGGATCCCACCGTGAACGCTACCTGGAACGCGGCACTTCACCCGCGTCTTCCTCTCCTACCCCATCTGACGGATTCTGTCACTTACATCCATCACACGCCGAGGCGGGTACGCTTTCGCCCAGTCAATAGTCATGGAACAGCAATTCTGGAGGACGAAGCGGTGAGCGGCGAAGACCGCCAGAGCCAGCTGGCGCGGGAGCACAAGGAGCGGCAGGCCCAGCGGGCCCAGCAGACCGCCCAGCAGTCGACCGCAAAGTCGAGGCGGAACACCTTCATCGGAGCCGGCGTCGCGGTCGTCGTCGTGGCCGGAGGCCTGTTCGCCGCGACGAACCTCCTCGGCGGCAACGACCCCAAGCGCCCCACCCCCTCGGAGAAGAGCGCGGCGGCCGACCCAAGTCAGGCCCCCGCCCTGCAGCCGTCGCCGACCCCCTCGGCGGAGCTGGCCAAGCTGACCTGCTCCTACCGCAAGGACACCAGCGGCAGCCCGGCCAAGTACGTGGGCATGCCCCCGGCCAAGCCCAACCTGAAGCTGAAGAACATGAAGATCACCACCAACCTCGGTGACATCGTGATCGAGCTCCAGACGGACCGGGCCCCCTGCGCGGTCAACTCCTTCGCCTTCCTGGCGAAGAAGAACTTCTTCGACAACACCAGGTGCCACCGCCTGGCCACGCCGGAGAACTCCGGGCTCGGCCTGCTGCAGTGCGGCGACCCGCAGGCCAAGGCCGACGGCAAGAACCCCACCGACGGCCAGGGCAGCTCGGGTTACGTCTTCAACGACGAGAACCTCGGCGGGCTGCCCTACACCAGGGGAACGGTCGCGCTGGCCCAGGCGGCCGAGGCGGCGAACCAGAACGGCAGCCAGTTCTGGATCTCCCTGTCGGACGAGACCGCCCAGCTGCAGCCCGACTACACGCCCCTCGGCACGGTCACGCAGGGCATGGACATCCTCGACAAGGTCTACAAGGGCGGCTGGATCGAGAACCCCAACGACATCACCGGCGACGGTGGCTCGAACGCCCCCAAGATCCCGGTGATCATCAAGGACGTTCAGCTCACCTAGGGCCACCTCGGAGGGCCTCGACGGGGGTGAGGTCCTTTCGTCGCAGGCTCGCTCGCACCGACATACCGGTCATCACGGCCACCATCTCGCACACGGCGGGCGAGCCGCGACCTCCCGGGCCAGACTGGAGGGGAACAGGATCCGATCCATCTCCCCGGGGGGCGCCGATGCCGGAGAAGTTACCTTTCGAGTTCATACTGAGCCCCGATCCGCACGCCGCCTGCGCCGCGCTCAGGGGGAAGGGCCCCGTCCATCCGGTCGACTTCCCTCCCGGCATGGGCGCCTTCCTGGTGCTCGACTACGAGCACGGCCGTCCCGCCCTCAACGACCCCCGCCTGGCCAAGAGCGTCTCCTGGGTGCCCGAGCCGTTCCGCGCGCGTTTCCACGCCGACAACCGGATCCTGGCCGGCAACATGCTCGACAGCGACCCTCCCGACCACACCCGGCTGCGCCGCCTGGTCTCCAAGGCCTTCACCCCCCGCAGGATCGAGGCCCTGCGCCCCCGCGTCCAGAAGATCGCCGACGACCTGGTCGACGCGATGCTCCCCAGGGGCGGGGCGGACCTGCTCGACGACTTCGCCTTCCCCCTGCCGATCACGGTGATCTGCGAACTGCTCGGCGTGCCCGTCGAGGACCAGGACGCCTTCCGCGACTGGTCCGGCACCCTCGTCGGCCCCGCGCTCAACGAGGAACAGGCCAGGCACCGCGGCGAGGTGAACCTCGCCGTCGGCGACTACTTCACCGCGATCATCGCCGAACGGCGGGCCGCCCCGCGTGACGACCTGGTCAGCGCGCTGGTCCTGGCCCGCGACGACGACGAACTGCTCGACGACCAGGAGCTCCTGGCGGGCCTGACGCTGCTGCTCATCGCCGGGCACGAGACCACGGTCAACCTGATCGGCAACGGCATGCTGGCCCTGCTGACCGCCCCCGAGCAGCTGAAGCTGTTACGGGAGCGGCCGGAACTGCTGCCGTCGGCGGTCGAGGAGTTCCTCCGGCACGACGGACCGGTCGAGCGTGCCACGTTCCGCTTCGCCACGGAGGATCTCGAACTCGCGGGAGTCCACATCCCGAAGGGCAGCGTGGTCCACATCCTGCTCGGCGCGGTCAACCGCGACCCCGAGGTCTTCCCCTGCCCCGACGTCCTGGACATCACCCGCGCGGACAACCGGCATGTGGCCTTCGGCCACGGCATCCACTTCTGCCTGGGCGCGCCGCTGGCCAGGCTCGAGGCGTCGATCGCCTTCGGGACGCTGCTGGAACGCCTGCCGGGCATCGAGCTGGACTGCGATCCCGCCGAGATCCGGTGGAACCTCAGCGGGTCACTCATCCGCGGCCTGCGCACGCTGCCCGTCCGCTTCTGACCCGCCGTGCCCGTACGGCCCGCAGCCGTACGAGCACGGCCCCGGGGCGTTGACCCCCGGAGCCGTGCCCCACCGGCCCTCAGGACCGTCTCAGGCGTCCGCCTTGGGCTTGGCGTCGACGCCCGCCTCCTTGCGCTGCTCGACCGTGATCGGGGTCGGCGCGCCCGTCAGCGGGTCGAAGCCGGAGGCCGTCTTCGGGAAGGCGATGACGTCACGGATCGAGTCGCCGCCGGAGAGCAGCATGCAGACCCGGTCCCAGCCGTAGGCGATGCCGCCGTGCGGCGGCGGGCCGTACTTGAACGCCTCGAGCAGGAAGCCGAACTTGCTCTCCGCCTCCTCCTTGGAGATGCCGAGCACGTCGAAGACGCGCTGCTGCATCTCGGCGCGGTGGATACGGATCGAGCCGCCGCCGATCTCCATGCCGTTGCAGACCATGTCGTAGGCGTAGGCGAGGGCCTCGCCCGGGTGGTCCTGGAAGTTGTCGGCCCACTCGGGCTTCGGACCGGTGAAGGGGTGGTGGACCGCGGTCCAGCCGCCCTCGCCGTCCTCCTCGAACATGGGCGCGTCGACGACCCACAGGAAGCTCCACGCCGACTCGTCGATCAGGCCGCAGCGGCGGCCGATCTCCAGCCGGGCCGCGCCGAGCAGGTCGCGGGAGGCGGCGGCCGTACCGGCGGCGAAGAAGATCGCGTCACCGGGCGCGGCGCCCGCCTTCGCGGCCAGGCCCGCGGTCTCGGTCTCCGACAGGTTCTTGGCCACCGGGCCGCCGAGCGTGCCGTCCTCGCCGACGAGGACGTAGGCCAGGCCCTTGGCGCCGCGCGACTTGGCCCACTCCTGCCAGCCGTCGAGCTCCTTACGGGTCTGCGAGGCACCGCCCGGCATCACCACGGCGCCGACGTAGGGCGCCTGGAAGACCCGGAAGGTCGTCTCGGCGAAGAACTCCGTCATCTCGACGAGTTCCTGGCCGAAGCGCAGGTCGGGCTTGTCCGAGCCGAAGCGGGACATGGCGTCGGCGTAGGTCATCCGGGGCAGCGGCGTCGGCAGCTCGTAGCCGATCGTCTCCTTCCAGACGCGGCCGATCAGCGCCTCGCCCAGCGCGATGACGTCGTCCTGGTCGACGAAGGACATCTCAACGTCGATCTGGGTGAACTCCGGCTGCCGGTCGGCGCGCAGGTCCTCGTCGCGGAAGCAGCGGGCGAGCTGGTAGTAGCGCTCCATGCCGCCGACCATGAGCAGCTGCTTGAACAGCTGGGGCGACTGCGGCAGGGCGTACCAGTTGCCCGGCTGGAGACGGACCGGCACCAGGAAGTCACGGGCGCCCTCGGGGGTCGACCGGGTGAGCGTGGGGGTCTCGATGTAGACGAACCCGTGCTCGTTCATCACCTCGTGGGCCAGGTAGGTGGCCTTGGAGCGCGCCCGCATGGCCTGGGCGACCTGCTGGCGGCGGATGTCGAGGTAGCGGTACTTCAGGCGGGCCTCCTCGGAGACCCCGGTGCCGCCCTCGATCGGGAAGGGCAGCGGCGCGGCCTCGCTGAGCACCTCGACCTCGGAGGCCACGACCTCGATCGCGCCGGTCGGCAGCTCGGGGTTCTCGTTGCCCTCGGGGCGGACCCGCACCTGCCCGACGACCTTGACGCAGTACTCGGCGCGCAGGCCGTGCGCGTCGTCCTCCTCGCGGAAGACCACCTGACAGGAGCCTGAGGCGTCGCGCAGGTCGATGAAGACCACGCCGCCGTGGTCACGGCGGCGCGCCACCCAACCGGCCAGCGTCACCTGCTGCCCGGCGTGCTCCTTGCGCAGTGATCCCGCTTCGTGCGTGCGGATCATTTCTCCAGTCTCTCCTTCAGGGTCGTGACGATCTCGGCGAGCGGTACGGCGCTCTGGTCGCCGCTGACCAGGTCCTTGACCTGGGCGGTCCCGGCGGCGATGTCCCGCTCGCCGAGGATGACGGCATAGCCCGCGCCCGACCGGTCGGCACCCTTCATGGCGGCCTTGACGCCCTTGCCTCCGAACGACATGTCGGCGTCGAGGCCCGCCCGGCGCAGCTCGGTGATGAGCAGGAACATCCGGCGGCGTGCCTCCTCGCCCAGCGGCACACCGTACACCTGGACGTGCGGGCCGTCCGCCTCGTCGTCGAGCAGCCCCTCGGCCTCCATGGCCAGCAGCGTCCTGTCGACGCCGAGCGCCCAGCCGACGCTGGGCAGCGCCGGGCCGCCGAGCATCTCGCTCAGTCCGTCGTAACGCCCCCCGCCGCCGACCGCGGACTGCGAGCCAAGCCCGTCGTGGACGAACTCGAACGTGGTGCGCGTGTAGTAGTCAAGCCCGCGCACCAGCCGGGGATCGTCGGTGTAGGCGACCCCGGAGGCGGTCAGCAGCGTGCGGACCTCCTCGTGGTAGGCCTTGCACTCCTCGCACAGGTGGTCGACGACCAGCGGGGCGCCCGCGAGCTGGGCCTGCACCTCGGGACGTTTGTCGTCGAGCACCCGCAGCGGGTTGATCTCGATCCTGGCCCGGGTCGCCTCGTCGAGGTCGAGACCGCGCAGGAAGTCCTGCAGCGCGGCGCGGTAGGCGGGCCTGCAGACGCGGTCGCCCAGCGTGTTGAGCAGCAGCCTGACCCCGGTGAGGCCGAGCCCGGCGTAGCCCTCCGCGGCCAGCAGGATCAGCTCGGCGTCGAGGGCCGGGTCCTCCGCCCCCAGGGCCTCGGCCCCCACCTGCCAGAAGTGGCGGTAGCGGCCCTTCTGGGCGCGTTCGTAGCGGAACTGGCTGCCGGAGTACCAGAGCTTCACCGGAAGCCTGCCGTTGTGCAGGCCGTGCTGGAGGACCGCCCGCACGACCGACGCGGTGCCCTCGGGGCGCAGCGTGATCGAACGCCCGCCCTTGTCGGTGAAGGTGTACATCTCCTTGGAGACGATGTCGGTCGACTCGCCGACGCCGCGCACGAACAGCGCGGTGTCCTCGAAGACCGGCGTCTCGATGTAGCCGTACCCCGCCCGCCTGGCGGGGGCGGTCAGCGCCTCCCGGACGGCCAGCGCGCGCTCGGAGCGCGGCGGGAGCAGGTCGAAGGTGCCCTTGGGCGCCTGCAGAGTCATCTTCTAAAGTCCCCTGGTGGGACCGGCGTACGGCGCCGCCTCCGCCAAGTACGGATTGGTCGCGCGCTCGTGGCCGATCGTGGTCTGTGGTCCGTGTCCCGGCAGCACCACCGTCTCATCGGACAGCGGCAGGCACTTGGCCGCCAGGCTGCGCAGGATGGTCGGATAGTCCCCGCCGGGAAGGTCTGTGCGGCCTATGGAGCCGGCGAACAGCAGGTCTCCCGAGAACATCACCTCGGGGATCTCCCCGCTCCCGGGCAGCCTGAAAGCCACCGACCCCCTGGTATGGCCGGGGACGTGGTCGACCGTCAGCTCCATCCCGGCCAGGCTCAGCACCTCTCCGTCCGCCATCTCGCGCACGTCGTCGGGCTCGGAGAAGGTCAGCCCGCCGAACAGCTGCTGCCCGAAGGCCAGGGACATCCCCTTGATCGGGTCGGACAGCAGCTCCCGGTCCTCGGGGTGGATCCACGCGGGGATGTCACGCGCTCCGCAGACCGGGGCGACCGACCACATGTGATCGAGGTGGCCGTGGGTGAGCAGCACGGCGACCGGCTTCAGGCGATGCTCGCGCAGCAGGTCGTCCAGGTCGCCCACGGCGTTCTGACCGGGGTCGACGACGACGCACTCCTCGCCCGCGGCGGGAGCCACGGCGTAACAGTTGGTCTGAAACGACCCTGCGGGAAAGCCGGCGATGAGCATCTGCCTCAGCTGATCTCGTCAAGAAAACGGATGGGAATGTAACCGAAGGGTACCGGTGCGGGTCGGCGGGCTGCGAACCATTACCCGTTGGCCGATACGATTCGCCCACCTCAATAAGTGATACTCCGGCACTCGGGAGGGCGAAGTGGTGAGCGGCAAGGACCGCCAGAAGCAACTGGCCCGCGAGCACTACGAACGGCAGATGCAGCGGCGCGCCGAACGTGAGTCGCGTATGAAGCGCAATGCGATCATCGGCACGAGTGTGACCGTCGTGGTGCTCGTCGGCGGTGTGATCGCCGCGATGTCCCTGCTCGGAGGTGGTGGAACGTCCCCGGCGACCGCCGCCTCGGGCACCCCGTCCGCGCCCGCGAGCCCGGCTGAGACGGGCACCGGCGCCAAGCCGGCGGCCTTCGACCCCGCGGCGGGCACCTGTGGTTACGTCGCCGAGACCGAGGGCGGACCGGCCAAGAACGTCGGCCTGCCTCCGGCGAAGGTGGACACCACGCCGAAGACGATGACCCTGAAGACCAACCTGGGCGACATCGTCATCGCGGTCTCGGCGGAGAAGACCCCCTGCACGGTCAACTCCTTCGCGTTCCTGGCCGGGAAGAAGTACTTCAACGGCTCCAAGTGCCACCGTCTCGGTTCCGAGCAGTTCCCCGTGCTCCAGTGCGGCGACCCGCTGGCCAAGGCCGACGGCAAGAACCCGACCGACGGCCAGGGCGGCCCGGGGTACCGTTTCGTCAACGAGAACCTCGAAGGCGCGAAGTACACCCGCGGTGTCGTGGCCATGGCCAACAGCGGCCCGGACACCAACGGCAGCCAGTTCTTCATCGTCTACGGCGACGCCCAGCTGTCTCCGGACTACACCCCGTTCGGCACGGTCACCAAGGGCCTGGACATCCTCGACAAGGTGAACAAGGCGGGTGTCATCACCCCGGGCCCGGACGGCACCGGCGCCCCGAAGGAAACCGTGGAAATCAAAGACGTGACAATGTCCGACAAGAGCTGACGTAATACATCCAAGAGGCGGATAGCCTCGAAAGGCTGATGAAAGTTGCGGGAGGACACGGTGAGCACCGACCCGTGGGGCCGGGTAGACGACGACGGCACCGTCTACGTGCGTACGGCTGAGGGAGAACGGGCCGTCGGGTCCTGGCAGGCCGGCGAACCGGAAGAGGCTCTGGCCTACTTCCACCGCAAGTTCGACGAGCTGGCCGGGCAGGTCACGCTGCTTGAGCAGCGGGTCCGCGGCACGGATCTGCCGCCCGCCCAGGCGGAGGCGACGATCGTCAAGCTCCGCGAGGCGATCGTCGACGCGCACGCGGTCGGCGATCTCGACGGGCTGCTGGGCCGCCTCAACAGCCTCACGGAGCTGGTCTCCCAGCGCCGCGAGGAGGTCAAGGCCGCCCGCGACGTGGCTCGCGCCGAGGCCAGGGGCGTCAAGGAACGCATCGTCGCCGAGGCCGAGCGCATCGCCGACGACACCACCCACTGGAAGACCGGTGGGGAGCGGCTGCGCCAGCTCGTCGAGGAGTGGAAGGCCGCCGAGCGCATCGACCGGGTGACCGAGGCGGCGCTGTGGAAGCGCCTGTCCGCGGCCCGTACGGCCTTCGCCAAGCGGCGCAAGGCCTACTTCGCCGGGCTCGACGAGCAGCGCGAGGGCGTGCGTTCGGCCAAGGAACGCATCGTCGTCGAGGCGGAGGCGCTGGCCTCCTCGACCGACTGGGGCGCGACGGCCTCCGCCTACCGCGAGCTGATGCAGCAGTGGAAGGCGGCCGGCCGGGCCTCGCGTGAGGTCGAGGACGAGCTGTGGGGCCGTTTCAAGGGCGCCCAGGACCAGTTCTTCCAGGCCCGTTCGGCGGTCTTCGCCGAGCGTGACGCCTCGCTGGCGGCCAACGCCGAGGTCAAGGAGCAGCTGCTGGCCGAGGCCGAGAAGATCCTTCCGGTCTCCGACGCCCGCGTCGCCAGGAACGCCCTGCGTGGCCTCCTGGAGCGCTGGGAGGAGGCCGGCCCGGTCCCGCGCGAGCAGCGTGACCGGCTTGAGGGCGGTCTGCGCAAGATCGACGAGGCGGTCCGCAAGGCCGAGGAGGCCGAGTGGAAGCGGTCCAACCCCGAGGCCCGCGCCCGCGCGCAGAACACGGTCGACCAGCTGCGCAAGTCGATCGGGCAGCTTGAGGGCCGTCTGGCCAAGGCCCAGGCGGCCGGCAGGGACAAGGAGGCCAAGGACGCCGAGGAGGCCCTGACCGCCCGCCGTTCCTGGCTTGAGGAGGCCGAGCGCACGCTCGCCGAGTTCTCCTGACCCTCCGGCGCCAAAACGGGGGACGCTCCTTTCCGGAGCGTCCCCCGTTTCGCTGTATGGCCCGGGGCGGGCCTGAGAGGGCCTAGGAGGCGCCGCTCACCCGGTAGACGTCGTAGACGCCCTGGATGTTGCGTACGGCCTTCAGCACGTGCCCCAGGTGCTTGGGGTCGCCCATCTCGAAGGTGAACCTGCTGATCGCCACCCGGTCCTTCGAGGTCGTCACCGACGCCGACAGGATGTTGACATGCTGGTCGGACAGGGTCCGGGTGACGTCGGACAGCAGGCGCGGCCGGTCGAGCGCCTCGACCTGGAGCGCCACGAGGAACACCGAGTCCTCCGCGGCCGACCAGGAGACCTCGACCAGGCGGTCGGGCTCTGACCTCAGCTGCTGCACGTTGGGACAGTTGGTGCGGTGCACCGAGACGCCGTGGCCGCGGGTGACGAAGCCGATGATCTCGTCTCCGGGGACCGGGGTGCAGCAGCGCGACAGCCGTACCCAGACGTCGGAGTCGCCCGCGACGACCACGCCCGCGCCGCCCCGGCCGCGGGGACGGCCGCGCAGCTTCGTCGGCACCGAGACCTCGGCGATGTCCTCCTCGGCGCCCTCGACCCCTCCGAGGGAGTGCACGAGCTTCTGCACGACCGCCTGGGCGGCCACGTGGCCCTCTCCGACGGCCGCGTAGAGCGCCGAGACGTCCGCGTAGTGCAGGTCCCTGGCGAGCACCAGGAGGGACTCTCCGGACATCAGGCGCTGCAGCGGCAGGCCCTGCTTGCGCATCGCCCTGCCGATGGCCTCCTTGCCCGCCTCGATCGCGGTCTCGCGGCGCTCCTTGGAGAACCACTGCCGGATCTTGTTGCGGGCCCGGCCCGACTTGACGAACTTGAGCCAGTCACGGGAGGGACCGGCGTCCGGCGACTTGGAGGTGAAGATCTCCACGGTGTCGCCGTTGCCGAGCCGCGACTCCAGCGGCACGAGACGGCCGTTGACCCGGGCCCCGATGCAGCGGTGGCCGACCTCGGTGTGCACGGCGTAGGCGAAGTCGACCGGGGTCCCGCCCTCGGGAAGCGCGATCACCTGACCGCGGGGGGTGAAGACGTAGACCTCGGAGACCGACAGGTCGAACCTCAGCGACTCAAGGAACTCGCCCGGGTCGGCGGTCTCCTTCTGCCAGTCGAGGAGTTGCCTGAGCCAGGCCATGTCGCTGGCCGGCTTGAGCTTCGCCCCGGGCGGGCCCGAGGTGGTCATGTCCTCCTTGTACTTCCAGTGCGCCGCCACGCCGTACTCGGCCCTGTGGTGCATGCCGTGGGTGCGGATCTGCAGCTCGACGGGCTTGCCCTCGGGGCCGATGACCGTGGTGTGCAGCGACTGGTACATGTTGAACTTGGGCATCGCGATGTAGTCCTTGAACCGGCCGGGCACCGGGTTCCATCGCGCGTGAATCGTTCCCAGGGCGGCGTAGCAGTCGCGGACCGTGTCGACCAGCACCCGGATGCCGACCAGGTCGTAGATGTCGTCGAAGGCGACGTCCCTGGCGATCATCTTCTGGTAGACCGAGTAGTAGTGCTTCGGGCGCCCCTTGACCACCGCGCGGATCTTGGCCTCGCGCAGGTCTCCGGAGACCTTCTCGATGACCTCCTGCAGGAACAGGTCCCTGCGCGGGGCGCGCTCGGAGACCATGCGGGCGATCTCGTCGTAGCGCTTGGGGTAGAGCATGGCGAACGCGAGGTCCTCAAGCTCCCACTTGATGGTGTTCATGCCGAGGCGGTGGGCGAGCGGCGCGAAGATCTCCAGTGTCTCCCGGGACTTCTGCTGCCGCTTGTGCTCGGGCAGGTAGCGCATGGTGCGCATGTTGTGCAGCCGGTCGGCGAGCTTGATCACCAGCACCCGGATGTCGCGGGACATCGCCACGACCATCTTGCGGACGGTCTCGGCCTGGGCGGCGTCGCCGTACTTGACCTTGTCGAGCTTGGTGACGCCGTCGACCAGCAGGGCGATGTTGTCGCCGAAGTCCTTGCGCAGCTCGTCGAGGCCGTAGGCGGTGTCCTCGACGGTGTCGTGCAGCAGCGCGGCGCACAGCGTCTCGTCGTCGGTGCCCAGCTCGGCCAGGATCGTCGCGACCGCGAGCGGGTGGGTGATGTAGGGATCACCGCTCTTACGCTTCTGATCACGGTGGTGGTAGGCGGCCACGTCGTAGGCGCGCTCGATGAGCCGCAGATCCGCCTTCGGATGCGTCGCGCGGACCGTCCGGAAGAGCGGCTCAAGCACCGGGTTCATGGCGCCACCCCATTGCCCCCCAAAACGCGCGAGCCTACGCCTTACCGCAGGCCTGTCCTCGGTGGCTCCGGACATGGCGGAACCGGCATCGCCTGCCGGGACGGCCGTCTCGGGACCGCCACCGTCGGCGGTCACGTCGGGGACGACCACATCACGGGGCACTCAGACTCCTCACGTTCGAGTCCAGATCCCCCCAGTGTATCCAGACTGGCCAGGATGCCTTCCCCGGCGGGGTCGGATCAGACAATCACCAGGGAATGCACCTCGACGCCGTCCAGCCGTTCCCGTCCTTTGAGGAAGGCCAGCTCCATGAGCACGGCGATGGCGACGACGTCGGCGCCCGCCCTGCGGACCAGCTCCACCGCCGCACGCGCCGTACCGCCGGTGGCGAGCACGTCGTCGATGATCAGGACGCGTTCCCCTGGGGTGAAGGCGTCTCGATGGACCTCGATGGTGGCGGAGCCGTACTCCAGATCGTAGGACGCCTCAAGGGTTTCCGCGGGCAGTTTGCCTTTCTTGCGCACCGGAACGAAGCCCGCACCCGCCCGATAGGCCGCGGGAGCGGCCAGGATGAAGCCTCTGGCCTCGATCCCGACGACCTTGTCGACCTGGTGGAGCCCGGCGAAACCGTCGATCACGGCGGCCAGGGCCTCAGGATCGGCGAGCAGCGGGGTGATGTCCTTGAAGAGGACGCCGGGCTGGGGGTAGTCGCGGATGTCCCGGACGTGGTCCAGGATCAGCCTGCTCAGGTCACTCATCGTCGCTCCCTCAAGGAAAAGCCTCCGTCCCCTCGGCGGGGACGGAGGCCTTGCTGACTTCCGGCTACTTCTTCTTGCGCTTGTCGCCGTCGGGCGCCGAGCCGTTGGCGGCCCCCGCGGGGACCGGCTGCTTGGCTCCCTTGACCGTCTGGCCGCCCTTGGCCCCGCCGCCCTGTGAGGAGAGCCTGCGGGCGATCGCCTGGTAACGCGGCTCGCGCTCCTTCAGCGTGACCAGCATCGGCGTGGCCACGCACAGGGACGAGTAGGTACCGACGATCATGCCGACGAACAGGGCGAGCGAGAGGTCCCTCAGCGTGCCCGCGCCGAACAGCGTGGTGCCGATGAACAGGATCGCGGCCACCGGCAGGATCGCCACCAGGGTGGTGTTCAGCGACCGGATCAGGGTGTGGTTCAGCGCGTTGTTCGCCGCCTGCGTGTAGGTCATCTTGGAGGTCGTGCCGAGCTTGGCGGTGACCTCCTTGATCATGTCGAACACGACGACCGCGTCGTACAGGGAGTATCCGAGGATCGTCAGGAAGCCCAGCAGGGTCGCCGGGGTGACCTCGAACTGGGTCCACGCGTAGACGCCCGCGGTGATCACCAGGTCGTGGAAGAGCGCCACGACCGCCGACAGCGCCATCTTCCACTCGAAGGCCACCGTGAGGTACAGGATGATCGCCAGCATGAAGACGATCAGACCGGTGACCGCCTTGTCGGCCACCTGACCGCCCCACGAGGCGCCGATCACCTGGAGGGTGACCTCGTTCTGCTGTATGCCGTACTTCTGGGCGACCGCCTTCTGGACCGTGGTCACCCGCTCGGGGGGCATGCTGTCGGTGGTGACCCGCCAGCCGTTGTTGGTCGTCTGGACGATGACCTGGTGGGCGCCCGCGCCGTTGAAGGTGTCGCGGACCTCTTCGATGTGGGCGCTGGGCGCCTTGAAGGAGAAGACCGAACCGCCCCTGAACTCGACGCCCAGGTTGAGGCCTCCGTTGAAGAGCAGGCCCGCGATGGACACCAGCAGCAGCACGGCGGACAGGCCGTACCAGAGCTTCCTGCGTCCGACGAAGTCGACGTCGATCTCGCCGCGGTACAACCGACTCGCGATGCCGGACATCATGCCTCCTGCGGAACGGTCTTGGTACCGGCGACCGTCGTGCTGCTCATGCGCTCGGCGTCGAGACCGGAAAGCTTGTGTCCCTTGGCGAAGAACTTCAGCCTGGCCAGCAGCGTGACGAACGGCTTGGTGAACAGGAAGACCACGACGATGTCGATGAGCGTGGTCAGGCCCATCGCGAAGGCGAACCCGGCCACACCGCCGACGGCCAGGAAGTACAGCACGACGGCGGCGATGAACATGACCGCGTCGGCGATCAGGATCGTCCGGCGGGCGCGGGTCCAGGCGACCTCGACGGCCGTGCGCAGCGACCGGCGGCCCTCCTTCATCTCATCTCGTATTCGTTCGAAGTAGACGATGAAGGAGTCGGCGGTGATACCGATCGAGACGATGAGGCCGATGATGTGCGGCAGCGACAGGCGGAAGCCCGCGAAGGCACCGAGGATCACGACCGCCTGGTAGGTGAGGATCGAGGCGGCCAGCAGGCTCAGCACCGAGACGACGCCAAGGCCGCGGTAGTACAGCATGGAGTAGACGACCACCAGGGCCAGGCCGATGCCACCGGCGATCATGCCACCGCGCAGCTGGTCGGCGCCCAGGGTCGAGGAGACCTCGTCGATCGAGCTCTTCTCGAACTTCAGCGGCAGCGCGCCGAACTTCAGCTGGCCGGCCAGCTCGTTGGCCGTCACCTGGGTGAAGTTGCCGGAGATCTGCGCCCGGCCGCCGGTGATGGGCTCCTGGATGACCGGCGCGGAGATGATCACACCGTCCAGGACCATGGCGACCTGGTTGCGCGGCGGCTGGGAGTTGAACGCGGTGGTGGTCACCTTGGACCACTGGTCGGGGCCCTGCCCCTTGAAGGAGAGCTGGACGAGCCACTCACCGGTGGTCTGGTCGACGCCCGCGTTGGCGCTGGCGATCGCGCTTCCGGTGACGGCCGCCTTGTCGAGGACGTACTTGGCGCTGCCGTCCTGGCTGCAGCCGGCGTACTGCTTGTTGGGGTCGTCCTGGGCGCCCTGGCCCTTGTTCTTGGAGCAGTCGAGGGCCTCGAACTGCTTGAGCACCGCCGGGTCGATGCCGGTGGTGTCCACGTCGGCCAGCGGGTTGTCCGCGGGCGAGGAGGGCTGGGGCGAGGGGGAGCCGCTCTGGCCGGGCTTGGCCGAGGGGGAGGCCTCCGCCTTGTCGCCCTTCTTGCCGGTGTCCTGCTTGCTCTCCTGCTTGCCGGTGGCGGTCGGGGTCGCCTCCGGGCTGGGGTTGAGGAGCGCCGCCGACAGGGCGCGGCCCGCGGGCGAGGCGCTCGGGTTCGCGGCGGCCGTCGCGGTCGGCTCCGGCGTCTTCGTGCCCTGCTCGGCCGCGGGGGAGGCGGACGGGGCGGGGGACTTGTCGCCCTTCTTGCCGGGAGCCGTCGAGGAGGGGGAGGATGACGGCGTCGGCGCCTGGGTGGGCATCTGCCCCGGCGGCTGGGGTGCCCCTGCCGCGACCGCCATCACCTGACGGAAACGCAGTTCCGCGGTGGTGCCGACCAGCTTGACGACTTCCTCCTGGCCAACTCCGGGGACGGAGATGACGATGTTGTCACCGGATTTGGCGACCTCGGCGTCGGAGATACCGCTGCCGTTCACCCTGTTTCGGATGATGCCGACGGCGAGATCCAGGCTTTCCTCTGTGGGAGCCGTGCCGTTCGGGGTGACGGGCTGCAGTGTCACTGTCGTGCCACCGGCGAGGTCGAGGCCATATTCGGGGGTGTAAGCCCTGTTCAGGAGCATCACCCCACCCATGGCGAGAATAATCGCCAGTAGCAGTAGGAGCACGCGCCCCGGTCTGCTCTGGCCGCTGGTCGGTCGGGCCACTGGTCGTCAGTTCTTTCGGCTATAGGGAATGTTGGCGAGCCTACTTATCACTTCTTGGTCGTCGAGTCCTGGTCGTCACCGGGCGACTGCGCGGTTTCCACCACATTGTCATCCACGGTGTCGGTGTTCTCGGCGTCGCCCTGCGTGTCGTCGACCGGGCCCACCACACGCCCGATCGCGGCCTTGACCCAGCGGGTCTCGACGCCGGGGGCGATCTCCAGGATCACATCTTCGGCGTCGATCGCTACCACCGTCGCGAAAAGCCCGGTAGTGGTCATGATGCGGGTCCCCGGGGTGAGGGAGTTCTGCATCTGCGCCTGCTCCTGCTGCCGCTTACGCTGCGGCCTGATCAGCAGGAAGTAGAACACCACGACCATCAGCGCGATCATGATAAGGCTGGAGTAATTGCCGCCCATTGGGCCGCTCCTTCGGTTAAGGATGACCGGCCGGAGCCGGACGTCATGTGAGGCCACGCCGCGCTCAGCACGTCAGCCTACACAGCCAGCCAAGCCACGGAGTTTAGGCGAGCTGTTAGGAGCGCGGCAACGAGGTCACGTTCTGGCGCGCGGGGAAGTTCCCATTTTGATACGGTTGTCACCTTTTTGTGATCAACCCCGTGCGTTTTCTCACCGTAACTCAACGTCAGGAAGCCGCGGGGTCATCCCCAAGATCATGCAGGTCAGGCCCCTGGCCGGGCATCGGCACCGCGCCGAAGGCTCCGGGAGGGGGCGTCAACCCCAGGTGGACCCAGGCCGCCGCGGTCGCGACGCGTCCGCGAGGAGTGCGGGCCAGCAGGCCCTGCCGTACCAGGAACGGCTCCGCGACCACCTCGACGGTCTCCGGTTCCTCCCCCACCGCGACCGCCAGTGTTGACAGACCGACGGGACCACCACCGAACTTGCCGAGCAGGGCGCCCAGGACGGCGCGGTCGAGACGGTCGAGTCCCTCGGCGTCCACCTCGTAGAGGTTCAGCGCCGCGGCGGCGACGTCCCTGCTGATCACCCCGTCCGCCCGGACCTCGGCGAAGTCGCGCACCCGGCGCAGCAGCCGGTTGGCGATGCGAGGCGTGCCCCGGGAGCGCCCGGCGATCTCGTGTGCCGCGTCGCCCGGGAGACGCAGGCCGAGCAGCCGTGCCGAACGGTGCAACACCTGTTCGAGCTCGGCGGCCTCGTAGAAGTCCATGTGCGCGACGAAGCCGAACCTGTCACGCAGCGGCGCGGGCAGCAGGCCCGCCCTGGTGGTCGCCCCGACCAGGGTGAAGGGCGCCACCTCCAGCGGGATGGCGGTCGCGCCCGGCCCCTTGCCGACCACGATGTCGACGCGGAAGTCCTCCATCGCGAGGTAGAGCATCTCCTCGGCGGGACGGGCCATCCGGTGGATCTCGTCGATGAAGAGGACCTCTCCCTCGGAGAGGGTGGACAGGATCGCCGCGAGGTCACCCGCCCGTTCGAGGGCGGGCCCGGAGGTGAGCCTGAGCGGCGCGGAGAGCTCGGCCGCGATGATCATCGAGAGGGTCGTCTTGCCCAGACCGGGCGCGCCGCTCATCAGCACGTGGTCGGGGGGACGGTTGCGCCGCAACGCGCTGTGCAGCACCAGGGAGAGCTGCTCGCGCACCCGCGCCTGGCCGATGAACTCCTCAAGACGTTTGGGGCGCAGCGCGGCCTCGATCAGGCGCTCGTCACCCTCCATCTCGGGTGAGACCAGATCCCGTTCCGCGCTCACGTCGTCTCCGCCTTTCCTGTGCCCTGTCTCACCGGACGCTCAGCACGCGAAGCGCGGCCTTGAGCAGCACGGCGACCTGGGGAACCCTGCCCTGCGCGATCTCGGCGTCGGCCTGGACGGCCACCGTGGCGACCGCCTCATCGGCGTCCCTGACCGAGTAGCCGAGACCGACCAGGCCCGAGTGCACCTGGTCGCGCCAGGGCGGGACTGCGGCGGTGCCGTCGAGCGCGGCGTTGACCGCCTCCTCCGGCGTGCCGAGCTTGTCCTTGAGGTCGACGATGATCCGCTGAGCGCCCTTGGGGCCGACTCCGGGCACCCTGGTCAGCGCCTTGACGTCGGCGCTCGCCACCGCGATCCGCAGGGCGTTCGGCGTGTGCACGGCGAGCATGGCGAGGGCGACCTTGGGACCGACCCCGTTGGCCGTCTGCAGCAGCTCGAAGACCAGACGCTCGTCGTCGGTGCCGAAGCCGAACAGTGTCAGGGAGTCCTCCCTGACCACGAGCGAGGTGGCCAGTCTGGCCTCCTCCCCCACCCGCAGCGCCGCCAGTGTGCCGGGTGTGCAGTGGACGAGCACGCCGATCCCGCCGACCTCGACCACCGCCCCCTCCGGCGCGATCGCGGCCACCCGTCCCCGCACCGAGGCGATCACTTCGTGCTTCCCTTCGAATATCCGGCCCTGCCCCCGCCGCGGAAGTAGGCGGCGGCGCTCGTGCCGGGAGCGGCGGCCTTCGCGACCGCCTCCGCGAGCCTGTTGCGCGCCCCGCCCCGCCACACGTGGCAGATCGCGAGGGCGAGGGCGTCGGCGGCGTCGGCGGGCTTGGGCATCTCGTCCAGGCGCAGGAGCCTGGTCACCATCGTGCCGACCTGTCGTTTGTCGGCGGTGCCGCTGCCGGTGATCGCGGCCTTGACCTCGGAGGGCGTGTGCAACGCCACCGGCAGCCCCCGGCGGGAGGCGCACAGGATCGCCACCGCGGAGGCCTGCGCGGTGCCCATCACCGTCCTGAGGTTGTGCTGGGCGAAGACCCGCTCCACGGCGACCGCGTCCGGCTTGATCTCGTCGAGCCAGCTCTCGATGCCCGCCTCGATCGCCACGAGCCTCGCGCCGGTCTCGTCTTCTGCGGGGGTGCGCACGACCCCGACCTTGACCAGGGTCAGCGGCGCCCCCGGCCGTCCCTCGACCGCGCCGAGCCCGCACCGGGTCAGCCCGGGATCGACCCCCATCACCCGCAGTTCGGGCAACCGCACCGGCACGCCTCCACTCGCCGAACACCTGTTCGGTGCCAGACTCTACCGCCTGCGCGCACACGACGCACGGTTCCCGGGCAGGCACCCCTCAGAAGTGGTCCAGCATGTACGGCCTGGCGTGGAAGGCCCCGTCCAGGGCGGCGTCGCCGTCCGCGGAACCGGTCAGTCCGCCGGTCCTGCGCAGGGTCGCGGCCGGAACCCCGCAGAACAGGGCGGAGAACGCCCCGGCCGTGAAGACGGGCAGAGCCGAGGGGAGGGTGCCCGCGGGCTCGGCCGTCGCCCGCCCTCCGGAGACGGACAGGTGCCAGGGTCCGGAGTTCTCCGGCCGCTGGGGGTCCTCGACCTGGATCACGGTGTCGAGGGTGACGCCGGGCGGGAAACCCCGCTCACGGATCGCCGCGGCCAGGTCGACGACGCGGAACATCCAGCGGGTCTGGCCCACCTCGTCCGTCGGACGGTTCCCTATCAGCCAGAAGACGGGGTCGTCGGGGGCCACGACCGCGTGGACGGACCTGGCGATCGAGGCCGAGGAACCGACCAGGGACCACAGCGTCCGCGCGGTCGCCTCCGAGCCCGCGACCAGGACGGGAACCTCCAGGTCCTGGTCGCGCCAGCGGTAGACGACGAGGCCGTCGTGTGCGAGATAGACGAAGTCGTCCCCCGTCGCCAGGCGCGCCCGCCAGACGTCGGCGTCCCAGCAGACGGGGCCGCAGGCGCGGGTGGCCAGGTGGACTCCCCGCAGGACCGAGACGACCCGCTCTGCGTCCTCCGGCCCGGCCCTGCGGACCTGGACCTGCTCGGTCCGCCTGATGGTCCGCAGCGCCTCGGCGGGCAGCACGGCGCGGTGCATGGCTCCGGCGTGCTCCCAGCCCAGCGATCGGTAGATGTGGGTGGTGGCCGGGTAGAGGGCGGAGACCGGATGACCGAGGCTGGCGCAGCGCTCAAGGGTGGCCAGCATGATGGTCCGGCCGGCTCCCCCGCCCCTGTCCTCCGGGGCGACGGTCACCGAGGCGACGCCGCCGAGGGAGATCGGCCTGCCGTGCCAGTACTGGGTGAAGTCGTTGATCCGGCTCGTCGCGACCAGGCGGGCGCCGTCGAAGAGACCGAGATATCTCCCCGCTTCGAGTGCGGGAGTCACCATCCCGACCCACTGCCGCTGGACCGCCTCCGACACCGGTCCGAAGGCCCGCCTGCGATTGTCCGTCACCGCGTCGAGATCGTCCGCGGTCAGTTCACGTAGCTTCACAGCCACCCAACCTAGGCGGCGCGGTCCGGGCGGGGCGAATCGGTCGTCCCGCCCGGCACGACGGCCGTTCAGGCGTCGAGCTTCTCCAGGACGTCGTCGGAGACGTCGAAGTTGGCCCAGACGTTCTGGACGTCGTCGCTGTCCTCAAGGGCGTCGATCAGCCTGAAGACCTTGCGGGCGCCGTCCTCGTCGAGCGGGACGTTCATCGTCGGCACGAAGCTGGACTCGGCGGAGTCGTAGTCGATGCCGGACTCCTGCAGGGCCTTGCGGACCGGGACGAGGTCGGTGGCCTCGGAGACGACCTCGAACTGGTCGCCGAGGTCGTTGACCTCCTCGGCGCCGGCGTCGAGGACCGCGGTCAGCACGTCGTCCTCGCTCAGCGAGCCCTTGGGCACCAGCACGACGCCCTTGCGGTTGAACATGTAGGACACCGAGCCCGGGTCGGCCAGCGAGCCGCCGTTACGGGTCAGGGCGACGCGGACCTCGGAGGCGGCGCGGTTGCGGTTGTCGGTGAGGCACTCGATCAGCACCGCGACCCCGCCGGGGGCGTAGCCCTCGTACATGATGGTCTGCCAGTCGGCGCCGCCCGCCTCAAGGCCGCCGCCACGCTTGCGCGCGCGCTCGATGTTGTCGATCGGGACCGAGCTCTTGCGCGCCTTGGTGATGGCGTCGTACAGCGTCGGGTTGCCGTCCGGGTCGGGGCCGCCGGTTCGGGCCGCGACCTCGATGTTCTTGATGAGCTTGGCGAACAGCTTGCCCCGCTTGGAGTCAAGCGCGGCCTTCTTGTGCTTCGTCGTCGCCCATTTGGAGTGGCCGGACATCGGCTAGAGCTCCCTCACCATGTCAACAAAATATGAATGCACACCGACATCCCCGGTAAGTTCCGGGTGGAAGGACGTGGCGAGCAGCGGTCCTTGGCGGACCGCGACGATCCTATCCCCAGCTTCGGCCCGAGCCAGCACTTCGACATCGGAACCGACAGATTCCACCCACGGGGCGCGAATGAAGATCGCCCGTATCGAGCCCCGGCCCGCGAAGTCGAGGTCCGCCTCGAAGGAGTCGACCTGACGGCCGAAGGCGTTGCGGCGGACCACCATGTCGATGCCGCCGATGGTCTGCTGGCCCTCGATGCCGCCCTCGATCCGGTCGGCCAGCATGATCATGCCCGCGCACGAGCCGTAGGCGGGCATGCCGCCCTTGATCCTCATCCTGAGCGGTTCGAGGAGTTCGAAGGTCTCGGCGAGTTTCCACATCGTGGTCGACTCCCCGCCGGGGATGACCAGGCCGTCGACCGCCTCCAGTTCACCGGGGCGCCGTACGGCGACGGCCCTGGCACCCGCCGCCTCCAGTGCGCGCGTGTGCTCGCGCACGTCTCCCTGCAGGGCGAACACTCCGACGGTCGGGGCGATGCTCACAGTGGTCCTCTCCAAGGGCTCGGAACGCCCCTTCAGCGTATGGCCACTGTGCGCGTCGCCCCAAACCGGGTCAGGCCGGGGCAGAGGCATCCTGGAAGGTGTGGTCGACGTCGATCCGATCCAGGCTCCTCATGTGGTGGCGCCTGCCGTACAGGACGGCCATGCCCGCCAGGCAGCAGGCCGCGCCCAGGACGTACGGCACCGCGGGCCCGACCTCCTCGCCCAGCTTGGTGACGACGTAGGGCGCGAGCGCGCCGCCCATCCAGCGCACGAAGTTGTATCCGGCGGAGGCGACGGGCCTCGGCGCGTCGGAGACCTCCATGGCCGCCTCGGTGAACACGGTGTTGTTCAGGCCGATCGGCAGGCCGGACAGGATGACGAAGACGACGACGCCCGGGTGACTTCCCGCCTGCTGTGACAGGGCGATGCCCACCTGCAGCAGGGCGAGCGCCCCCAGCGAGAGGTGGAGCACGTTGACCGAGCCGATCCTGCGCTGCAGGGCGGGGGCGCCGAAGACCGAGGCCAGCGCGACGCAGACGCCCCACCCGAAGAAGACCGCGCCGATGCCGTACGGCGACATGCCGAGGATGAAGGGGGTGAAGGCCAGGACGGTGAAGAAGGCGAAGTTGTAGAAGAACGCGGTGAACGCCGTCGTCGACAGGCCGCCGTGGGCCAGGGCGCGCAGCGGGTCGGACAGGCGGGTGCGCGCGGCCGGTTCCGGCGTGGCCCTCAGCAGGGTCAGGACGAGGACGAATCCGACGGCCATGAGGGTCGCGGTGCCGAAGAAGGGGGCGCGCCAGTTCCAGTCGCCGAGGGCGGCGCCGACCAGCGGCCCCATGGAGATGCCCAGGCCCAGGGCCGCCTCGTACAGGACGATGGCCGCCTCCGCGCCTCCGCTGGCGGCGCCGACGATCACCGCGAGGGCGGTGGCGACGAACAGGGAGTTGCCCAGGCCCCACCCGGCGCGGAACCCGACGAGTTCGCCGACGCTGCCCGAGGTCCCGGACAGGGCGGCGAAGACGACCACCAGGGCCAGGCCGAGCAGCAGGGTGCGCTTGCCGCCGATCCTGCTGGAGACCCAGCCGGTGACGAGCATGGCCACCGCGGTGACCAGGAAGTAGCTGGTGAACAGCAGGGAGACCTGGCTCGGGCCCGCGTTCAGGCCCTTGGCGATGGAGGGCAGGATCGGATCGACCAGGCCGATGCCCATGAAGGCGACGACCGCGGCGAACGCGGTGGCCCAGACGGACATCGGCTGACGCAGGATTGCGCCGCCGCTCTGTGAGGACATGGAAGGCGCTCCTTGGGAGAAGGGGGACGGGTGGAGGGGCCGTCAGGGGCGGCCCAGTTTGGCCAGGGCGGGAAGCGCCGCGGCGACGGCCTCGCGTTCGGCCTGGGTGAGGGCGCCGAGCCGGTCGCTCAGGTAGGCGATCCTGGCGCGCCGTACGGCCACCAGGCGGGCGCGGCCCTCGTCGGTGAGCTCGACGGTGCGGACCCTGGCGTCGGCGGGGTCGGCGCCCCGCGCGACCAGTCCCGGCTCCTCAAGGCGGTTGATCTGCACGGTCATGGTCGGCAGCTGGACGCCGTGTTCCTCGGCCAGCTCGGTCATCCGGCGCGGGCCGTCCTGGAGCGAGCCGAGCACGGCGTACTGCTGGCTGGTGATCGGCTGCCCGGCCGCCGCGCGGCGCAGCAGCAGCACCAGGTGGCGCAGCTCCTTGGAGAGGTTCTCCGCGAGTTCATCCGTCATCATAGTTAGTCAGTCTAACTTAGCCTGTCTAACTATTATTCCGGAAAAACGGGACGACGCCGGACATGCGTCGTCCCGTTGGGGGTTCAGGGGCGCCTGGTCTCCAGGTCGACGACCTTCTGGATGAGATCGGTCTCCGGTTCCGTGGGCATCCGGCTCGCCGCAGGCGCGGCCGGGCGCAGGTAGGTCTGCCGCACGCCCGGCACCCGGTCCTCGACCACGAAGGTCGCCTTCACGTGAGCCTGCGCGCCGGCCTGCCGTACCTGCGGGAGCACCGTGAAGTCGGCGGTCAGCAGGTCGGGCTCGATCCGGGTGAGCACGTAACCGCGCTGGTTGTTGTAGAAGCGCAGGTGCGGGTTGATCCTGAGGAACGGCTGCGTCGCGGGGTCGGAGTCCGCGCCGTCGCCCCCGGTGGTGACGGAGGTCGTGACCAGCTCAGAGCCCACCGTGGGGGTGGTCGGGTCGTCGTAGTCGAGCTTGAGGTCGGCCGCCCAGTGCGCGTGCACGTCACCGGTGAGCACGACCGGGTTGCGCACCCCCGCGTCCACCCACCCCTGGGTGATCCGCCGCCGCGAGGCGACGTAGCCGTCCCAGGCGTCCTGACTGGTCACCTTGGCGGGCCCCGCGTCGCTGTCACGCTGGGCGAAGAAGACCTGCTGGCCGATGACGTCCCACCGTGCCCGCGAGCGGCGGAAGCCGTCGAGCAGCCAGCGTTCCTGGGTCTCCCCCGTGATCGAGCGCGCCGGGTCGGTCGCGGCCGGGCAGTCACGGTAACCGTCTCCGCAGCCCTGGTCGTCGCGGTACTGCCGGGTGTCGAGCATGTGGAAGGTGGCCAGGGCGCCCCACCGGACACGCCGGTAGATCTGCATGTCGATCCCCCTGGGGATGGAGGTACGCCGCAGCGGCATGTTCTCGTAGTAGGCGCGGAAGGCCGCGGCGCGCCGGGTGAGGAAACCCGGTTGCGGGATCTCCGGTTTCTCCGGCACCTCGTCGGCCCAGTTGTTGTCCAGTTCGTGGTCGTCCCAGACGACCAGCCAGGGCGCCGCCGCGTGCGCCGCCCGCAGGTCGGGATCGGTCTTGTACTGCGCGTGCCGCTGCCGGTAGTTCGCCAGCGTCTCGGTCTCCGGCCCCTCGTGGTCGCGGACGTTGCCGCCGGGGATGGTGTAGGTGTCGCGGGCGTACTCGTACTGGTAGTCGCCCAGGTGCAGGACGAGGTCGGGTTCCTCCTCGGCCAGGCGCCGGTAGGCGGTGAAGTGGCCGTGCTCGTACTGGGCGCACGAGACGAAGGCCATCGTCAGGCCCGTGCCGAGCGACAGGGGGTGCGGGGCGGTCCTGGCCCGTCCCATCGGCGACAGGTACGGCCCGGTCCTGAAGCGGTACCAGTACTCCCGGCCCGGCTCAAGGCCGTCCAGCTCGACGTGGACCGAGTGTCCCCACCGGCTGTCGGTGATCACCGTGCCCTGCCTGACCGTCCTGTGCCCGGCGTCGTCGCCGTAGACCTGCCACCGGACGGGGAAGGGCAGGTCGGGCATGCCGCCGAGGCCGTCCTCGGCCAGTGGCAGGGGGGCGAGCCTGGTCCAGATCACGAACCCGTCCGGGCTCGGATCGCCGGAGGCGACGCCGAGGGTGAAGGGGTCGGCGCGCGGCCTGCGGGCGGCGGGAACGGCCGCGGCGGCGGGGGCGGGGACGTGCGCCGCCGCGAGGCCGGCGACGCCGGTGACGAGGAAGGAACGTCGGCTGAGCCGGGACATGGGGGCCCCTCGAAGGTCGTCGGACGTGGTCGCCCGCCAGCCTTACCGACGATCGTGACCTTCGAGTTAACGTTCCGGGTCATGGAAAAGGCGGCGTCCCGCAAAGACGCCGCCTTCTCGTGGTCCGCCCCCACCGGCCGTGCTCCGCCAGGCGGTGCTCCAGCCGGTGGAACCGGTCCGGTCCTGATCGGCTACCAGCCGCGCTCCGCCAGGCGGTGCGGGACCGGGATGTCGTCGACGTTGATGCCGACCATCGCCTCGCCCAGGCCACGGGAGACCTTGGCGACGACGTCCGGGTCGTCGTAGAAGGTGGTGGCCTTGACGATCGCCGCGGCGCGCTGGGCCGGGTTGCCCGACTTGAAGATGCCGGAGCCGACGAACACGCCCTCCGCGCCGAGCTGCATCATCATCGCGGCGTCCGCCGGGGTGGCGATACCGCCCGCGGTGAAGAGCACGACGGGCAGCTTGCCCGCCTTGGCGACCTCGACCACCAGCTCGTACGGCGCCTGCAGCTCCTTGGCGGCGACGTACAGCTCGTCCTCGGCCAGCGAGGACAGCCGCCTGATCTCACCGCGGATCTTGCGCATGTGCATGGTGGCGTTCGAGACGTCGCCGGTGCCCGCCTCACCCTTGGAGCGGATCATCGCCGCGCCCTCGGTGATGCGGCGCAGCGCCTCGCCCAGGTTGGTGGCGCCACAGACGAAGGGCACCGTGAAGCGCCACTTGTCGATGTGGTTGGCGTAGTCGGCCGGGGTCAGCACCTCCGACTCGTCGATGTAGTCGACGCCGAGCGACTGGAGCACCTGCGCCTCGACGAAGTGGCCGATGCGGGCCTTGGCCATGACCGGGATGGAGACGGCGGAGATGATGCCGTCGATCATGTCGGGGTCGCTCATCCGCGAGACGCCGCCCTGGGCGCGGATGTCGGCGGGGACCCGCTCAAGGGCCATGACCGCGACGGCACCGGCGTCCTCGGCGATCTTGGCTTGCTCAGGGGTGACGACGTCCATGATGACGCCGCCCTTGAGCATCTCTGCCATGCCGCGCTTCACCCGGGCGGTTCCGGTGACGGCGGTCTCGGTGACTTCGGGCGTGCTGCTGGACACGGTCTCTACCTCACGACGAGCGGGTTGCGGATCACGGTCCGCCTCCCTGGGCGGGTTTCCGGCGTTCTCTATCGTAGGCGCTGAGTGGCATGTGCCCTTACACACCATCTTGTCGCGCTTATGCGATCTTCTTGGACATGATGGTAAGGACCGTCATGGTTCTCAGGGAATGACAGGCTTGGGCGCCGCCAGCACGATCCACACCTGGCCCGGGGCGAAGTTCATCGGCTCACCCGCCTCGGTGGTGAAGACCGTGCCGTCCTCCTCCGTCTTGCGCGACCAGGTGGCCTTGAACGCCTGGCCGTCCCTGAGCACGACCGCCCTGCCCTTGCCGACGCTGTGCACCAGGGGCGTATAGCTCTGGTTCAGGTCGTGGAACTCCGAACGCTCGGTCTTGGCGTACTGCACGACGATCGTGGGGGCGCCGAGCTGACCGCCCTCGGCGGCCATGTCCTTCTTGCCGTCCTGCCAGACCAGCCACCTGCCCGCCTCCTGCGACCAGGCGAAGGTGAAGCGCGCCGCCGGGTACCGGACCGTGAACGACTTCTTGGCCACGCCTCCCTCGGGGGCGTCGCCGAAGGTGAAGCCGATGTCCTTGGCCTTGGAGGCCCCCGGCGCCTTGGCCAGCAGCTGCTTGGTGTTCGCGAACAGGTTGTAGGGCGCGTAGCGGCCCGGCTGGCGGAAGTAGGCGCCGGGGGCCCTGCTGTCGGAGACGTCGACCAGGGACGCGGCCTGGACCTTGGGGATCATCTTGGTCTGCACGCCCGAGTAGGCCAGGGCGGGCTTGCCGAACTGCGGCAGGATGTGCAGGTCGGAGATTCTGGCGCTGCGGACCGGGCCGATCTTGGGCGGCAGCTTCGAGGAGAAGACGGCCATCAGGCGGGTCAGCCCCGCCTCGACCTGCTCCACGTAGACGATGTCGGCACTCCTGAGCCCGAGCTGGGGCTTGCCCGCCGAGGTGTTCTCGATCTTCGCGGCGAGCACGGGCCTGCGCGCGGCACCGGGAAGCCCGGTGAAGGGGTGGGTCGGCGGGGGCTCGGGGGTGGGCGTCTCCGACGGGGAGGGGTCGGCGGCCTGCGGACTGCCTCCGGCTGCGGGCTCGTTCGAGGAACAGGCCGCCACCGGCCCGAGAACAGCCACTCCCGCCAGCGCGACGGCGATCATCCGGGGCACCCGCACGGTTCATCTCCTCAAATCGGCCATGAAACGCCCAAGAGCTTACCTGTGCCCGACTTGCCGGATATCCGAGTTCCGCGTGTCCTATTCGATGGCGAGCGCCTTCGGAGGGGTGTCGTCGATCTCGAAGAAGGAGGGATATTCGGTGTGTCCGGCCAGCCTGAGGGTCCTGGCCAGCCATCGGCGCTGGGCGGTGCGCGTCACGCCGACCGCGTTGTTGTAGAAACGGCGGGAGTAGATCACCTTGGCCACCGCGGCACCGAGTTCGTCGAGCAGCTCGCCCCCCTCCGGGACGTCGGCCAGGCGCTCACGGAAGCGCTCCTGGTCCACCACCGCCCGCAACGCGCGTGACAGGTCGCTCTCTGCGTGCTCGCGTTCCTCGGGCCCCGCCGTACGGGCCTCGTGCGCCGCGGTGGCCAGCACCAGGCTGGTGGCCGGGTCGAGCAGCCGGGAGGCGGCCAGTTCGAGCGCCACGGCGGCCCGCCGTACCAGGGCGGCGTCCAGCGACTCCCTGGCCAGCTCAAGGCGGATGTGCAGGCGGTCGAGACGCCCGGCCCGCCAGGAGACGTAGACGGCGGTGAGCAGCACGATCGCGCCCACCACCAGGATCAGGGTGGTCGTCACCGGTTGTCGTCCTCCTCGACTCCCGCGGTGCTGGCGACGGTCTCGTAGACCCGCAGGACGTCGCGGGCGACCGTCGACCAGTCGTACTTCCACACGGCCCGGCTCGCCTCGGCGGACAGTTCGGCCCTGCGCCCGGGGTCGTCGAGCAGCGCCGCGGCCTCACGGGCGAGCGAGGCGGCGTCCCCGGTCTCGAACAGCGCCCCCGCCCTGCCGTCGTCGAGCACCCTGCGGAAGGCCGGGATGTCGCTGGCCAGAATGGCGGCGCCTGCGGACATCGCCTCGGTCAGCACGATGCCGAAGCTCTCCCCTCCCAGGTTCGGCGCGCAGAACACGTCCACCGAGTGGTAGGCGCGCACCTTGTCCTCCTCGCTGACCATGCCGAGCAGGACGACACGGTCGCGGAAGGCGGCGGGAACCCTCGCCAGGGCCTCCTGTTCGTCTCCCGGACCGGCCACGAGCAGGCGCAGTCCCGGGCGGTGCGGGGCGAGCTCGGCGAAGGCGTCCAGCAGCACGGGCAGCCCCTTGCGCGGCTCGTCCATCCGCCCGAGGAAGCCGATCACCTCGCCCTCGTCCCAGCCGGGCAACGGCTCGGCGTGCGTGTAGCGGCCGACCGCGACCCCGTTGGGGATGAGCACCGCGTCGCCGCCGACGAACTCGACCAGGGTCTTCCTGGCGGCGTCGGAGACCGCGATCCGGCCGCTGATCTTCTCCAGCGCGCTCATGAGCACCGGCGTCGTGACCGACAGCGAGCGGTAGCGCTCGTGCGAGGTGTGGAAGGTGGCCACGATCGGCCCCTTGGCCACCCAGCAGGCCAGCAGCCCGACGGAGGGTACGGCGGGCTCGTGCACGTGCAGCACGTCGAAGCGGCCCTCACGCACCCAGCGCCGCACCCGGTTGGCCGACAGGAAGCCGAACGACAGTCTCGCGACCGAGCCGTTGAAGGGCACGGGGACCGCCCTGCCGACCGAGGTCACGTAGGCGGGCAGGGGGGCGTTCTCCGAGGCCGGGGCGATGACCGAGACCTGGTGGCCCTCCTCGATGAGGGCCTCGGCCAGGTCGCGGACGTGCGCCTGCACCCCGCCGGGCACGTCCCAGGTGTAGGGACAGACGATGCCGATCCTCACCTCCGGCCCACCCCTCGCGCGCCGTACCGGCCGTGTTCCGCGAAGGCGTTCATGTGCGGGGCTCCAGATCCTCCAGCCAGAGCCGCTGGAGCATGTGCCAGTCCTGCGGGTGCTCCGCGATGCCCTTGGCGAAGACGTCGGCCAGGGCCTGGGTGAGGATGGCGACCTTCTCCGCGCGGGTGCCCTCCTGCGGGACGGCGATCTCGTCGTGGAACTGCAGGCCCCAGTCGTCTCCCTCGAACCACAGGGTCGTCGGGACCAGCGCCGCCCCCGTGTGCACGGCCAGCAGGGCGGGCCCGGCGGGCATGCGCGTGGCCGAGCCGAAGAAGCCGACCTCGATCCCCTTGGCCGTGAGGTCCCGCTCCGCGGGCAGCGCGACCGCGCCCCCCGCCCTCAGCCGCTGCGACAGGGTGCCGAAGGTGTGCCCGTCCCCGCCGGTGAGCGGCAGCACCTCCATCCCCAGCCCCTGCCTGAAGGCGGTGTAGCGCAGGAACAGCGACTCCGGCCGCAGCCGTTCGGCGACGGTGGTGAACGGGTGCCCCGTCGCGCGGAACCAGGCGCCCGCCATGTCCCAGTTGCCCATGTGCGGCAGCGCCATGACGACCCCCCGGCCCGCGGCGAGGTTGTCGTGGACCCGCTGGACACCGACGGCGTGCATGCGGGAGAGGATCTCCGCCTTCGGCATGGAGGGCAGGCGGAAGACCTCGTGGAAGTAGCGGAGGTAGGAGCGCATGCCCGCACGGCTCAGCTCGCGGATCGCCGGGTCGTCCTTCGACGTGCCCTTGACCCGGGCGAGGTTGGCCTCAAGACGGAGGACGGAGGCGCCGCGACGCCTCCACAACCGGTCGGCGGCCGTCCTGAACGCCCAGGCCGTGAGGCGTTCCGGCAGGTGGGGGACGATCGCCCAGCCCGCGCCGAACCCCGCGGCGACGAGACGATCCTGGGGAGATGGCTTGCCTGTCATCGCTTTTTCCGATCAGCGGAGGGGGCGTGACGCCGAGGAGGAGGCCTGGCGGTAGACGTGCAGGAGACGCTGGACGACCGTGACCGCGCTTCCCACGGCCAGCAGCCAGAGCCCCCCAGACAGCACGTACGGCACGCCGAGCCCGCCGATCCCTGCGGCGACCAGGCCGACGACCAGCCGTTCCGGCCGTTCGACGAGACCGACGTCGCACGTCATGCCCAATCCCTCGGCCCTGGCCTTGACGTAGGACACCACGGCCCCGGCGACCAGGCAGAACAGGGCGACCATCGCCAGCGCCCGCTGTCCGTCCAGCATGAGCCAGATCACCAGCCCCGAGAAGATCCCGGCGTCGCCGACCCGGTCGAGGGTGGAGTCGAGGAAGGCGCCCCAGAGGCTTCCCGGGCCCGACATCCTGGCCATGACCCCGTCGAGCAGATCGGCCAGCACGAAAATAGTGATCACGACACTGCCGGGGAACAACTGCCCACGGGGATAGAAGAAGAGAGCCGCGGCCACGGTGCCGATTGTGCCGACCGCGGTGACCATGTTGGGGCTGATCCCCCGGCGGGCGAGCGCCCTGCCCAGGGGGGTCAGGATTCGGGTCACGGCGGGGCGCAGAAGTTTCAGCATCGCGCTCCGATCGTAGGCCACACAACCTGTGAGCGCGCATCCAACGCTCCGCGACCGGATCACCTCGGCCCTCTTGTGATATTCGCCACACGGGTATTTGGTGAACACACCGCGTCCTTGCGGTGTACGGACGCGGCGGCGGACCCCGGGGTGTGGCCGCACGCGGCCGCGCTCCTTCGGCAACGACGCAGGAGGCGACGTGGCAGAGAAGGCAACCGGCGGGACAGCGGGAGCCGCGGGTAGGGCGCCCGCGGCCGACCGGCCGGACATGATTCGCAATGTCGTACTGGTCGGCCATTCCGGCTCGGGCAAGACGACCCTCGTGGAGACGCTGCTGGCCGCGACGCGGACCGTGCAGCGCGCGGGCCGGGTCGAGGACGGCGGCACGGTCAGCGACTTCGACGAGGTCGAGGTGCGCCAGCAGCGCTCGGTCAACCTGACCCTGGCCCCGCTGGTCCACAACGGCGTCAAGGTCAACCTGCTGGACACCCCCGGTTACGCCGACTTCGTGGGTGACCTGCGGGCCGGGCTGCGCGCGGCGGACGCGGCGCTCTTCGTCGTCTCCGCCTCCGAGGGGATCGACGGCCTCACCCGGATCCTCTGGGAGGAGTGCGCGGCCGTCGGGATGCCCCGCGCCGTGGTGATCACGAAGCTCGACCACCAGCGGGCCGAGTTCGACGAGGTGCTGACCGCCTGCCAGGACGCCTTCGGCGACGGCGTGGCACCGCTGTACCTTCCGGTCACCGAGGGTGGCGAGCTGAGGGGCCTGGTCGGGCTGCTGACCCAGACCTTCCACGACTACACCGGCGGCAGGCGCACCGAGGGCGTCCCCGACGCCTCACAGCGGGACAGGATCGACTTCTACCGCGCCTCCCTGATCGAGGGGATCATCCAGGAGAGCGAGGACGAGTCCCTGATGGACCGTTACCTCTCGGGTGAGGAGATCGGCACCGAGACCCTCATCGGCGACCTGGAGAAGGCGGTGGCCCGCGGGGGCTTCTATCCGGTGCTCGCCACCGGGGCGGGGGTCGGCGCCTTCGAGATCCTCGAACTCGTCACCCAGGGCTTCCCCTCCCCGCTTGAGCACCCGCTGCCCGAGATCACCACGATCGACGGCAAACCGGTCACCGATGTCACCTGTGACCCGGAGGGACCTCTCGTCGCCGAGGTCGTCAAGACCACCAGCGACCCCTATGTCGGCCGCATCAGCCTGGTCAGGGTGTTCTCCGGCACGCTGCGCCCCGACATGACCGTGCACGTCTCCGGCCACGGGCTGGCCGAGCGGGGGCACGAGGACCACGACGTGGACGAACGCATCGGCGCGCTCTCCTGCCCCCTGGGCAAGACCCAGCGCACGGTCGCCGCATGTGTGGCGGGCGACATCGCCGCGGTGGCGAAGCTGTCGCGCGCCGAGACCGGCGACACCCTGTCCGACAAGGAGCGGCCACTGCTGATGACCGCCTGGAGCATGCCCGACCCGCTGCTGCCCGTGGCGATCCAGGCGAAGTCGAAGGCCGACGACGACAAGCTCGGGCAGGCCCTGCAGCGCCTGGTCGCCGAGGACCCCACGCTCAGGCTGGAGAACAACCCGGAGACCAGGCAGCTGGTGCTGTGGTGCATGGGCGAGGCCCACGCGGACGTCCTGCTCGACCGGCTGAGCAGGCGCCACGGCGTCGAGGTCGAGAAGATCGGGCTGCGGGTGCCGCTCAGGGAGACCTTCGGCGGCAGCTGCCAGGCGCTGGGCCGCAACGTCAAGCAGACCGGCGGGCACGGCCAGTACGCCATCTGCCATCTGGAGATCGAGCCGCTGCCCTCCGGCGGGGGCTTCGAGTTCGTCGACAAGATCGTCGGCGGTGTGGTCCCGCGTCAGTTCATCCCCTCCGTCGAGAAGGGGGTGCGCACCCAGATGCAACGCGGCGTGCTGGCCGGCTACCCGCTGGTCGACGTGCGGGTGACGCTGTACGACGGCAAGGCCCACTCGGTCGACTCCTCGGACATGGCCTTCCAGATCGCCGGGGCGCTGGCGCTGAAGGAGGCCGCCGCCAAGGTTCCCACGCTGCTGCTCGAACCGGTCGACGAGGTCACCGTGCTGGTTCCCGACGACCACGTCGGCTCGGTGATGTCAGACCTGTCCTCCCGCAGGGGACGCGTCCTGGGCACCGAGCCGGTCGGCACCGGCCGCACGCTCGTCCGCGCCGAGGTGCCCGAGCTTGAGATCACCCGTTACGCGATCGACCTGCGGTCCATGTCGCACGGCACGGGGACGTTCCACCGTGTCTTCCTGCGCTACGAGCCGCTGCCCGCCCACCTGGCGGACAAGGTCGCGAGCTGATCCGAGGGAGGCGTGGGCGCCGCCGCCCACGCCTCCCAAGGATTGACTACATAACAGTAGCGTCACGGAATGATTTCTTTTTTCAGGGCCAAAGTACCCCGGTCCCGATGACAGACTGATGAACCATGCGAACCGGACGTCCTTTGCTCGCCGCAACCGCCCTCGCTGTCCTCACGACCGGCGCGGCCTACACCTTCGGCCCGGACGCCCCTCCGGCGAAGCCGGCCAAGCACTCCAAGGCCTCCAAGACCACCAAGGCCGCCGAGTCCGCCACACAGACCGGGACCGAACCGGCTTCGGGCACACCGGCGGCGGACAGCGTGACGGCCGCCTGCGAGACGGACGCGAGATACCCCAAGCGGGAGATGCGCGGCATCTGGATCGCGACGGTGAAGAACATCGACTGGCCCTCGCGCACCGGGCTCTCGCCCGCCAGGCAGCGCGCCGAGTACGTCAAGATCCTCGACCAGGCGGTCAAACGCCGCTTCAACGCGGTGTTCTTCCAGGTCCGCCCGGCCTCGGACGCGCTGTACAAGTCATCTCTTGAGCCCTGGTCGGAGTACCTGACCGGCACGGCGGGCAAGGACCCCGGCTGGGACCCGCTGCCGTTCCTGATCGCCGAGGCCCACCGGCGCGGGCTTGAGTTCCACGCCTGGTTCAACCCCTACCGTGCCGCGTTCGAGGGGGGCGCGGAGGGGCTTCCCGCGGGCCACCCCGCCCGTGAGCACCCGGAGTGGATCGTCAAGCACGAGGGCAAGATCTACTACAACCCCGGCCTGCCCGCGGTCCGCGACCACGTCACCGCGGTCGTCAAGGACGTGGCCCAGCGCTACGACGTGGACGGCGTCCACTTCGACGACTACTTCTACCCCTATCCCGGCGCGGGCGCGCCGTTCGGCGACGACGCGGCGTTCAGGAAGTACGGCAAGGGCGCCAAGCGGGCCGACTGGCGGCGTGCCAACGTCAACGCGCTGATCTCCCAGGTCGACACGGCGGTTCACCAGGTGAAGCCGTACCTCAAGTTCGGCGTGAGCCCCTTCGGGATCTGGCGCAACAAGGCGCAGGACCCGACGGGCTCGGCCACCGGCGGCATGTCCGCCTACGACTCCATCTACGCCGACGCCCGCCACTGGATCAAGAAGGGCACGGTCGACTACGTCATCCCGCAGCTGTACTGGCCGCGCGGCTTCAAGGCGGCCGACTACGACGTGCTGGTGCCGTGGTGGGCCTCCCAGGTCAAGGGCACCGACGTCGACCTGTACATCGGGCAGGGCCTCTACCGGGTCGGGGCGACCGACACCCCGGCCTGGACCAAGGCGGGTGAGCTGGCCTCCCACCTGGCGGTGAACCGCAAGTACAAGGAGGTCAACGGCGACGTCTACTTCAGCGCCAAGCAGCTCCTGACCAACCCGCTCGGCGCGCTCGACCGGGTCGTCGCCAAGTACTACACCCGCCCCGCGCTGCTGCCCCTGATCAAGGGTCTCGGCGGCAGGGCCCCGGCCACGCCCGCGGACCTGAGGGTCCAGGACGGCACGATCAGCTGGAACCCCTCCCCCGACGCCCGCTCCTACGCCGTCTACCGGGTCGCCTCCGGTGAGGCCGGGGCGTGCGCGACCGCGGACGCCCGCAACCTTCTCGCCGTGGTGCCCGCCTCGGACCAGGCGCGGCAGAGTTTCACCGCGCGCGGGAGCGGGACCTACCTCGTCACCGCGCTCGACCGCCTGCAGAACGAGAGCCCAACTGCCAAGATCGTCCTACCTTGACCCGGTTGATACCGGTGATTCTCTCCTTCCGGTAGACCTCGGACGGGCTCTTCCCCTACCTTCCCGTACGGTGCCGACACTCGGCTGAGTCAGGGAGGTCTCCGGTGAGGCGAACGCTTGCCGTGTTCGCGCTGGTCCTGGGAGTGCTGTGGCCTGGGGCCGCGCACGCGGCGGCGCAACCGGCGGTCCGGGTCACGGCCCATGCGGACGGTCCCGCGCGGGTGGTGCTGATCGGGATCCCCGGTCTGCTGTGGAGCGACCTGACCCCCGAGGGCACGCCGAACCTGTGGGCCCTGGCGGGCCGGAGCGCGACCGGGTCGCTCTCGGTCCGCACGGTCGGCCGCGTGACCTGCCCCTACGACGGCTGGCTCACGGTCTCCGCCGGGATCAGGTCCGCCGTCGGGTACGGCTGCGGCCTGCCGCCCGAGCCCGCCCCCGAGGGGCAGGGCGCCGTCATCCCCGGCTACGACTACCTGTACCGGGTCGCGGGGCAGCGCGGCACCGGCACGCTCGGCGACGCCGTGCACGCAGCGGGGGGCTGCACGCTCGCGGTGGGGCCCGGGGCGGCCCTCGCCCTGGCCGACCGGTCGGGGCGGGTCGACCGCTACGCCGCCTCCCCGGAACGGCTGACCCCCGGCGCGTTCGACGCGTGCCGGGTGGCCGCGGTCGACGTCGACGACCTGATCCGGCCCTACGTGACCGGCGGGCGGCTGCCCGAGGCCGAGGACGCCCTCACCCCGGAGCGGCGGGCGCAGGCCCTGCGGCTGGCGGACGCCAAGACGGGGGCGGCGCTGAACGCCCTCCCGCAGGATGCCGTCGTGCTGCTGGCGGGTCTGGGAGACCACGGGGGCGTCCCGCACCTGCGGGTGGCCATGATGCGCGCTCAGGACGCCTCGGGCCGTTTCCTCGGGGCGCCCTCGACCCACCGTGAGGACGTCTCCATCGTGCCCGACATCACGGCCACGATGCTCGGGGTCACGGGCGTGGCCGTACCGCCCTCGGTGATCGGGGTGCCCTGGCGGGTGGCGGCGAGCCGTACGGGCGGGGTCGAGGGGGCCAAGGCCGAACTGGTCGACGACGACGGGGCCGGCCAGGCGATCAGGGACATGGGCGGGATCTTCTTCACCTCGGTGGCCGCGCTGCAGGTGCTGTTCTACGTCGTCGCCTTCCTGCTGATGCGCCGCAGGCGCGGGCTCGGCGGGGTCAGGGTGGCCGCGGTCACGCTGGCGTGCCTGCCGGTCTCGACCTACCTGGTCAACCTTCTCGCCTGGGAGCACACGGGGACGCCGCCGGCCGCCGTGGTCGGCGGGATCGTCGTGATCACCCTGCTGCTGGCCGTGACCGCGCTGGCGGGCCCGTGGCGCCGTTCCCCGCTCGGGCCGCTGGTGTTCGTCACGGGGGTCACCGCGGCGGTCATCGCCGGTGACCTGGTGACCGGGACGAACCTGCAGTTCAACAGCGTCATGGGCTACACCGCCGTGGTCGGCGCCCGTTACTCGGGTCTGGGCAACATCCCGTTCGCGCTGTTCGCCACCTCGGTTCTGCTGGTGGTGACCTCGATCGCCCACCGGCTGGTGAGCGTGGGGCGTAAGAACGCGGCGGTCGGGATCGTGGCGACGCTGGGAGGAGTCGCGATGATCCTGGGCGGCTTCCCCGGGATCGGCAGTGACTTCGGCGGGGTGATCGCCTTCGTGCCCGGCATCGCCGTGACGGCGCTGCTGATCGCGGGCAGGCGGGTCTCGATCGTCAAGCTGGGCGCGTTCTGCGTGGCGGGCGGTGTCATCGTGATGACCATCGCCTATCTCGACCACCTGCGCCCGCCCGGCTCCCAGACCCACCTGGGCCGTTTCGTCGGCCAGATCTTCACCGGCGAGGCCTTCGAGGTGGTCAGCCGCAAGCTCGGCGCGATGCTGGGCACGCTGCTCAACCCGAACCTGATGCCGATCGTGATCGCCGCGTTCGCCTTCCTGGTCTACGCGCTGCTGCGGCCGGACGCGGCCAGCGCGGGGGTGCTGCCCGCGGCCTTCGAGTACTCCCCCACGCTGCGCGCCGGTCTGATCGGCACCCTGGTCAGCGGGGTCGTCGGCACCCTGGTCAACGACTCCGGCGCCGCCGTGCTGTCCATGGCCCTGGCGCTGGCCGTACCGCTGGTGCTCTCGGTCGGGGTCACGGCCCTCGGCGAGAGGGGGTCCTACGCGGAGGCGGGCCAGGAGCCCGCGAGCAGTTCCCTGGTGTCGCGCAGCAGCTGAGGCAGCACCTTGGTGTGACCGACGACCGGCATGAAGTTGGTGTCCCCGCCCCAGCGGGGCACCACGTGCTGGTGCAGGTGGGCGGCGATGCCCGCTCCGGCGACGTCGCCGAGGTTCATGCCCACGTTGAAGCCCTGCGCGCCGCTGGCCTTGCGCAGGGCGGTGAGCGCCCGTTTGGTGAAGTCGGCCAGCTCGGCGGTCTCCACCTCGTCGAGGTCGGCGTAGTCGGCCACGTGCCGGTAGGGGCAGACCATCAGGTGGCCGGAGTTGTACGGGTAGAGGTTGAGCAGGGCGAAGACCGCGGTTCCCCTGGCGACGATCAGGCCGTCCTCGTCGCTCAGTTCGGGGATCTCGCAGAAGGGACAGCCGTCGCCGGGGCCGGAGCCCGCCGGCTTGTTCTCCCCCTTGATGTAGGCCATCCGGTGCGGAGTCCACAGTCGCTGGAAGTTGTCAGGGACCCCAGCCCCCGCCTGCTCGATCGGCTCGCTCTCCTGCATGCATTGCAGCATAGGCCCACCGGTTTCGGGCGTCCCCAGCCGGTGCCGCCTGTATATGCGGACAAAGCGGCCTATTTTCCGGCAGAATCCTCGCGAGCATGACCACCGAAAGCCGAGGAGTACCCATGACCGACGTCTCCGTCGAAGAGATCACCGAGGAGACCGACTCTCCCGCTGAGGCTCCGGCCGCCCGCCCGTTCCCGCTGAACCTCTCGGCTTCCCTCGCCACCGCTCCCGCGGTCTCCGAGAACCCGGGAACCGCCGGGGCCGCCGCGGTGGTGAAGGGCCGCATCAGGGTGGCCGACGAGGTGGTCGAGAAGGTGGCCGCCCTCGCGACCCTGGAGGTCGCCGGTGTCGTGGGGCTCGGCGAGGACCCCTCCGGCGTGCTTGAGGCGATCGGCGAGCGGGTGGCCCCCGGAACCAGGAGGAGCGGGCGGGGTGTGAGCGCCCACGTCCAGGACCGCACGGTCGCGATCGACGTCTCGATCGTCGCGGAGTACGGCCACGTCGTGATGGACGTGGCCAACGAGGTCAAGAACAACGTGGCCCGCACGGTCAGCCGGATGCTGGGCATGCGGGTCGTCGAGGTCAACGTGGGCGTCGAGGACGTCCGCCTGCCCGGCGAGCCCGTCACCGGCCGTTCCGCCGAGGACGTCTGACCCGGTGAGCGGCCCGTGCTCCGCGTCGGAGGCACGGGCCGCGCCGGAGGCGGGGATCAGACCTGGACGCGCCGCTCGATCGCGTCGACGATCTCGTCGATCGCCTGGGCGACGGGGACGCCGTTCTTCTGCTCGCCGTTGCGGAACCTGAAGGAGACCGCGTCGTTGGCGATGTCCTCGTCACCGGCCAGGAGCATGAACGGCACCTTGGCCTTCTGCGCGTTGCGGATCTTCTTCTGCATGCGGTCGCCGGAGGCGTCGACCTCGATCCTGACGCCCCGCTCGCGGGCCTTCTTGGCCAGGTCCTGAAGGTAGGGGACGTGGGCGTCGCCGATCGGGATGCCGACGACCTGCACGGGGGCGAGCCAGGGAGGGAAGGCGCCCGCGTAGTGCTCGACCAGGACGCCGAAGAAGCGCTCGATCGAGCCGAACAGCGCCCGGTGGATCATGATGGGCTGCTGGCGCGTGCCGTCCGACGACTGGTACTCCAGCTCGAAGAGCTTCGGCAGGTTGAAGTCGAGCTGGATGGTCGACATCTGCCAGCTGCGCCCGATGGCGTCGCGCGCCTGCACGGAGATCTTCGGCCCGTAGAAGGCGGCCCCGCCGGGGTCGAGGACGAGGTCGAGGTTCTCCGACTCGGCGACCTCGCGCAGTGTCGCGGTCGCCTCCTCCCAGTCCTCGTCCGAGCCGACGAACTTCTCCGGGTCCTTGGTGGACAGCTCAAGGTAGAAGTCGTCGAGGCCGTAGTCACGCAGCAGGTCGAGGACGAACCTCAGCAGCGACTTCAGCTCGTCGCGCATCTGGTCGCGGGTGCAGTAGATGTGGGCGTCGTCCTGGGTCAGGCCGCGCACCCGGGTCAGGCCGTGGACCACGCCCGACTTCTCGTAGCGGTAGACGGTGCCGAACTCGAACAGCCGCAGCGGCAGCTCACGGTAGGAACGCCCGCGCGACCTGAAGATCAGGTTGTGCATCGGGCAGTTCATCGGCTTGAGGTAGTAACTGGCCCCCTCAAGCTCCATGGGCGGGAACATGCCGTCGGCGTACCAGTCGAGGTGACCGGAGATCTCGTAGAGATGGCCCTTGGTGATGTGCGGGGTGTTGACGAAGGAGTAGTCCGCCTCCTCGTGCCTGCGCCGCGAGTAGTCCTCGAGCACCCTGCGGATCACGCCGCCCTTGGGGTGGAAGACCGGCAGTCCTGAGCCGAGCTCCTCGGGGAAGGAGAACAGGTCGAGTTCGGCGCCCAGCTTGCGGTGGTCGCGCTTCTCGGCCTCCTCCAGCATGTGGAGGTACTCGTCCTGCCGCTCCCTGGACTCCCACGCGGTGCCGTAGATGCGCTGCAGCTGCGGGTTCTTCTCGCTGCCCCGCCAGTAGGCGCCGCCGGTGCGCATCAGCTTGAACGCCGGGATGGAACGGGTGCTGGGCACGTGCGGGCCCCGGCACAGGTCCTTCCAGCACAGCTCGCCGGACTTGGGGTCGAGGTTGTCGTAGATGGTCAGCTCGGCGCCGCCCACCTCGACGCTCTCCTCGGCGTCACCGCCGCCCTTGAGCCCGATCAGCTCCAGCTTGTACGGCTCGGCCGCCAGCTCCGCGCGCGCCTCCTCGTCGGAGACCCTCCTGCGGGAGAAGAGCTGCCCCTGCTTGACGATCTCCCGCATGCGCTTCTCGATGCGCTTGAGGTCGTCGGGGGTGAAGGGGTCCTTGACGTCGAAGTCGTAGTAGAAGCCGTTCTCGACCGGCGGGCCGATGCCGAGCCTGGCCTCGGGGAAGATCTCCTGCACCGCCTGGGCCATGACGTGGGCGGTCGAGTGGCGCACGATGGCCCGGCCGTCGGCGCTGGCCGCCTCGACGGGCTCGACCTGGTCGCCCTCGGACACCACGGCCGCGAGGTCCCTCAGCTCGCCGTTCACCCTGGCGGCGACCACCGAGCGGCCGTCCGCCCCGAGGGCGTCGCCGTACGTCGTGCCACCCGCCACCACACGCTCGGCTCCGGCGAGGGTGATGCGCAGTTCTGACACGGCCGACACGGTTGCTCCTCGGTATGCGTGACGCTGGTTCTCGGGAAACCCGACTATGGATCCGATGCTACCGGTGTCCGCCACGCCTTTTTCCAGCGCGCCGCCGGGGCCGGTAGCCCAGCGAGGTGAGCTGCGCCCTGGTCCCCCGGAAGACGTTGCGGTCCAGCGGTTCGTGACAGTACTGGTGGATCGTCCATCTGTGCCACGGCTGCGGGATCTCCGGCCTGCCCGTCGGATGGTCGGGGGCGGCGATCCACAGCGGGTGGTCCTCAAGCCCGGCGCAGTTGCCCGCGTCGGCGAAGGCCAGAAAGGTGTAGATCACCGGCCTGACCCTCGCGCGGGCGGCGACGGCCTCGCACCAGGCGCGCGCGAAACGGGCCACCTTCCTGGGCGGCAGCCGGTCACCGGTCTCCAGGTCGAGGGCGACCAGGTCTCCGTGGCGCAGCCCGCCCGCCCGTTCGACCGTCCCGAGGAAGCGGCGCGCCTGGTCCTCCGGGTCGCCCGCGGGCCTGGCGAAGTGATAGGCGCCACAGACGATCCAGTTCTCCCGCATGCCGGTCCAGTTGCGCTCGAACCACCGGTCGGTGAAGGTGCTCCCCTCGGTGGCCTTGGCGAAGGCGAAGGACACGCCGTTGTCGGCGTGCCCGCCCCAGTCGACCGCCCCCTGCCAGTTCGACACGTCGATGCCGTGCAACATGGGCAACATGGCGGCCAGGCTATTGACGGAGAGGCTTGCGCACACGCCGGCCACACCCTCGCCGTACGGCCGTTGCACCCGCTTTGACTAGGCTTGGTCGGCGTGAACGCAGCAGCTCAGACCTCCGGCGCCCACGGCGTCGGCATCGCCACCATCGCCTCAGACGGCACCGTGCTCGACACCTGGTTCCCCGACCCGCGCCTGGGTGACCCCGCCTCGCCGGGCACCAGGCGGCTGACCGCCCAGGAGGCCGCCGAGGCCCTCGGCCCCGAGGTCACCGCGCTTCTCGGACCGGACGATGCCAGGGGAGTCGAGGTGGTCGCGGTCTTCACCGGGATCACCAAGCTGTCGGAGGCCCCCGCCGACACCCACGACGTCTACCTCCGTCTCCACCTGCTCTCCGCCCGGCTCGTCCAGCCGCACGGGCAGAACCTGGACGGCATCTTCGGCCTGCTCGCCAACGTGGTGTGGACCAGCCACGGCCCGTGCCCCGTCGAGGGCTTCGAGGCCGTACGGCTGCGCCTGCGCGCGCGTGGCCCGGTGACCGTCCACGGCGTGGACAAGTTCCCCCGGATGGCCGACTACGTGATGCCCTCCGGAGTGCGGATCGCCGACGCCGACCGGGTCCGCCTCGGCGCCCACCTGGCCGCGGGCACGACCGTGATGCACGAGGGGTTCGTCAACTTCAACGCGGGCACGCTCGGCACGTCCATGGTCGAGGGCCGCATCTCGGCGGGCGTGGTGGTCGGCGACGGCTCCGACGTCGGCGGCGGCGCCTCGATCATGGGCACCCTGTCCGGCGGCGGCAAGCAGGTCATCTCCATCGGGAGCCGCTGCCTGCTCGGCGCCAACAGTGGCGTGGGCATCTCGCTGGGCGACGACTGCGTCGTCGAGGCGGGCCTGTACGTCACGGCCGGGACGAAGGTCGTCCTGCCCGACGGGAAGGTCGCCAAGGCCGCCGAGCTCTCCGGCTCGCCGGGCCTGCTGTTCCGCCGTAACTCCACCTCCGGGGCCGTCGAGGTCGTGCCGCGCTCCGGCACGGGCATCGAGCTCAACAGCGCCCTGCACGCCAACGACTGACCTCACACGCCCACCGCGCTCCGGCGGCCTGCGGGATGTCACCCCGGGGCCGCCCGCCTGCCAAGGTTATCCCGGCGGACCTGGCACAGGCGGGGAGGACGGCATGGACGGTCGGGAGATGGCACGCGATGAGCCGGGGACGGCGGCGGCCCGGCTGGTCACCGGCGTCTTCGCCCCGCAGGTGCTGGTCATCGCGCTGCCCCCGGTCGTCGGGCTGCTGGCCGACGGCTGGCCGGGCGTCCTGTGGGGCCTGGGGACCTCGGCGCTGTGCGGCGGGGTCCCCGCCGGGGTGATCGCGGCCGGGGTCCGCTCGGGGCGGCTCGACTCCCACCATCTGGTCGACCGCGCGAGCCGGACGAAGCCGCTGCTGGTCGCCGTCTGCGCGGTGCTGGCCGCGCTGGTGCTGCTGGTCCTGCTGCGGGCGCCCACGCTGCTGGTCTCCACGGTGACCGCGATGCTGGCCGCCCTCGCGGTGACGGTCCCGGTCACGCTCAGGTGGAAGATCTCCTTCCACGCCGCCGTGTCCGCGGGGAGCGTCGTCGTGCTCTCCAGGGTGCTGCCCGCCGTACCGACACTGGCCGCGGGGGCGCTGGTCGTGGCCGTCGTCTGCTGGGCCAGGGTACGGCTGGGCCACCACACCCCGCCCCAGGTCGCCGTCGGGGCGCTGACCGGGCTCGGCACCGCGTGGGTGACACTGACCGCGTTCGGCCTCTGACAGGAGCGCGGTCATGACGGCGGGCGTCACAGGAGGGTCTTGAGGAACTCCCGTGTCCTGCGGCCCTCGGCGAACACCGCGGCGGCGAAGTCGGTGACCCCGGCCTTGGCGAGCTCGCCGATCCTGGCGGAGACGCTCTCCTCGTCCCCGATGATCGCGATGTCCGCCGGGCCCGCGGCCCCCTCCCGGTCGAGGACCGCCCGGTAGGACGGCAGCTCACCGTAGAGCGCGAACAGCTCGGCGGCCTTCGCCCTCGCGGCCTCGGCGTCGTCGGTGACACAGACCGGCAGGACGCACACGATCCTGGGCGCGGGCCGTCCCGCCGCCCGCGCGGCCTCGGTCACGGCGGGCGCGATGTGCTCGGTCACGGTCTTGGGGCCGGTCATCCACAGCACGGTTCCGTCGGCCAGCTCTCCCGCCAGCTTGAGCATGCGTGGGGCCAGCGCGGCGACCAGCACGGGCAGGTTCCCGGCGCCGGGGGTGGTCAGCCCGATCCGCGCGGTGAGGGTCTCGCCCTCGAAGGCCACCTGCTCGCCGCGCAGGAGAGGCACCAGGACGGAGAGGTACTCCCGCATGTACCTGGCAGGCCGGTCGAAGCTGTAGCCGTACATGCCCTCGATGACGACCTTGTGCGACAGGCCGACGCCCAGGGCGAGCCTGCCGTCGAGGGCGGCGTTGACCGTGAGCGCCTGCTGGGCCAGAGCCGCCGGATGGCGCGGATAGGCGGGCACGACGGAGGTGCCCAGTTCGATCCCGGGCACCTGACCACCCGCGACGGCCAGCGCGGTCAGCGCGTCGAGGCCGAAGATGTTGGACAGCCAGGCGGAGGAGAAGCCGTCGTCGGCCGCCCTCTCGATCTGCCTGCGCAGGTTCACCAGTTCGCCGGGACCCGCCGGCTCACCGAGTGACAGTCCGATCCGCACCACAGAACTCCGTTCTCGTGACTGCGGCCAGTTTAGGCACCTGTTGATCGTTTTTCGGAGAACGCGGCTCCCGGCGCGTTCACAGCCTGGAGCCGGAGACCATCGGGGTGACGTCGAGCCTGCCGTCGCCGCAGACCACACCGGCGAAGGGGATCTCCAGGTGCGCCACCTCGTCCGGCGGAATGATCATCAGGCGTGCCGCGGACGGGCACGAGGTCTCGCGCCCGCTCGGCACCGTGGTCCAGTGGAGTCTGGCGTGCGCCGAGGCCCCGGGGCGCAGTGTCACCCGGTGCGCCGGGACGTTCTCCCTGCGGACCCTGGTGCGCAGGGCGTCCCCCTTGGCGTCGAACATGACCAGGCCGACGAAGCCGTAGACCCAGCAGCTCTTCGCCGAGGTGTTGGTGAGCACCAGCGGCGCGTACCGTTGCCCCGCCCCCGCGTCCACCCGGCCGACGCCCGCCCTGAGCCCCTCGGTACGGCAGCGCCCGGCGGCCGTGGTGGACAGGCTCGCCCCCTCGAACACCGCAGTCCCGGTGCTCTGCTGTGTCCCCGTGCCCGCCGGGGGGCCGGTGGGTCGCGCCGGGACCGGTGCGGCGGCCGTCCCGGAGAGCGCGGGCGGGGCGCACGCGGTGACGGCGGCCAGCACCGCCGCCGTCACCAGGGAGGTCGCCGGGCCACGTCGTGTCCTGTTTCTCCATTCCATATCTTCTTGGACACACGGCGCCCGGGTTTTGTTGGCGTGCCTCGCCGGCCAGGCGTACCCCGTGGTCACGGCGGAACGCCGGATCGCCGTGACCACGGCATGGCTCGACGCCCGGCTCCCCGTCGACCAGCTGAGCAGGGCCGGGCACCGGGTCGCCGTGCTCGCCGCGCGTGGCGACACCGACCGGCAGGTCTCAAAGAAGCTCTACGTCACCACGAGCACGGTCGAACAGCGCCCCACGAAGACCTACCGCGAACTGGGCGCCGGAAGCCGCACCGATCCGTCCTTCGAACCGGAGTGCCTTCCCATGCCGAGCATGTCGTCCGGCGGGTACGGGCTCCCCGCAGGCCGGGAAGGAGGAGCCGCCGTCGACCATGACGGAGAGCGGGTCGTGATCCTCGCCTTCGGCGGAGGGGACCCTTCCAGGGTCTGCATCCGGGGCCGGACAGCAGCAGGCCCGGAGGTTCGGGTAAACCTCCGGGCCAATGTCTGCGTCTTACTCGCGTGGGCGATACTGGGATCGAACCAGTGACCTCTTCGGTGTGAACGAAGCGCTCTCCCGCTGAGCTAATCGCCCGCCCTGTCGGCGCCTGACGGTGCCGACGTGGAAAACCATACAGCAATCCGAGAGCACTGGCGAAGCGACGCGGGAGAGGAGACGATCTTGAAGGCGCGACACGGACGCGAACCAAAGGTCCGTGGATGCGTCCAGCAGGGGGCTACGGTGTCATAGCATCGTCCTGATCCGTAGAAGCACCGTACGACCCAGGCTCAACCTCTATGGCCCGAGACGCCCCGGCAGGGGGAGTCGACGGTGACCAAAACGATACGCAAAACCCTTGCAAATATGGCCCTGTTGGTGATGTTTAGCCAGGTAGAGACCCAAATGTCGCGCTGTGATGTGCGTTACAGAAGGGCCCGGAGGCGGAATCTTCCCTACAGGTTTCTTTGTTCCGCGTCATAGCTCGGGACGAAGAGTCCGCCAGAGCAGTGAAAGCCCCGCAGAGGGGACCGACGACGAAAAAGGTTTGGCTGACGATGAACAGCTCCACCGTCTCTGCCGAGCTGGGCCTTCGGCTTGTGGTCCCCGACCGTACCACCGTCCCCCTGCTCGCCGGACTCAGCTACACGGCCGATGATCCCTACGCGATCAGAATGGCCTTCCATGTGGGGAACGACGAACCGGTCGAGTGGATCTTCGCCCGTGAACTGCTGACCGTCGGCATCGTGCGACGGGTCGGCGACGGAGACGTCCAGGTGTGGCCCGCGCGCGCCGACGGCGAACGGACACTGCACATCAGTCTCACCTCGCCCTTCGGGCAGGCTCTGTTCGAGGTGCCTCTCGCGCCTCTCACCGAGTTCCTGCACCGGACCTACGAGCTGGTCCCCGCGGGCCGTGAGACCGACTTCATGGACCTCGACGCCGAGCTCAGCAACATGCTCTGGAGCTCCTGAGGCTCCGTCCGGCGCCGCCCGCAGGCTTCAGGCCCGCGGGCGGCGTCGCGTTTGCGGCGTTCCCATGACGGATCACGGGTCGACGTCGGCCGCGCTCCGTTCGGCGAAGACCCGCATCGCCTTGGCCGTCACCGGGCCGGGGGCGGTGGGGAGCACGGTCCCTCCGACCGTCCTGATCGGCTGGATGTCGCGGGTCGTCGAGGTCAGGAAGGCCTCCTCGGCCTCGGCGAGCGCGGAGAGGGGAAGGTCCTCCTCCGCTCCCCCGCACCATTCGAGGGTGAGCGCGCGGGTGATCCCGGCCAGACAGCCCGAGGCGAGCGTGGGGGTGACGATCCGCCCGTCACGGACGACGAAGACGTTGCTGCCGGTGCCCTCGCACAGGTTTCCCGCCAGGTTCCCGAAGATCGCCTCGCCACCTCCCCTGGCCTTGGCGTAGGCCAGGGCCAGGACGTTCTCGCCGTAGGAGGTCGACTTGACCCCGGCCAGCGCGCCGTGCTCGTTGCGGGCCCACGGCACCACCGTGACGTCCGCGGTCGCGGGGAAGGGCTTCTGGTCCGCGACGATCACGACGACGGTGCCGTCCGTCCCGCCCCGGTCCGAGCCGAGAGGGCCGGGGCCGCTGGTGTAGCTGATGCGGATCCGGCCGAGTGGCCACGACGGCGCCTGTGCCAGGCAGGCGCGCACGCCCGCCGCGACGAACTCCACGTCCGGCTCCGCCATGCCCATCCGCGTCGCGGAGACCAGCAGCCGGTCGAGGTGCCGGGTGAGCGCGAAGGGGACGCCGCCGACGCACTTGACGGTCTCGAACACGCCGTCGCCGACCAGCAGGCCGTGGTCGAAGACCGAGACCGTCGCCTGCTCTGGCTCTACGAGCCGCCCGTTGACCCAGACGGGGACGTTCATCGGGCTCCTCCTGAAACTGCCGGATCTGATGGTGGAACAAGTGCCGTTCCTCACGGGACGCCGCCCCAGGTTATGCCCGCGCGGACGGCGGTGCCGATCCCGCCGGCGGAAACGCCGCCGTCCCCACGGCGTCGGCCAGGAACCCGGCCAGCGCGCGGGCCGCGGGCAGGACCGAGGGCGGGGTGGCGCGTGGCAGCGCGGCGTACACGGACCTGCGCGGGGCGAGGTCGCCCAGCGAGCGCAGGACCAGGTCGCGGGGTACGGCGTGCGCGGCGATGCCGGGAACCAGCGTGACGCCGAGCCCCGCGGCCACGAAGCCGAACTTCCCGGTCCACTCGGCGATCCTGAGCCTGGCGCGCGGGCTGAAGCCCGCCTTTGCGCAGGCCGTGTCGAGCATGGTCGTCCCGCCGGGAGGGGCCGCCTCGATCCAGGTCTCCTCCCGCAGTTCCCGCAGGTCCACCTCCGGCCCCGCGGCGAGCCGATGGTCCCTGGGCAGTGCGACCAGCAGCTCGTCATCGACCAGTTCGACGGTCTCGACCTCCTCCTCGTACGGCAGGCCCGACGGGTAGTCGCTGATCACGGCGATGTCGAGGGCCCCCTCCCGCATACGGCGCAGCAGGCCCGCGCTCGGCCCCTCGACCACGGTGAGCGCGACTCCCGGGAACTCGCGGCCGAAGTCCCGCAGGGCCCTGGGGACCAGCGCGACGTTGGCGGTGGCGAAGGCGCCGACGCGCAGCCGTCCCCGGTAGCCGCCGTGGATGCCCGCCAGTTCCTCCTCGGCCATGGCGAGCCGGTTGAGCACGGCCAGCCCGTGCAGGTGGAGCGCCTGGCCCGCGGGCGTGAGCCGTACTCCTCTGGGGAGGCGTTCGAACAGCGGGCCGCCCGCCTGCTGTTCGAGGGAGGCGATGCGCCGGGAGACCGCGGACTGGGTGTAGTTGAGCAGGGCCGCGGCCCCGGTGAACGAGCCGGTCCTGACGACGGCGTCCATGAGGCGCAGGGCGTCGATGTCGAACACATTCTTCCTTCGCATGGGATGCATGAAATCTAGTCGCTGGTGGAATGCCTTGGCCCCTCATAGCGTGAACGGCATGATTTCCTTCCTGGGTTTGGGGCGTATGGGCGCCCCGATGGCACGACGGCTCGTGGCGGCGGGGCACGAGGTCACGGTCTGGAACCGCACTCCCCGTACGGTCGAGGGGGCCGTGAGCGCGGCGACGGCGGCCGAGGCCGTCGCGAAGGCGGACCTTGTGATCACGATGCTCACCGGCCCCGCGGCGGTGCGGGAGGTGCTCACCGCGGCGGCCCCGGAGCTGCGGCCGGGAGCCCTGGTCGTCGAGATGTCCACGATCGGCCCCGAGGCGGTCGCCGGGCTCCGTGACCTGCTGCCCCCCGGGGTCGGGCTGGTGGACGCGCCGGTGCTCGGCAGTGTGGGACCCGCCGCGGACGGCACGCTGACGGTGCTGGCCGGCGGCGACGCCGGAGACCTGGCCCGCTGCCGCGAGGTGCTTGAGGTCTTCGGGCGGGTACGGGAGAGCGGCGGTCCCGGCTCCGGGGCGGCGCTGAAGCTCGCGGTGATGAGCGCGCTGGTCCCGGCGCAGGTGCTGCTCGCGGAGAACCTGGCCCACGCGGCGGCGGCCGGTGTGGACACCGGGACGCTGCTGGACGTGCTCGGCGGGACCCCGCTGGCCTCACTCGTCGAACGGGTGCGCCCCGTCGTCGAGAACGGGCCGCAACCGACCGCCTACTCCCTCGGGCTCGCCGCCAAGGACCTGGGGCTGGCCGGACACGGGACGCGGACGCTGGCGGCGGCGGCCGAGGAACTGCTGCTCGGGGCGGTCTCCGCCGGGCTCGGCGACCAGGACCTGACGGCCGTCTTCGGATACGTGACGGCGGGCCGTACGGGGAACACGGGGGTGCGCAAGGTGAACCCGGCCTCGGTGCCCGCGACCAACGGGTACTACTCCCACGCGACCAGGACCGGGGATCTGCTGTTCGTCTCCGGTCAGGTGGCGCTCGACGAGGAGGGCCGGGTGGTCGGCGAGGGGGACATGACCCGCCAGTCGGAGCACGTGATGGAGATGCTGGCGCGCATCCTCGCCGACCAGGGGTGCTCGTTCGACGACGTGACCCACATCCGGACCTTCCTCACCGACATGTCACGGCTGAGGGAGTACGGCGAGGTCCGGGGGCGTCACATCACCGGTGAGCCCCCGGCCAGCACGACCGTCGAGGTGTCCCGGCTGTTCATGCCGGGCCTGATGATCGAGATCGAGGTGGTGGCGGCTATTCCAGCGGCCCGGTGACGGACTCGGCTGCGGCGACGACCGCGTTGCTCGCCACGAGCCTGGTCACCGCCTCGATCTCGGGGGCGAGGAAGCGGTCGGGGCCCGGGCCCGCGACCGTCTGGCGCAGCGCGGCGACAACGGCCCCGGTCGCGGGGGCGGGCCGGTGCGGCGCGCGGAGGTCCAGCGCCCTGGCCGCGGTGAGGATCTCCACCGCCAGCACCCGGGTCAGGCCGTCGACCGCGCGGCGCAGCTTGCGCGCGGCGGACCAGCCCATGGAGACGTGGTCCTCCTGCATGGCGGAGCTGGGGATGGAGTCGACGCTGGCGGGTGCCGCCAGACGCTTGAGTTCGGAGACGATCGCGGCCTGGGTGTACTGCGCGATCATGTGACCGGAGTCGACGCCGGGGTCGTCGGCCAGGAAGGCGGGCAGGCCGTGGCTGCGGGCCACGTCGAGCATCCGGTCGGTACGGCGCTCGGAGATGCTCGCCACGTCCGCGACCGCGATGGCGAGGAAGTCGAGCACGTAGCCGACGGGAGCCCCGTGGAAGTTGCCGTTCGACTCGACCCGGCCGTCGGCCAGGACCACCGGGTTGTCGACCGCGGAGGCCAGCTCACGTTCGGCGACGACGGCGGCGTGGGCGAGGGTGTCCCTGGCGGCTCCCGCCACCTGGGGGGCGCAGCGCAGGGAGTAGGCGTCCTGGACCCGGGTGCACGTGCCGTCCCGGTGGGACTCCATGATCCCCGAGTCCTTGAGCAGTGCCCTGAGGTTGGCGGCGCTGGCCGCCTGGCCGGGGTGGGGGCGCAACGCCTGCAGGTCGGCGGCGAAGACGCGGTCGGTGCCGAGCAGCGCCTCGACGCTCATGGCGGCGGAGACGTCGGCCGTCCTGAACAGGCGGCCGAGGTCGTCCATGGCCAGGATGAGCATGCCCAGCATGCCGTCCGTGCCGTTGATCAGCGCCAGGCCCTCCTTGGCCGCCAGCTCGACGGGCTCGATGCCCGCCTGCTTGAGCGCCTCGGCGGCGTCACGCAGGTCTCCGGCCGCGTCGCGGACGACGCCCTCCCCCATGATCGTGAGGGCCACGTGGGAGAGCGGGGCGAGGTCGCCCGAGCAGCCCAGGCTGCCGTACTCGTGCACGACGGGGGTGATCGAGGCGTTGAGCAGGTCCTGCAGGACCTTGGCCGTCTTCGGGCGCACCCCGGTGTGGCCGGTCGCCAGGGTGTGCAGGCGCAGCAGCATCAGCGCCCTGACGACCTCCTTCTCCACCTCGGGGCCGGAGCCCGCGGCGTGCGAGCGGACGAGGGAACGCTGGAGCTGGGCGCGCAGCGAGGGGTCGATGTGCCGGGTGGCCAGCGCCCCGAAGCCGGTCGAGACGCCGTAGGCGGGGGTCGGGCTCTCCGCGAGCTCGTCCACGCGGATCCTGGCCGCGGCCATGGCCGCGACGGCGTCGTCGGTGAGGCGTACCTCGGCGCCGTGCCGGGCCACCATGGTCACCTCGTCGAAGCTCAGCGGTTCCGGCCCGACGTTCACGACCGCTCTGTCACCCATGGCGTCACTCTCTCGAACTCAACGCGTCTCAGCGCATCTCAGTAACTAGTGCATGCGATGTTAGCTCCTTACATGCATAGATCGCCGCTATGCCTTTTCTGCCCTTTTCTGTGACTTCGACCACTCTGCGGACCACCCCACGTCTGTACCATCCACGCTCCATAAGAGCGCAGGTCACAGCCGCGCCGAGGGCTCCGCCGAGATGGAACCTGCGTTCCGTCCAGTCGAGGCACGCGGGGGCGAATCTGCGCCGCGTGTCCCTGACCGCGTCCACGTCCACGCCGAGGTCGCCGAGCTCCCGTCTGCCCCGGCCGGTCACCTCGAAGGCCTCCTCCCCGGCGAGGTACCCGGCGGCCTTGAGAGCCCCGAGCAGATCGACCCCCGCCCGGCCCGCCAGGTGGTCGTAACAGGTCCGCGCCTCCCCCAGCAGCCGCGCCTGGCGGGACTGGCGCAGGGAGCGGACCTCGGGACGCGCCCCCACCCGCGCGAGGACCTCCAGCACCTCGGCGACCTCGGGGCCCGCAAGGCGGTAGTAGCGGTGTCTTCCCTGGGCGATGACCTCGACCATCCCGCCCTCCAGCAACCTGGCCAGGTGGGAGCTGGCGGTCGGCGGGCTCACCCCGGCGAGCCCGGCCAGCTCACCGGCGGCCAGCGCGCGGCCGTCCAGCAGCGCGGTCAGCATCGCGGCCCTCGCCGGATCGGCGATGAGCGCGGCGACGGGGGCGATGTCAGCATCGGCGGCGATGTGTTCGGCGACCATGCCCTGACGTTACCTTTCACATCTTTCGCCCGGTATCGAAGTGTCCATGGGAGTCACGAACCCCCTGCGGCGGCGAGATCCGGTTTGGGGAGTCGGCGAGTATTCGCTAGAGTTCTGTCCGTGAGACCGGCTCGTCCGGGAACACACGCGGAAGTGGCTCAGTGGTAGAGCATCACCTTGCCAAGGTGAGGGTCGCGGGTTCGAATCCCGTCTTCCGCTCGAACAGGGGCCGCGGCCCCGCTCGGTGGAGTGGCCGAGAGGCGAGGCAACGGCCTGCAAAGCCGTGTACACGGGTTCAAATCCCGTCTCCACCTCTGGTTCTTCGACGAGGACGATTAGCTCAGCGGGAGAGCGCTTCCCTGACACGGAAGAGGTCACAGGTTCAATCCCTGTATCGTCCACCATCCCAGCGATCCCCCCCGGGCCACGGCCCGGGGGGGATCGTTCATTTCCGCCCCTGCCGTACGGCCCGGCCGCCCGCCTGGGCGGAGTGCTCCCCGGAAGCCGCCGGGGCGTGCAGCCGCTCGCCCAGCCAGGGCAGCGCCTGGGGGATCTCCCGGTTCCAGGTGTTGAAGTTGTGGCCACCACTGGGCAGGATCAGCGACGCGGTCCGCATCGGTTCCCTCGCCAGCGCCAGGAACGCGCGGGTGTCGGCGTAGCCGCTCTCCCCCCTCTCGCTGCTGGTGACCAGCACCGAGACGGGCGGGACCGGCAGGTTCCGCAGCCGCCACATCAGGTCGTTCTCCTCGCGCAGCCTCGCGCTCCCGCCGAACAGGTCGCCCGTGGTCACATCGACGGCCGCGCGGAAGTAGCCGGACAGGGAGACCGCGGCCGAGAACGCCTCCGGATGGCGCATGGACATCTTCAGCGCGCAGTAGCCGCCGGTCGAACCGCCGAAGACGCCCCAGCTCCGCGCGTCGAGACCCGTCCGGTAGGAGGCGGCGACGGCCGCCCGCAGGTCCCTGGTGAAGTACGTCTCCACCTGGGGCCCGCCGGGCACGTCCACGCACTCGGTGTCGCGGGGCGGGACGACCGTCGGACGCATGAGCACCATGATCGTGGGAGGCATCCGCTTCCCGGCGACCGACTTCGCGGCCATGGCGGGAAGGTTCAGCCTGGTGATCAGGTTCCTGGCGTCTCCCGGGTAACCGGTCAGCGCGAGGATCACCGGGAAGCGCCGGCCGGCGTACTTCTTCTCGAAGTACTCGTGGGGCAGGTAGACGTATCCGGGAGAGGAGATCCCGCTCTCCCCGCCCGAGATGACGACCTGCTCCAGCCTGCCCGCCGTACCCGGGGGCAGGGCGACCTGGCCGACCTCGGTCACTCCCTGGCCGGGACGTCCCGAGGCGGCGGTCCGGCCGTCCCCGGCGACGATGGGCGGCGCCGCGTCGCCTTCGGTGCCGAGCAGGTCACCCCAGGAGCCGTAGAACCCGAAGTAGGCGTTCGCCACCAGGCCGAGCGCCACCAGGGTGAGAATCTGGTTTCCCGCGAGCACCCCGACCCGGCCGAGGACCGAACGCCAGGTCCGCCCGCTCAGCAGCGGCCAGGCCCAGACCGACGCCGCCAGCGCCGCGACGGCGAGCAGGCCGAAGAGAAGCTGCACCCCGACTGCGGTGATTCCCATGCCGCCCCTCACCCGGTTACCGCGTCCCCGCTCGATCTGTGCGCCAAACTTACTCAGCGCGGGTAAGGCCGCAGTTAACGTCGTGTTGGCCGGGCTTGCGCGGAGCGACGACCGTCACCGCTTAGCCTCCTCTCATGAGGGAACGTCCACCCATCTCCCGCCCCTGGGTGCCCGCCGCGGCGGGCTACGCGTCGCTGACGATCGGGATTCTGGACATCGTCAAGGCCGTCGTCCCCCCGTTCAGGGGGACGCGGGTCAGTGAGATCGCGGGCTTCCTGCCGGGCACGGTCACCTCGATCGCCCAGGCGGCCTCTCTCGTCATGGGCATCCTGCTCGTCATGCTCGCCCACGCCCTCAAGCGCAGGAAGGTGCGGGCGTGGCGGACCGTGGTCCTGCTGCTGCCGCTGAGCGCCCTCATCGAACTCGTGCACATGCACCGGATCATCGGCGCCGCGATCAGCATGCTGGTCTTCGCGGTGCTCGTCGTCAACCGCCGCGAGTTCCACGCCCTCTCCGACCCCAGGACGCGCTGGCGCGCGGTGTGGAACCTCCTGCTCATGTTCGTCCTGGACGTCGCCATCGGCTGGGTCGTGGTCAACACCCACCCGCACACCATCGTCGGGGACCCGAGTCTCAGCGACCGGCTCCAGCACGTGCTGCTGGGACTCGTCGGCCTGGAGGGACCGGTCGTCTACTCCTCCGGCAGGACCGCCGACCTGGTCTACTTCTCCCTCACCGGCCTCGGGCTGCTCACCGCGGTGACGACCGCCTACCTGGCGTTGCGCCCGGAGAAGCCGGCCGCCGAGCTCAGCGGGGAGCAGGAGGAGGCCGTGCGGGAGATGCTCGCCCGGCACGGCGCCCGCGACTCGCTGGGCTACTTCGCGCTGCGCCGCGACAAGAGCGTGATCTTCTCCCCCTCCGGCAAGGCCGCGATCGCCTACCGGGTCGTGGCCGGGGTCATGCTCGCCAGCGGCGACCCCGTCGGTGACATCGAGGCGTGGCCCGGCGCGATCAGGCGCTTCCTCGACGAGGCGACCCGGCATGCCTGGGTGCCCGCCGTGATCGGGTGCAGCGAGGCGGGCGGCGAGGTCTGGACGCGGGAGGGCGACCTGTCCGCCCTGGAGATCGGCGACGAGGCCGTCGTCGAGACGGCGGGCTTCACCCTCCAGGGCAGGGCGATGCGCAACGTCCGCCAGATGGTCAACCGCGTCGAACGCGCGGGCTACACCTGCCGGGTGCGGCGGGTCGGGACCCTCTCCGAGACCGAGAGGAGGCTCATCCGCGAGGCCGCGGACTCCTGGCGCGGAACGGAGACGGAACGGGGCTTCTCCATGGCGCTCGGCCGCTTCGGCGACCCCGCGGACGACGAGTGCGTCGTCGTCACCGCACACCGGTCCTGTGAGGACGGCGCCGCCCCGCCCGGCGAGGACATCCGGGCCGTGCTGCACTTCGTGCCCTGGGGACGGGACGGCATCTCCCTGGACCTGATGCGCCGTGACCGCGACGCCGATCCGGGGCTCAACGAACTGCTGATCGTCAAGGCCCTTCAGGCCGCCCCCGAACTCGGGGTGAGCAGGGTCTCGCTCAACTTCGCGATGTTCCGGGCGGTGCTGGCCAGGGGCGAACGGCTGGGAGCGGGCCCCGTGCTCCGCGCCTGGCACGCCGTGCTCGTCTTCCTGTCCCGGTGGTTCCAGATCGAGTCGCTGTACAGGTTCAACGCGAAGTTCCACCCGCTGTGGATCCCCAGGTTCGTGGTCTACCCGGCCGCCCGCGACCTGCCGCGCATCGGCATCGCCGCCCTCCAGGCCGAGGCCTTCATCAACGTCGCCCTCCCCGGTGTCCCCCTCAGGCGCAGGCGCCGCTCCCGTCCCGGGGACGTCCCCGGGGAGCGGACGGCGCTGCCCGGCTGAGGCGCGCCGGAACCGGTCACGCTCCGGTACGGCGGGCCGCGGGCCGGACCGTCCCGTGGAGCGGTTTCCGGACCCCCTCCCCAATATCCAGGCTTTTCCAGAAAAGTCATCCCAACACTTGACTTTTCCAAGAAATAAACCATGGGGACTTATCTCGATTTCTCCACCAGAAGAGGCGGATTTACCGTTGAGTCCCTCATTCCCCAGAAGATGCTTTCCTCCCACGAGGCACCCCGCCGTCCTCCGGGACCTCTTCTCGCACCCGTTCCCCCAGAGGCCCCCGCACTCCCGGCGCCGCACCGCCGGCACCCGGGAGGTCTCGCCAGGCGCGCGGCACACAGGGAGGTCAGGGGTCGTTTCCGGCACCCGCGCGGCTCCGCGCCGGAGCCCGTCGTACTCTGGGAGCGTGCCCACACCAGGTGACCCCGCCCCCGGCGCCCGCCTTCCGCCCCGCCCCACGGCGCGGAAGTGCCCTGCCGTACGAGCACACCGCGTGACCGTACGTGCCCGGCCCCGCCGGATCGGGCACGTACGGGCTCGGGCGACCCGTCATGCCGACTCCTCCGATCAGGCGCGTATGGGCTTTCACTGGACACAGCCTCGCCAGAAATATGCCTCTTGAACCGGTTTGTCCATAGGTGTGTCCTGATTCGGCCAGTCTGAGGATATGCCTTGTCAATCCATATGACTGGTGCGAATACTTGCGATTTGTTCTTATTTATGGGAGAGGCAACGCAATGAAGCGAGTAATTGTTCACAAGCCCGGCACGATTACGCTCAGCGGAGCCGCCAGCCCCAAGCATGTCGGCTGACGTCGAGCCAACGGAACCGGCGCCCAGTGGTGGGCGCCGGCCCCTTACGAACACACAGGTGACTTAAAGGAGACCGGTGAGTCTGGGATCGTTCCCCCAGGAGGACCCGCCCCTCGCCCCGCTGCTCCTGCCCCCCGTGGACGCCGACCGGCGGTTGCGCGGGCCGTACACGGCCGCGAGCGCGATCGTCTCTGCTCTCGTGCCCGTCGCGCGGCCCGAGCTGGTGGCCCGCTACGACATAGAGCTGCGGGCGGTGGCGCCCGACGCGCAGCACCTGATCCCGCTCAGGCGCCGGTCGCTGACCGGTCTGCTGCCGAAGGCGGAGCGGATCCTGGTCCACGCGCCCCGCCGTACCCTGCGTCTGTCGAACGGGTTCGCCGAGTTCCTCCGCGAGCATCTGGCCGAGACCGGGCCCAGGACGCTCGTCGTGGAGAACGTCCACGAGGCGGACCCGACCGACAGGGAACTGCTGGCGGTGCTGCGCCGCCGGATCGACCCCGGGCTGCTGACCGTGGTGACCGGCGGGCAGGTCGTGCCGGAGAAGTCCCTCAGCCCCGAGGAGCACGACGCGCTCGCCGACGCGCTGGAGCGGGAGGGGACGATCGGGGCGCGGCTCGGCGCGATCCCGCACCACCGTGAGCACGGCACGCGGCCGCACAGCGCGGTCGAGGCGCTGCGCTTCGCCGTCGAGTGGTGTCTTGAGGCGGGTTGTCACGACGCGGCCGCCGAGCTGGGATCACGCGCGCTGGCCCTGGCCGGTCCCGCCGAGACCCGGGAGACTCCCGAGGAGACCTGGTGGCGGCTGGTGCACGACACCGCGACCGCGCTGGGCGCGCTCGGCCGCGAGCCCGAGGCCCTGGCCCTGTTCGACCGGGCCAGGAGAGAGAGCGTCTCCCCCGTCACGCACGCCTCCGCGGCCTACTCGACGGCCATGCTCAAGGTCCGCGACCACGATCCGGCCAGGCGCGACCCCGAGGCCGCGCTCGCCTGGGTGAACCAGGCCGTCGCCATCTCCGGGCTGCTTCCCGACCCCCGCGAACGGGCCTTCAGGCTGGGCTTCGACCTCAACGGCCGGGCACTGGTCGAGCTGCGCCTCGGCCGTCCCGGCAGGGCCTTCGACCTCGTCCAGGAGGCGCTCGGCCTGGCGGAGCGGGACCTGCCGCCCGGTGAGCACCCGATCCACCGGATGGTGCTGCTGGCCAACAGGGCTCAGCTGGCCGTCGCGCTGGGCCGCCCCGAGGAGGCCCTGGAGAACCTGGACACCGTGATCGGGATCGATCCCGGCCATCCCGACTACTACATCGACCGGGGGAACCTGCTCCACCGGCTGGGCAGGAGCCAGGAGGCGGTCGCCGACTACGAGACGGCGATGCGGGTCGGGCCGCCCTTCCCCGAGCCGTACTACAACCGGGCCGAGATCCGCTTCTCGGCCGGTGACCACGAGGGAGCGCTCGCCGACCTGGACCACGCTCTCGAACTCGACCCGGAGTTCGTGGACGGGCTCGCCAACCGGGCGGGCCTGCTGGCCGCGCTCGGCGAGTACGGCAGGGCCAGGGCCGACGCGGAGGCGGGGCTGCGGATCGACCCGCTCAACCCGTACCTGCTGTGCGCACTCGGCCAGATCGAGATGGCGCAGGGCCGTACCGAACGGGCGAGGGCCGCCTTCGACAGGGCCATCGAGCTCTCCCCCTCGCTGATGGCGGCCTGGGCGAGCCGGGGGATGCTGGCGTTCGAGACCGGCGACCCCGAGGGAGCGGTCTCCGACTTCACCCGGGCCCTCGAACCCGGCGCCGACCCGGCGTTGCTGTTCAACCGGGCGATGGCGTTGCGCGCCGCCGGACGGGAGGAGGAGGCCGTGGCCGACCTCACCCGGGCGCTGGATCTCGCCCCTGACGACGATGAGATAAGAGAGGCGCTACAGCGCCCTTGACAACCTTGTTACCCACGGGGAAATAGCGCATCATTCACCAGCATGAGCGCCCTCCGAAGGCTTATCCCAAAGTGGCTCACCGGCTCGGTATTAGGAAATCGGGAATTCCGGACCCTTTGGATAAGCCTTATCGCTTCCGTGGCCGGAGACCAGGTGTTTCCCGTCGCGGTCGTCGTCTCACTGCTCGACGCGGGCGGCACCGCCACGGAGGTCGGGGCGGTGCTCGCCTCGCGTTGGGCCGCCCTGGTCCTGTTCGGGCTCTTCGGCGGCGTGTGGGCCGACCGGCTGCCCAGACGGCACGTCATGCTCGCCTCGCAGGCGTTCCTGTGCTGCGTGGTCATGGCCGGCCTGGCGGGCGTCACCTCGGCCTGGGTGCTCGGCGGGATGGTCTTCCTCGCCGGGGCGGCCGAGGCCTTCTTCCGCCCCGCCTTCCAGGCGTGCCTCGGGTCGGTGCTCACCCCGGAGCAGCGGCCCGCGGGGGCGGCCCTCAACGCCGTCTCCTGGCGTGTCGGCGCCATCGCCGGTCCCGGCCTCGGCGCCCTCCTGGTCTCGTCGGCCCCGGTCAGGGCGGCCTTCGTGGCGGCCCTGGGGGCCTTCGCGTTCAGCCTGTGCGCCCTGGTCCTCCTGCGGGAGCCCGTGGTCGTCCGTACGGCCAGGGCCTCGGCCTGGCGGGAGATCGCCGAGGGGGTGCGCGAGGTCTGGCTGAGGCGCTGGATCGGGACCGTCATCGTGGTGACCGCGCTGCAGTCGATGCTCACGATCGCCCCGGCGCAGGTCCTGCTCCCGGTCCTGGCCAGGGAGAGCTTCGGGGGCGACGCCTTCTACGGGACCGGTCTCGCCCTGCTCTCCGTCGGCGGCCTGGCGGGAGGGGTGTTCAGCATGCTCTGGAAGCCCCGGCGGCCGGGGCTCGCGGCGATCACGGGGCTGACGGCGTACGGGCTGGTGCCTCCGGCCCTGTGCTTCTCGCAGGCCCCGTGGATCGTCTACGTCTGTTTCGCCCTGGCCGGGTTCGGGATCGAGGTCTTCTCCGTGCAGTGGGTGGTCTCGCTCCAGCACGAGGTGCCCGCGGAACGGCTGGCGCGCGTGGTCTCGCTCGACTGGATCGCCGCCTCCGCGCTCACTCCTCTCGGCCTGATTCTCACCGGCCCCGCCGAGGCGGCTCTGGGAAGCGCGCCGGTTCTTCTGATGGCCGGTTTCGCGGGTGTCGCTCTGCCATTGACGGCCTTCATGACTTCGGGAACGACATACTTCAGAAGTAAATACCGTCCAAATCCCACTAAAGCGAGAAAGAGGGTTGAAGTCGTTTCCGTCGCCTCCCATTATGATCATCAGTAAGGCGGGACAGCTCGAAGGAAAGACCAGCACGGCCGATTCGGATGGAGTGCGTGATGGCCGGAAACGACAAGAGCCCGAGGCCCACCGCGGGTGCGGCACAGATCAAGAGAAGAATCCGCATCCGCAGGCTCGACAAGATCGAGATGGCCGGTAACGTCGCCAGCAACTCCAGTGGCAACTGACACCTAGGGTTCCGGCCGGTCCGGTGTCTCCCGAGTGACGCCGGACCGGCCCAGTGAGGTCCTCCGGGGGAGGCCGTGCGGTTACCGAGAGTGAAGAAGGAGCACACCGCCTACCGGCTGGCGGACGGCAGAATCCGGATCGGCGGCCAGGTCTACGGGGTGGCGGAGGAGATCGAGGATCCGGACGGCCTGGTGTGGGAGGCGCTGCGGGCGATGGACGGCACCCGGAGCCCCGCCGAGATCGCCGGGCTCCTGACCGGCCTGCCCGCCGCCGAGGCGGCCGAGCTGGTCGGCGAACTGATCCGCTCCGGTCACGTCGAGGACGCGGGGGCGAGCGCGCCCGAGGAGCTGTCCCCCCGCGAAAGGGAGCGCTACAGCCGCAGCCACGCCTTCTTCCGCTGGGCCGACCTCACCCCGAGAGAGCACGGCTGGGAGGCTCAGCTGCGGCTGCGCCAGGCCCGGGTCCTCCTGATCGGCCTGGGCGGCACCGGGGCGACGGCGGCGCAGGCCCTGGTGGCCTCCGGCGTCGGGACCCTGCACTGCGTCGATCCCGACCTGGTCGAACTGTCGAACCTCAACCGGCAGGTCCTCTACTCCGAACGGGACGTGGGCAGGCCGAAGGCCGAGACCGCCCTGGAGCGGCTGCGCGCCCTCAACTCCGACGTGCGGATCACCGGCGAGCGGGCGCGGACCACCTCCCAGGAGGACCTGGCCCGGCTGATGGACGGCTACGACGTGGTGGCGCTGTGCGCCGACGAACCCGGCGGGCCCGGCGGGATCAGGGTGTGGACGAGCCGGGCGTGCGCGGCCGCCGGGCTGCCGTGGGTCGGCGGCGGCTACAACGGTCCCTTCGTGACGGTCGGCGTCTTCCTGCCCGGACACGGGCTCTGCTACGAGTGCGTCATCGAGGCACAGGAACGGCACAGGAACCTCCAGACCCCGCTGCACGCCGACTCCCTTGGCCTGTCCGTCGACCTCGGCGGCCCCGGCGTCACGGCCGCCTCCGCCGGGATCTCCGGTCACCTGGTCGCCAACGCGGTCGTCAGGACCATCACCCGCGTCCCCGAGATCCACGCGAACTTCATCCACGGCGTCAACCTGATCGCGCCCGACCAGCTCGTCTTCCGCGAGTACGGCGAGGCCGGAAGGTGCGACAGCTGCCGCGGGCCTCACAGTCTCCCGGACAGGTAGCGCTCGGCCAGCTCGCAGGTTCCCTCGGTGTAGGCGGCGCCGAGTTCGGCTGCGGTCTCCACGCCGGTGTGCGTGCCGATCCAGGCGACCAGCAGCAGGCGGCGGAACATGACGAACGTCCAGACCTCCGCCTCGTCCCGCGCGGGCAGGGGGGTGACGGCGCGATAGCCCCGCAGCCAGGCGTCGACCAGTTCGGGGACCCTGGGGTCGTGCTCGATGAAGCTGAGCGCTGCGGCCAGGTCGTAGAGGTACCACCCGAAACCGCAGTCGTCGAAGTCGATCACGCTGGGCTCCCCGCCACCGGTCACCAGCAGGTTGGCCAGGCGCAGATCCGCGTGGATCAGGCCGTAGCGCTCCGGGCCCCGGCCGAAGCGGCGCAGCCGTTCCCGCAGCCGCGCGTCGAGCCGCCCCAGTACGGCACGGGCCCGGTCGTCGACGCCCACCCCGTCCCGCCAGCGGCCCCAGCGCGACTCGACGCCCAGGGCCGCGTCGTGGTCCCAGTGGAAACGGGTGAACCAGGCGGGGGGCCGCCAGGCGCGCGCGTGCCGGTGCATCCGCGCGGTGAGCGCGCCCAGCCGCTCGAACCCGGCCACCAGGGCGTCGTCCTGGGGCGGTTCTGCGCCCGGCAGGAACTCGAACATCACGCAGTCGCGGGGCTGCGCGCCGGGAACGGTCAGCACCCGCCGTCCCCCGGGCGTGGGAATCACCTCGGGGGTCCTGACCCCGGCCTCACGTCTGAGCGCCTCCAGCCACGCCAGCTCCGACATGATGGCCGGGGCCGAGTGGTAGCCGAGCCGGTGCACCCGCAGGATCCGGCGTTCCCCGGTCGCCGGGTCGTCGATCCGGTAGGTGGCGTTCTCCGACACGTTGATCAGCGTGACCTCGGCGTCCGGCAGGCCGTACAGGCGGGCCGCCTCACGGGCGACGCCGTGCACCCGGGCCAGCACCGCCTCTCCGGCGGACAGGTCGTGGGCCCGCATGTTCCTAGGAGCGCAGGTAGGCCAGGACGGCCAGGACGCGGCGGTGCTGGTCGCCGTCCTCGGCGTAGAGGCCGAGCTTGGCGAAGATGCTGCGGATGTGCTTCTCGACCGCGCCGTCGCTGATCACCAGCTGGCGTCCGATGGCCGGGTTCGACCTGCCCTCCGCCATCAGGCCGAGCACCTCGCGCTCTCTCGGGGTGAGCTGGGCGAGCGGGTCGTCGCGGCGGCGCCGTACCATCAGCTGCGCCACCACCTGCGGGTCGAAGACGGTGCCCCCGGTCGCGACCGCGCGCAGGCCCGCCATGAAGTCGTCGACGTCGACGACCCGGTCCTTGAGCAGATAGCCGACCGCGCCCCTGGCGTCGGCGAGCAGGTCGTCGGCATAGGAGACCTCCACGTACTGGGACAGGATCAGCACCGGCGCGCCCGGCACCCGCCTGCGCGCCTCGACGGCCGCCCGCAGGCCCTCGTCGGTGAAGCTCGGAGGCATCCTGACGTCCACGACCGAGACGTCGGGCCTGTGCTCGGCGACGGCCTCGATCAGCCGGTCACCGTCGCCGACGGCCGCCACCACCTCGCATCCGAACTCCTCAAGCAGCCTGATCAGGCCCTCCCTGATCAGGACTGCGTCGTCGGCCACGACTACCCGCACGGAACCTCCGCCACGATCACCGTCGGCCCGCCCAGCGGTGAGTCGACCGCGAGTGTCCCGTCGACCGCCTTGAGACGGTCGGTCAGGCCGGACAGGCCATGTCCCTTGGCGGTGTGCGCACCGCCGACCCCATCATCCCCGATGGTCAGCATGAGGACGCCACCGGCCTTGCTCAGCGTCACCGTGCAGACGTTCGCGTGGCTGTGCTTGGCCACGTTGGTCAGGGACTCGGCGACCACGAAGTAGACGGTGTTCTCGATGGCGGCGGCGAAGCGGCCGGTGATCTGGATGTCGAGCTCGACCGGGATCGTGCAGCGGCCGGCCAGCGCGGCGAGGGCGGGGGCCAGTCCCCGGTCGGTGAGGATGGGGGGCGCGATGCCCCGGGAGAGGGCCCGCAACTCGTCCAGGGTCTCCCTGGTCGAGGTGATGGCCTGGCTGAGCATCTCCTCGACCGCCTGCGGGTCGCGCTTGAGCTGGCGCTGGGCCCGGGACAGGTCCATGGCCAGGGAGACCAGGCGCTGCTGCGGCCCGTCGTGGATGTCGCGTTCGAGACGGCGCAGCGCGTTCGCCTCGGCGGAGACCGCGGCCGCCCGGCCCTGGGCCAGGTCGTCGATGCGCTCGTGCAGTTCGGCGACGCCGGTCAGCATGGCGCGGCCGAGGCCCGCCCGCACCAGCGCGGCGCCGTGCAGCATCAACGGCAGGGTGACGGCGAACAGCACCCCGATGGCGGTGTTGAACGCCACCTCGACCACGGCGCTGTCGCCGAACCCGAGCAGTTCGGCGAGTCCGTGGTTGTCCGGCATCCTGGCGATGGCCCATCCGTAGATCGGGTAGGTCAGCCCCAGGATCGTGCCCGCCCACCAGACGACCGCGACGACGAAGGTCAGGATGGCCAGCGGGAGGGACACGATGCCGTAGAGCAGGTCGAGCCACGACTGCCCGCTGGTCAGCGGGTTCACCATGCGGCGGAACGCTCCGGCGCGCTCCGGTGCCGGCCGGTAGCGCGGCCTGGGCACGGGACGGCCGAGTATCTCGGGCAGCATCCGCCGCTCCACATCGGCCATGCCACGCGCCATCATGAGCGTTCCCGCCAGAATCGGCAGACCGACCCAGACGACCACCGTTCCGACGCCCGCGGAGAAACCCACCACCGCCAGGACGAAGAAGACGAGGGAAAGCGGGAACCCGGCGATCAGATATCGGGTGTCGGAGCCGATGCGGCGCAAGACGGTTCTCATGCCGCCAACCGTATGAGCGCCGTAGCGGTCCTTCGACCCTGCGTGCCGGTGTCAAGGGGTGGGGTTTTCCCTACCCCGGGCAGGGGGGTGACGGCGAGGTCAAGACGGATGCGTGCGTTACTGCGCCGGCACGGGGCCGCGCGGGAGGGTCGTCTCACCGGCCCCTCCCCGAGTTCTCCCGAGAATCGAGACCCCCGTGACCCTCATCGCCCCCCGTTCGACGGCCCGCTCCGCACCGCCTCCTCCGGGACGTGACCCTTTTCTGGACGTTCTGCGTGTGTTCGGCATGGCCCTGGTCGTGCTCCAGCACTGGAGCATGCCGGTGCTCTCGTTCGCCGAGGGCCGGATCACCACGGGGAACGCGCTGGCGACGGGCTGGGCGTGGGCGATCACCTGGATCAGCCAGGTGATGCCGCTGGTGTTCTTCGCCGGGGGCGCGGCCAACGCGATCAGCTGGCGCGCGGCCGTACGGCGTGGGGAGACGATCCCGGTCTGGCTGGCGGCGCGGCTGCGCAGGCTGGCCCTGCCCGTTGTGCCGCTGGCCGCGGTCTGGATCCCGCTGCCGCACCTGCTGCTCGCCCTGGGCGTTCCGCAGCAGCCGGTGGTCACGGCCGCGCGGCTGGCCGGGCAGTTGCTGTGGTTCCTGGCGGTCTACCTGGTCGTGGTCGCGCTGACCCCGCGGATGCTCAGGCTCAACATGGTGTACGGCTGGCGCGTGCCCGTGGCCCTGTCCGCCGGGGCCGTGGTGGCCGACGTCGCGCGTTTCACCAGCGGGCTTGAGGTGATCGGGTTCGTCAACGTCGGACTGGTCTGGCTGGCCGTGCACCAGCTCGGTTTCCTCTACGCCGACGGGCGCCTTGGCCGCCCCTGGCTGCTGGCACTCGCCGGGTACGGCACGGCGGCCGCCCTGGTGGCCTTCGGCCCGTATCCGGGCAGCATGATCGGGATGCCGGGGGCGGCCGTCTCGAACATGGCGCCGCCGACGATCGCGCTGCTGGCGGTCGGCGTCGGCCAGATCGGGCTCGCCGCCGCGCTGCGCCCGTGGATCACGGAGTTCGCGGGATGGCCCGGGGTCGCCAGGGCACTGCGCTGGGCCGGTTCCAGGATGATGACCGTCTACCTGTGGCACATGAGCGCGTTGTTCGTGGTGACCGCGGTGGTCGTGGTGGGTCTCGGTGTCTCGACGCCGGAGCCGGGGACGTCCGCGTGGCTGTCCGGATGGCCGCACTGGCTGCTCGTGCTCGTCCTGGCGCTGTGGCCGCTGCTGCGGGGGTTCGCCAGGTTCGAGGCGGCGGGCGCGGCCTCGCCGTACCGGGGCGGGACGGCCAGGATCGTGGTGGCCGGGGCGCTGACCGGGGCGGGGCTGCTGATCTTCACCGTGATGGGCTTCGTTCCCGGGCCGGTGCCGATGGTGGGGGCGGGCATGCTGGTGACGGGCCTGTTGCTCGGCCACTCCCCGGTTTCAACACCCCGTCAAATCCCGATTTATCGTGATTAAGTGGGGCGGTTCCGGCGCGTGGTGGCCGCCGGGCCGGTCCGACCACCTCCAGTTCTTCGGCAGTATTGAACCGTGAGCCTTGTAGATCGCCTGCCAGAAGAGATCGACGCCGACCCCGACACCATCTTCGACGCCTTCGTCGAGTGGAACGCCGAGCGTGGGCTCACCCTCTATCCCGCCCAGGAGGAGGCGCTGATAGAGGTCGTCTCGGGCAACAACCTGATCCTGTCGACCCCGACCGGCTCGGGAAAGAGCCTGGTCGCGGCCGGAGCGCACTTCGTCGCGCTCACCCGGGACGTGCGCACCTTCTACACCGCGCCGATCAAGGCCCTGGTCTCGGAGAAGTTCTTCGACCTGTGCGCGATCTTCGGCACCGAGAACGTCGGCATGATGACCGGGGACGCCAGCGTGAACCCCGGCGCCCCCGTCATCTGCTGCACCGCGGAGATCCTCGCCAACGTCGCGCTGCGCGACGGCGCCCAGGCCGACATCGGCCAGGTCGTGATGGACGAGTTCCACTTCTACGCCGAACCCGACCGGGGCTGGGCCTGGCAGGTGCCGCTGATCGAACTGCCGAACGTGCAGTTCATCCTGATGTCGGCGACGCTGGGCGACGTCACCAGGTTCGAGGCCGACCTCACCCGCCGCACCGGCAGGCCGACCGCGGTCGTCAAGCACGCCGAGCGCCCGGTGCCCCTGGTCTACTCCTACCGGCTCACCCCCCTCCACGAGACCCTGGAGGAGATGCTCACCACCAACCAGTACCCGGTCTACGTCGTCCACTTCACCCAGGCCGCGGCCATGGAGCGGGCACAGGCCCTGATGAGCATCAACATGTCGACCAAGGCGGAGAAGGAGGCCATCTCCGCCATGATCGGCAACTTCCGGTTCACCACGCGCTTCGGCCGCGCCCTGTCCCGTCTCGTACGGCACGGCATCGGCGTGCACCACGCGGGAATGCTGCCCAAGTACCGCAGACTGGTCGAACGGCTCGCCCAGGCGGGCCTGCTGAAGGTCATCTGCGGCACCGACACCCTCGGCGTCGGCGTCAACGTGCCGATCAGGACGGTGCTGTTCACCGCGCTGAGCAAATACGACGGCAACAAGGTACGGCGGCTGCGCGCCCGCGAGTTCCACCAGATCGCCGGACGCGCGGGCCGGGCGGGCTTCGACACCATCGGCTACGTCGCCTGCCAGGCCCCGGAACACGTCATCGAGAACGAACGGGCCCTGGCCAAGATCGGCGACGACCCCAAGCGGCGGCGCGGCTACTCCCGCAAGAAGCCGCCGGAGGGCTTCGTCGGCTGGAGCGAGGAGACCTTCGAGAAGCTGCAGACCGCCGAACCCGAACCGCTGACCTCCCGGTTCAAGGTCAGCAACGCGATGCTCCTGGCGGTGATCAACCGGCCGGGCGACTGCTACGCCGCGATGAAACACCTGCTCACCGACAACCACGAGGACCGCAAACTGCAGCGGCGGCACATCAGCCAGGCCATCGCGATCTACCGCTCCCTGCTGGCCGGCGGCGTGGTCGAGAAGCTTCCCGAGGCCGACGAACAGGGCAGGATGGCCCGGCTCACCGTCGACCTGCAGGAGGACTTCGCACTCAACCAGGCGCTGTCCACCTTCGCCCTCGCCAGCCTCGAACTGCTGGACATGGAGTCGCCCTCCTACGCCCTGGACATGGTCTCGATCATCGAGTCCATCCTCGACGACCCGAGGCAGATCCTGTCCGCCCAGCTCAACAAGGCCAGGGGGGAGGCCGTCGCGCAGATGAAGGCCGACGGCGTCGAGTACGAGGAGCGGATGGAGCTCCTCAACGAGGTCACCTACCCGATGCCGCTCGCCGACCTGCTGCTGGGCGCCTACGAGACCTACCGCCGCGGTCACCCCTGGGTCGGCGACTACACCGTCAGCCCGAAGTCGGTCGTCAGGGACATGTACGAACGGGCGATGACCTTCGCCGACTACGTCCAGTTCTACGAGCTGGCCAGGTCGGAGGGCACCGTACTGCGCTATCTCGCCGACGCCTACCGCACCCTGTCACGGACCATCCCCGAGCACCTCAAGACCGAGGACCTCATCGACCTCATCGAATGGCTCGGCGAACTGGTCCGGCAGGTCGACTCCAGCCTCCTGGACGAGTGGGAGCAGCTGCAGAACCCCTCCGGCGAGATCGAGGCGCCCTCCCTTGAGGAGAAGACCAAGCCCGTCACCGCCAACAGCCGCGCCTTCCGGGTGCTGGTGCGCAACGCGATGTTCCGGCTGGTCGAGCTGGCCGCCGTGGAGAGGGAGGAGGAACTGGCCGAGCTGGCCCCCGACGTCGACTGGGGAGCCGCGCTCGACGCCTACTACGACGACCACGACGAGATCGGCACCGGCCCCGACGCCCGTGGCCCCGGCCTGCTCCGCATCGAGGAGGAGAAGGAGTTCTGGCGGGTCCGCCAGGTCATCGCCGACCCGGCGGGCGACGGCGACTGGGGCATCGACGCCCAGGTCGACCTGGGCGCCTCCGACGAGGAGGGCCGCGCTGTCGTGCATGTGATCGGCCTGAATCGGTTGTAACGGGGTTTTCAGTCGTCCACCAGGTCCGGGGACAGGGGGACCAGGCCCAGGCGGCGCTCGTGGTCGGCGGCCAGGGAGCGGGGAGCGGTCAGGCACCAGGCCTCGGTGACCACCTCGGTCAGCTCCTCGGGGTCGGCCAGCGACAGGCGGATCTCGACCCAGCCGAACTGGCCGCTGGTCCACGACCGGCCGTAGACCTCCGGACTCTCGCCGACCATCGCCGCCTGCTCGGCCAGGGTCGCCTTGAGCTGCGCGCTCTGCTTGGCCTCCGACAGGTAGCCGAAGCCCTTGCCCCTCACCCTGAGCCCGACCCACTCCTCACTGTGCTGGACCAGCTCGACCTCCGGCAGCGAGGACGCGATCCGCAGGAACTCATCAGGGCTCACTCCGCGACTGTGCATGGTGCAGAACTACCAGAGGGGACCGACAAGAATGGGGGCATGAGCGACGAGGCGATCAGGCAGGTGCTCGGCCTGCTCTACCAGGAGGACACGCTGCGGGTGTTCTCCACCCTGGTCCTGGGAGGCGCCCCCGAGGAGGCCGGGCCCGACAGGCAGGTCGTGCGGCGGGCGCTGGACAGGCTGGAGCGTGGCGGGCTTGCCGTACGGGACGAGAAGGGGAACTGGGAGGCGCGGCGGGAACGGTTCCGTGAGCTGCTGCACGCCTCGGCCAAGCCCGCCGAGCCCGCGGTCTCGGCTGAGGAGAGGATTCTGCGGTCCTTCCTCGTCGAGGGACGGCTCAGGGCTATCCCCAGCAAACGGGACAAGCAGCTGGTCGTGCTGAACTACATCGTCCAGGTCTTCGAACCCGGGGTCCGCTACCCGGAGAAGGACGTGGACGTCACGCTGCGCGCCTTCCACGACGACTACGCGGCGCTGCGCCGCTATCTGGTGGACGAGGGGCTGCTGAGCCGGGAGAACAACGTCTACTGGCGCAGCGGCGGCCCGGTCGACACGGTCGGCTGACCGGGCCTGGGCCGTGGGCTCCGGTCAGCCGCCCGAGACCTCCAGCTCGGCGTCCGGGACGACGATCTCGTAGGGGTCGTCCAACCAGCCGGCGGGCAGGTGGACGCGCTCACGCGGATGGGTCTTGCCGCGCGGGGTGTCGGCGCCCTCGGGCCAGGACTGGCCGGGGTCCAACTCGGCCAGCCCCCGCCTGAGATCGTCCAGGGTCTCCGCGGTGGCCAGGCGGCGGCGCAGGTCGGCGCCGACCACGAAGCCCTTGAGGTACCAGCCGACGTGTTTGCGGAAGTCGGCGACGGCGTGCTGCTCGCTGCCGAAGCACTCGGTGAGCAGCGTCGCGTGCCGGTCCATCGTCGCGGCGACCTGTCCCAGCGTCGGCCTGGCCACCTCGGCGCCACCGTCGCACGCCGCCGCCAGGTCGGCGAACAGCCAGGGGCGCCCCAGACAGCCCCGGCCGACGACGACACCGTCGCAGCCCGTCCGCGCCATCATCCGCATCGCGTCCTCGGCGCTCCAGATGTCGCCGTTGCCGAGCACCGGGATCTCGGTCACCGCCTCCTTCAGCCGCGCGATGGAGTCCCAGTCGGCCGTGCCGCCGTAGTGCTGCACCGCCGTACGGCCGTGCAGGGCGACCGCGGCGATCCCCTCCTCGACGGCGATGCGCCCGGCGTCCAGGTAGGTGAGGTGGTCGTCGTCGATGCCCTTGCGCATCTTCATCGTCACCGGCAGCGTCCCCGCGTTGCGCACGGCCTCACGCAGAATGGCCCGCAGCAGGTTCCGCTTGTACGGCAGCGCCGACCCGCCGCCTCGCCGGGTCACCTTGGGCACCGGGCAGCCGAAGTTGAGGTCGACGTGGTCGGCCAGGTCCTCCTCCGCGACCATGCGGACCGCCCTGCCCACGGTCGCCGGATCGACCCCGTAGAGCTGGAGGCTGCGCGGGCTCTCGCCGGGGCCGAAGCGGATCATCTTGAGCGTCTTGGCGTTGCGCTCGACCAGCGCCCTGGTGGTGATCATCTCGCAGACGAACAGCCCCCCGCCCTGCTCCCGGCACAGCGTGCGGAACGGCGCGTTGGTGATGCCCGCCATGGGGGCGAGGACCACCGGAGGCCAGACCTCGAGCGACCCCAGTTTCAACGACTCCACCTGGTGTTTCTACCGCACTGAGCCCGATGGGACGAATTCCGCCTGGACGGGGTGGACCCACGCCGACAGTCGCCGACGGTGGAGGACAGGACGCTCCTGCGGCCACGGATCACCTGCCCGCCGTCGAACGTGGTTTCGCCGCGTCTCCGCGGCCTCGGCTGACCGCGGTTACGCAAGCACTCGGAAAACCCGCTAGAGTTCTCTCGTTGCCGCAGGGAAAACACCCGGCGAAAACACGCGGAAGTGGCTCAGTGGTAGAGCATCACCTTGCCAAGGTGAGGGTCGCGGGTTCGAATCCCGTCTTCCGCTCGAAGGGTCTTCGGGCTCTCACTCCGGTGGAGTGGCCGAGAGGCGAGGCAACGGCCTGCAAAGCCGTGTACACGGGTTCAAATCCCGTCTCCACCTCTGGTTCTTCAACGAGGACGATTAGCTCAGCGGGAGAGCGCTTCCCTGACACGGAAGAGGTCACAGGTTCAATCCCTGTATCGTCCACCAGAATTCACCGCCAGGCCCGGCCTGGTCGACGGACAGACGAAGCTCCAGCTCACGGCGCGCGCCGAGAGTCTGGGGCTTTTGTCGTTTCCGGCCGATCCCCTCGCCGGTACCGATGTTCGTCCCGTTGCCCGGCTTTCCTCCCACGAAGGACTGCGACGATCCGGAGATCAAGGCCTGGCTGCTGCGGTACGGCTTCCGCAACGACATCATGAACGAGTACCTGGCCCACCTCGCGGCCACGACCGGTGACCTGTACTCGGCGCTCCTCGAAGCGGAGGTCGACGACGCCCTGCTCGACGGCGCGGGGGACATACTGACCGCCCTGGCACAGGGTGGGCCGGCCGAGGACATGGACGACTACCCCGACGCCCTGCCCGTCATCCGCCGCTTCGCCGAGCTCCTCGCCACCCGGCAGGCCACTCTCGGCAGGCTGAACAGCCTGCTCAGCGTCCTGGCCTTCCTCCGCACGTCTCCGGACGACTCCCCCTGGGCCGCCCTGTCCGTCTGGCCCGAGGAGGCCGTACCCGATCAGGCCCGGGACTGGGTACGGCGGGCCTCGGCCGTCGAGCCGGACGAGGGCACCCGCACCGAGATGCTCGCCTTCCTCCGGGACCGGTGACCGGACGAACGCCGGGGCGGGCGAGCGCGAAAACGTGTTGGCCCGCCCCGCGCGGACGCGTGAGAATCCATGGGAAACGGTGGAGGCCGCCCGCCCGCAGCACGGGTGCGGCGTCCTGGAAAGGCTGTGATGGACGAACGGCGGACGGTGCGGATCTCCAAGTATCTCGCCAAGCACCTGCGGCACCGGCCCGAGCGGATCGGGATCACCCTCGACGCCGGTGGCTGGGTCGAGGTCGACACGCTCCTGACGGCCGCCGCCGCGCACGGCTTCCCCTTCTCCCCGGCCGAGCTGGAACAGGTCGTCGCCGACAACGACAAGCGGAGATACGTCATCGAGGACGGCCGCATCCGGGCCAACCAGGGCCACTCCGTCGCCGTCGACCTCGGCCTTCCCGTGGCGGAGCCGCCCGCGACCCTCTACCACGGCACGGTCGCGCGCAACCTGGCCGCGATCCGCGCCGAGGGGTTGCGGCCGATGAACCGCCACCACGTGCACCTCTCCCCCGACCGGGAGACCGCGACCCGGGTCGGATCCCGCAGGGGTGTCCCGGTCGTCCTCGTCGTGGACGCCGCGGCGATGCGGGCCGCGGGTCACGAGTTCCGGATCAGTGCCAACGGCGTCTGGCTCACCGACCACGTTCCCCCGTCGTTCCTGCGCCTTCCCGGATGACGCGCTCTTCCCGGACGGGACAGCGGATGCGGATCAGCCGGGTACGGCTCGGCCGCGACGAGTACCGGGTGCTGTGGCCCGACCGGCCACCACGACGGGCCTTCCTCTTCGACGACGGAGGCTGGGCCCTGGCCATGTATGTGGACGGTGAGGCGGCGGCCGTACTGGCCGTGGCGTGGGGGCTGGCCGCGCGTTCCCGTCACTCGCTGGTCCACCTGCCCATGCGGGCCAACCTCCCGCCGGAGGAACCGGCTCCTGACTCCGGTGTGGAGCCCCTGGACCTGGTGCTCGTCCACCACTCCATGCGGTTCCCCCCGTCGCGCTGGCCCGCCGTACGGGCCAGGCTGGGGACGGGACGTCCGCACACCGTGTCGCCTCCCGGGGACGTCTTCCCCGACGCGGGCATGATCGACCACGACCGGGTCGCCCACCGGGAGTATCACGACCACCTCCACTTCGCCGTGGCCGCCAGGACGCTTTTCGTCGTCGGCGGTCCAGAGGCGTTCCGGCGCACGGGCGCCACCATGATCCGTCCGCTGGTCACCGAGGCCCCCGCCCATCTGGCGGAGCGGCCGGACGGCCACTTCTGCGCGGAGATCGACTTCGGCCGGCGGAGACGTTCGGGCAGATTGCACGTCGAATATCGGCCGACCTGGGCCCTCTGATCGCGCGCCGGGAATTGTCGGTCGCCTCTGCGATGCTGTGCGCGATCCGAAGGGGGCGCCTTCCCGCAGTGGTGGTCTCCGGAGGACACGTCCTTGATCCTCCTCCTCAGGAAGCACGCCATGATCACCACTGACCACGTCCCCGGCGCCCCCGGCTGGATCGACCTGGGTTCGCCCGACGTCGCGGCCTCGGCCGCCTTCTACGGCTCCCTGTTCGGCTGGAGTTTCCAGGCCGCCGGTCCCGAGGCCGGAGACTACGGTTTCCTCCAGCTCGACGGCAGGACCGTCGCCGCAGTCGGGCCGCTCGACGTGGGGGCGACCTCCGCCTGGACCCTCTACTTCGGCACCGACGACGCCGATGCCACGGCCAAGGCCGTCGAGCAGGCGGGCGGCACGGTGCGCTTCGGTCCCCACGACGTCTTCGGCGAGGGCCGGATGGCCGGTTTCACCGACCCCGAGGGGGCCGAGTTCGCCGTCTGGCAGCCCATCGCGACCACGGGTTTCGACCTGGCCACCGTCCCCGGCTCCCTGACCTGGACCGAACTGTACGTCCCGAACCCCGACGCCGCCCGCTCCTTCTACCAGGCGGTCTTCGGATGGCGGGCCCAGGAGACTCCGTTCGGCGACATGACCTACGTCGTGGTCTCCCCCGCCGAGGGGGAGAACGCCGACCAGGGCGGGCTCATGCCGCTTCAGGAGGGTGGCAGGCCGCACTGGCTGCCCTACTTCGAAGTCGCCTCCTGTGAGGCGACCGTGGCCTTGGCCGAGCAGCTCGGCGGGGCCGTCCACGTGCCCGCCTCGGACGTGCCCGGCGTCGGCTGCTTCGCCGTGCTCGCCGACCACCACGGCGCCCTGTTCGCCGTCATCACCAGCACCACCGCCTGAGGCCCCCGAACCGCCCGGCCGTTTCACCGGACGGCCGGGCTCCGGGCTGCTTTCGACCAGGACAGAGCCTTGGCACACAGCCGTTCGCCGGGGGGGACGGCCCAATGACAGTCGGAGAAGAGGTCAGGAGCCAGACGAGGGCTCCGGCTTGTTCTTGCCCTTGTACGGGGTGATGACGGCGGTGCCCCTGATCCATTGGTAATCCTTGTCGGCCGGGGTGAGGATCCCCGCCTTCTCCGGTTCGCGCGGAATGCCCCATGCTCTGGCGGCGGTCAGGTCGTGGGTCTTGCCCGACATCGCGCCGGACGTCCGCAGGATCGCCTCATCCGGACCTGCGATGACCTGCACGTTCATCCCGTGCACCCGATGCCTGCCGGAGAAGTGGGGGCGGTCGGCCCGAACGCGGCCGGTGGGGATGAGCGTCCCGTCCAGGATCACGTGGGTCGGCCCGGCCTTCTTCGCCTTCCGCAACGCCGGTGTGAGCTTGGGTGAGCAGGCTGACAGCAGCATGACGGTCTCCTCCACGTACCGCCAGGCCGTCGTCGCCGACCCCCCGAAGCCGGCGCCGATCTCGGTGAACGTCTCGTCCTTGCGCGGATAGACCAGCACCAGCAGGGCCTGCCGGCCGGGGTCGAGCAGCCGCCACGTCGACCCGATCGCCTTGCGACGACGGCGGATCAGCCCGGCAACGTAGTTCAGCGTTGAACGCGACAAATCGACGGCAGCGCGATAGAACAGCACGCAGAGACCTCTGGTTCGGACGCGGTGATTGTGGTGATCAACCCGCCTAACAGGGGTTTCTCTATGTCACACGCCGAATCCGCAACTCGCGATCATGCTGTGACCAGCGGCCCAGCGCCAGAAGATGAAAAAGGCTCACTAAACCGATAATTCATCTCACAAGCCTCATTATCCATCTCGGCGGAGATCTGGAAATCCCCAGACGTATACGACCGACGAGAAGAACGGATGGATTCGTTCGCGGCACCCCGCAGGTGGAATCGTCACCTTATTGACGTTCACGGCCCGCCGCGAGGGTCTCGAAGGCCCGCGTGAGCGCCAGGCCGTAGCCGTACTCGACAGCCGAGATCACCTCGGTCACGAGGGCCGGGGAGCGCGCCGGTCCCCAGAGCCACGGAAGGGCGACCGGCGGGCCCGGTAGGACGCGGTGGAGAAAGTCGATTTCGCCCTGTCCGTAAAGCCTGCGGGACTTCGAGGACATCTGCCGCGGAGCGCGCCCGCCGGAATCGCGGGGCCTGCCGCCGCGCCGTCGTCATGCCCCGCCGGGAGCCCGTGACGCGGGCCGACGCCGTGGAGGTTCGCCCTGGCGGCGGCGCGTGGCGGGTGACCCTGAAGGCTTCGGCAGTGAACAGGGGTACCTGAAGCCTCACAACCGCCATCTTTTGTGGGAAATATCGGACTCTTCGTGGATTTTGTGGGTTTTTATCTTACGATCACTGTCTGGGGACCCCTGCCCGGCGGCGGGAAAAGTGAGCCCTCCTCGCCGGGCGCAGCACCGAAACACGTTTCCGCAGGACTGAAACCTGAAGTCCCTACGCAGAAAGGATTTCGATGACTGTTCGTTCCGGTATGCACCGGAGTGACGCACTTACGTCCCCTTTCGCCGCTCCGAGGTTTTCCGTGGCGATTCAGCAGGGGGCTCGCACGTGAGACCCGAGTTCCATCTGACCCTGCCCGCAGAGGACGGCACGAGCACCTTTCCCACGTTGCCGGGGTTCGTCACCGACGTACGGCCCAGCGCGGCGGGGCCGTACGAGCGGTTGGCCAGGATCGGCAGGGCGGCCGAGCTGGCCGGACTGGGCGGGGTACTGGCGCCCTTCGACCCCGCGGGACAGGACTCGCTGATCGTGGCCGGAGGGCTGCTGCGCGGTTCCCGGCACATGCGGGTCTCGGCGGAGTTCCACGCGGGAATCGCGACCCCGGTGTACGCGGCCAAGCTGTCGGCGTCGCTGCAACGCTTCTCCGGCGACCGTCTCGACTGGCGGCTGGCCGTCGACCTCGACCCCCGGGTGGCCCGCTCCCAGGGAGACTTCGTCGAGGGCACGGAACGTTACGCCCGCGCCGAGGAGTTCCTCACCGTGGCCAGGGGGGTGTGGCACGAGGAGGACTACGGTTTCGCCGGGCGTTTCTACGAGGTGCTCGGCGGAGGCCTGCTGTTCCCCCTCTCCGGCCGGGAGTTCCCCCGCGTCCAGCTCTCCGGCACCTCCGCCGAGGCGATGTCACTGTCCGCCCGCCACGCCGACCTGCACGTCTTCGGCCCCGAGGACGACCTGGACCCCGCGATCGCCGAACTGCAGGCGCTCGCCGCCCAGTTCGGCCGCGACCTGGCGTACGGCCTGCGCCTGCCTGTGCTGGCCAGGGAGGACGACGACGAGGCGCGCAGGGACGCCCTGCGGCTGTGGCTCCTGCGCTCGGGAACACGGGAGACCTTCCCCGAGCCGGAACGCGGTACGAGACTGTGGCACGGCTTCGGGGGTGCCGGCCTGGTCGGGTCCTACGAGAACGTCGCCGCGGCGATCCGCGGCTACCTCGACAGGGGTGTCTCCGCGTTCTTCCTGGAGGTGGAACCGCACCTGGAGGAGACCTACCGGCTGGGAGAACACCTGCTCCCGCTGTTGGCTAAGGAGATCCATAATGCCGGTTGACTTCTACTGGCGAATGGCCATGGAGGGCGACCAGCCGTCGCTGCGCAGGAAGGGGACCGCGAGCCGGGGCGGTTTCGCCCCCGGCGCGGTCGGCGGGCTGGCGCCCGGCCTCAGGCACGGCAAGCCCGACGGCTACAGTCACGTCGACTATCTGGCGGAGGTGGCCAAGGCGACGGAGGCGTCCGGTTTCGTCGGGGCGTTGCTGCCCTCCTTTCCGCACACCGACGACCCGTGGGCCGCCGCGGCGGCGCTCGCCAGGGAGACCAGCACCTACCGGTTCATGATCGCCTTCCAGCCCGGGTTCCTGCACCCGGTTCAGGCGGCGCGGATGACGGCGAGCCTGCAGCTGGCCACCGGCGGGCGGGCGGTCTACAACGTCATCTCGGGCGGTGGCGGCCCGCAGCAGCTGTGGTGGGGGGACAGGGTCGAGCACGACGACCGCTACGCCCGCACCTCGGAGTTCCTCGACGTGCTCAGGGGGGTCTGGTACGCCGCCGACCACTCCTACGACCACGAGGGCCGCTTCTACCGGGTGCGGGGTGGCGGCCTGCCCCCGGCGCTGGCCGGGCAGCCGTTCCCCGAGGTCTTCTTCACCGGCTCGTCGAAGGCGGCGATCGCCGCGGCGGGCAGGCACGCCGACTACTACCTTTCCTGGCTGGAGCCCCCGGCCGCGCTGGCCGCCAAGTTCGAGCAGGTGCGCGAGCACAGTGTGGGCGTCGGCCGTGCCCCGAGGTTCGCCGTACGGCTCGACGTGCTGGCCAGGGAGACCGAGGAGGAGGCCTGGCAGGAGGTCGAGCGCGGCTGGTCGCGGCCCGGCCCCGCCGCGACCCCGGCCTACGTCGGGCTGGGCGACTCCGTCGGCTGGCAGCGGGGTCAGGACATGGGCTCCGGCGGGAACGGCGCGCGGGGCGGTTACCGCGCGCTTGAGATCTCACCCAACGTGTGGGGCGGGTTCCACGTGCTGCGCGCGGGCCCCGCCTTCGGGCTGGTCGGTGACTACCGGCAGGTGGCGGCGCGGCTCGACGAGCTGATCGGGCTCGGCGTCGAGGCGTTCGTCCTGGGCGGGGTGCCTCACCTTGAGGAGGCCTACCGGGTCGGGGCGCACGTCCTGCCGCTGCTGCGCGGCGCCGCCGTACGATAGCCCGGAAGGTGTGACCGGGGCGGGGGCCCTGGTCCCCCGGCGCCGGGGAAGATCCCAATCCCCTACGCCCGGAAATATCGGTTCGCCTCTCCCTTTAATTAACCCTGCCTTTCTAAAGTGTGAACAAATAATTGCCACGATGATCGACGGGGCATCGTGGACCCACGAGGGCGGCAGGGCGCGGGAGTTTCTCGTCACACACAACGGGAAGAACAGCGGCCGACAATCGGGTTAACTTCCGGGAAAGCCTTCGGACCTGCGACAACGCCACTCGGCACACATCCTGGACCACGCACGGAAAGTGGCAGGAATCACACTCCTCGTACGGCCTCGCACCCCGTGATCGCTTTGACCTGGGGAAGTCGTGGCCCCCCATTGACCAGCCATAACGCCAAAAGACCGAAAATGTCTGAATAGCGGGTGTTCTAGGATCGTCGGATGGCGACGGCAACGAGTGGACTCACAGGGAGCCACATGCGGCGAGCGTGATCCGGCGCGCGCCTCGGTCGTCCGACTGGAGAGACCTTGCATCCGACCACGGTGGACATCGAGCACGCCCCGGCCCAGGCGACCCTCTCGGGAGGGCCCGCCGCGCCCGCCCGCACGCTGATCGACATCCTCGACGAGACCACGCGGCGCCACCCCGACGCCGCCGCCCTCGACGACGGGCGGACCAGGCTCGACTACGCCGGCCTGCGCGAGCGGGTGGACCGGATGGCCCGGGAACTGCGCGCGGCGGGCGTGGGACGCGGCGACCGGGTCGGCATCCGGGTGCCCTCCGGCACCGTCGATCTCTACGTCGCGATCCTGGCCACGCTGACGGCGGGCGCGGCCTACGTGCCGGTCGACGCGGACGACCCCGAGGAGCGGGCCGAGCTGGTCTTCGGCGAGGCCGCGGTGAGCGCCGTCGTGGGCGAGGGCGCGGCGATCACGATCTCCGGTCCCCTCGGCGGTTCCCTGAGCCGGGAGTCCGCCGCGCCTCCCGGCCCCGACGACGACGCGTGGATCATCTTCACCTCGGGTTCGACGGGCAGGCCGAAGGGCGTCGCGGTCTCCCACCGCAGCGCGGCGGCGTTCGTCGACGCCGAGGCCGGCCTGTTCCTGACCGACGAGCCGCTGGGGCCGGGTGACCGGGTGCTGGCCGGGCTCTCGGTCGCCTTCGACGCCTCCTGTGAGGAGATGTGGCTGGCCTGGCGGCACGGCGCCTGCCTGGTCCCCGCGCCCCGCGCGCTGGTGCGCACCGGCATGGACCTGGGTCCCTGGCTGACCGAGATGGGCATCACGGTGGTGTCCACGGTGCCGACGCTGGCCGCGCTCTGGCCGGTCGAGACGCTCGACGACGTCCGGCTGCTGATCTTCGGCGGGGAGGCGTGCCCGCCCGAGCTGGCCGAGCGGCTGGCCGTACCGGGGCGGGAGGTGTGGAACACCTACGGGCCCACGGAGGCGACCGTGGTGGCGTGCGCCGCCCCGCTGACCGGGGAGGGGCCGGTGCGGATCGGCCTGCCGCTGGCCGGGTGGGAGCTGGCCGTCGTCGACGCGGGCGGCGACCCGCTGCCCATGGGCGAGACCGGCGAGCTGGTCATCGGCGGCGTCGGCCTGGCCCGCTACCTGGACCAGGCCAAGGACGCCGAGCGGTACGCCCCGCTGGTCTCCCTCGGCTGGGAGCGCGCCTACCGCAGCGGTGACCTGGTGCGGGCCGAGCCCGAGGGACTGCTGTTCGTCGGCAGGGCGGACGAACAGGTCAAACTGGGCGGACGCCGGATCGAGCTGGGTGAGGTCGACTCCGCCCTGCAGGCGCTGCCCGGCGTCGCGGGGGCCGCGGCCGCGGTGCGCACCACCGGTGGCGGGCACCAGCTGCTCGTCGGCTACGTCGTGCCCGGCGAGGGGTTCGACCAGGCGGACGCCAGGAAGAGGCTGCTCGACGCGCTGCCCGCCGCGCTGGTCCCGCGTATCGCGCTGGTCGAGGAGTTGCCGACCCGCACCTCGGGCAAGATCGACCGTGACGCCCTGCCCTGGCCGCTGCCCCGGCAGGCGCAGCGGCAGGTGGACGTGGACCCGTGGGTGGCCGAGTGCTGGCAGAACGTCCTCGGCGGGACCGAGGGCGACTTCTTCGCCGAGGGCGGTACCAGTCTCGCCGCGGCCCGGCTGGTCTCCGCGCTGCGGGAGCGTCATCCCTCGGTGACCGTCGGGGACGTCTACGAGCACCCGACGCTGCGGCGGCTCGCCGCGCACCTGTCGGCCGGGGACTCCACGGAGACGGCGACCACGAAGCGGGTCGTCGCGCCGATGCCGCGCCGCGCCTCGCTCGTGCAGGCGGCGCTCACCGTGCCGTTGCTCACCGCGGGCGTGCTGCGCTGGCTGGTCGGTCTGGTCGCGCTGACCAATCTGATCGTGCCCGGCGCGCCCGTCGTCTCGTGGTGGTGGGTGCTGGCCGGGACGGTGCTCTTCGTCTCCCCCGCCGGACGGATCGCGCTGGCCGCGGGCGTGGCCAGGCTGCTGCTGCGCGGCCTGCGCCCCGGCTCCTACCCGCGGGGCGGCTCCACGCACCTGAGGCTGTGGTTCGCCGAGCGGTTCGCCGAACGGCTCGGGGTCATGGAGCTGTCGGCCGCGCCCTTCCTGACCCACTACGCGCGGGCGCTGGGCGCCCAGGTGGGCGCGGACGCCGACCTGCACTCCGCCCCGCCCGTCACCGGCATGCTCAAGCTGGGCAGGAACGCCGCCGTCGAGCCCGAGGTCGATCTGAACGGCTACTGGATCGACGGCGACCGGGTACGGGTCGGCGAGATCAAGATCGGCGCCTCCGCCACGATCGGCGCCCGCTCGACCCTGTTCCCCGGCGCGAGGGTCGGCAAGAACGCGCAGGTCGCTCCGGGCTCAGCGGTCGCGGGCGCCGTCCCGGCCGGGGAGCGCTGGGCCGGGGCTCCCGCGATCAGGATGGGCAAGGCTCGCCACACCCCGGGAAGCAGGCCGCCGCGCTCCCCCCGCTGGGCCGCCGTCTACGGCCTGTCCGCGCCACTGCTCGGCCTGGTTCCCGTCGTCGCCGCGCTGCCCGCGCTGGTCGTGCTGATGGGCGGGGCCCCGGCCTCGCCCGCCGAACTGCTGTACCGGGTGCCGGTCGCCACCCTCGTGTGGATGGCCTGCACTGCCCTGTCGATCCTGGTCCTGGTACGGCTGCTCGCGATCGGCCTGCGGCCGGGCAGCCACCCGGTGCACAGCCGCCAGGCCTGGCAGGCGTGGGCGACGGGGCGGCTGATGTCGATGGCACGGGTCTGGCTGTTCCCGCTGTACGCCAGCATGGCGACCCCCGTCTGGCTGCGCGCCCTCGGCATGCGGGTCGGCCGGGACGCCGAGCTGTCCACGGTGCTGGCGCTTCCCTCGATGACCTCCGTCGGAGACGGCGCGTTCCTCGCCGACGACACGATGGTCGCGCCGTACGAGCTGGACGCCGGGCGGCTGCGGGTCGGCCAGGTGCGGATCGGCAAGCGCGCCTTCCTCGGCAACTCGGGGATGACCGCCCCCGGCCGCAAGGTGCCCAAGGACGGGCTGGTCGCGGTGCTGTCCGCCGCGCCGAAGAAGGCCAAGGCCGGTTCGTCCTACCTGGGCATGCCTCCGGTCGAGCTGCGCCGTACCGCCGAGGAGACCGACCGCAGCCGCACCTACGACCCGCCCGCCCGGCTGCGGGCCGCCCGCGCCGCGGTCGAACTGTGCCGTGTCGTGCCCGCGATGTGCACGGTCGCGCTCGCCGTGCTCGTGGCGCTGTGCCTGCTGTGGCTGACCCGTTCGTACGGCTTCGCGGTCGCGGCGCTGCTGGGCGGGGTGGTCCTGCTCGGCGCCGGGGTGCTGGCCGCCGCGGTCACCACCGTGGCCAAGTGGGTCCTGCTCGGCCGGATCACGGTGGGCGACCGGCCGCTGTGGAGCTCCTTCGTCTGGCGCAACGAGCTGGCGGACAACTTCACCGAGGTGCTGGCCGCGCCCTGGTTCGCCAGGATGTGGCTGGGCACCGCGCCGCTGAACCTGTGGCTGCGCTCGATGGGCGCGCGCGTCGGCCGGGGCGTGTGGTGTGAGACGTACTGGCTGCCGGAGATCGACCTGGTGACCCTGGGCGACGGGGTCTCGGTGAACCGGGGCTGCGTGTTGCAGACCCACCTGTTCCATGACCGGGTCATGAGCATCGATACTGTCGTTCTGCGGGACGGGGCGACGCTCGGCCCGCACGGGGTGGTGCTGCCCGCGGCGACGATCGGGGAGAACACCACGGTCGGACCGGCGTCCCTGGTGATGCGCGGCGAGTCGGTGCCTCGGGCGACCCGCTGGTTCGGCAACCCGATCGCGGCGTGGCACAAGCGCGCGTAGGCGTCCCCGCGTCGCAGGAAGGCACACAGGAAGTACGTGGTCGCGAACACCCCCCGTCCCCCCTACTTTCCCTCGCACGGTGACGACGCCTACCGGGTCGAGCACTACGACCTCTCCCTGGACTACCGGGTCGGCCCCAACAGGCTGGGCGGCGTGGCCAGGATCTCGGCGCGGGTGCTGCGGCCGCTCACCCGCCTGTCCCTGGATCTGGGGGCGTTGCGCGTCGACGGGGTGCTGCTCGACGGCAGGGCGGCGCGCTTCGCCCACCACGGCGGCAAGCTGCACCTCTCCCCGAAGGGACGGGAGCGGATCGAACCGGGTCCGCTCACCGTCGAGGTGCGCTACGCGGGCGCTCCCCGGCCCGTCGCCAGCCACTGGGGTGAGCTGGGCTGGGAACAGCTCACCGACGGCGTCATCGTGGCCAGCCAGCCGATCGGGGCGCCCTCGTGGTTCCCGTGCAACGACCGGCCGGACGACAAGGCCTCCTACCGGATCTCGGTGACGACGGCCTCGCCGTACACGGTGATCGCCAACGGCGAGCTGACCGGCAGACGGCGGGCCTCCTCGGCGACCACGTGGGTCTACGAGCAGGCCGAGCCGATGGCGACCTATCTGGCCAGCGTGCAGATCGGCCGCTACCAGCTGGCCGAGACGGGAGAGGGGGTACGCCTGGCCTTTCCGCAGGGGGCGGCGGCCAGGGCCCGCAACGACTTCGGCAGGCAGGAGCGGATGCTCGCGGTCTTCTCCGAGCGGTTCGGCCCGTACCCGTTCGGCTCCTACACCGCGGTCGTCGTCAACGACGAGCTGGAGATCCCGATCGAGGCCCAGGGCATGTCGATCTTCGGCCTCAACCACGTGGACGGCAGGCGCGGCGAGGAACGGCTGGTCGCCCACGAGCTGGCGCACCAGTGGTTCGGCAACAGCCTGACGGCCGCCGACTGGCGTGACATCTGGCTGCACGAGGGCTTCGCCTGCTACGCGGAGTGGATCTGGTCGGAGGCCTGCGGCGAGGAGAGCGCCGACGCTCACGCGGCGCGCTGGCACCGGCGCCTGTCCGCGCTTCCCCAGGACTTCGTGCTCGCCGACCCCGGGGCGCGGCGGCTGTTCGACGACCGCGTCTACAAGCGCGGCGCGCTCACCCTGCACGCGCTGCGGCGCATCCTGGGCGACCGGATGTTCTTCGCGCTGCTGCGCGAGTGGACCACGGCCAACCGGCACGGGAACGTCAGCACCGAGGCGTTCCTGGACCTGGCGCTGCAGTACACGACGCGCTCCTTCGACGGTGTCCTGTCCGCCTGGCTGTACGGCTCCCGCCTGCCCCCGCTGCCCTGAGACCGGCACACGCGGAGTCGACAGCCCGGCCCCGCGGCGGCGAGGGTGGAGAGGTGGTCACTGACGATCCCCGCCGGGATGTGAACGTCGAGGATCTGCTGCGCGAGCTGGCGCCGCGGGTCCTGGGCGCGCTCGTCCGCCGCCACGGGCACTTCGACGCGTGTGAGGACGCCGTTCAGGAGGCGCTGCTCGCCGCGGCCGTACGGTGGCCGAAGGAGGGGGTGCCGCAGAGCCCGAGGGGCTGGCTGGTCACGGTGGCCTCCCGCAGGCTCGCCGACGAGTGGCGCAGCGAGCGGGCGCGCAGGCGCAGGGAGGTCACGGCCGCCTTCCGCGCGCCCGCCGACGAGTCGGTCGTGCCGAGCCCGGAGCAGGAGCGGCCTCCGGGCCGGGACGACACGCTCACCCTGCTGTTCCTGTGCTGCCATCCGGCGCTGAGCGCCTCCTCCCAGGTCGCGCTCACCCTGCGCGCCGTCGGAGGGCTGACCACGGCGCAGATCGCCCGGGCCTTCCTCATCCCCGAGGCGACCATGGCCCAGCGCATCAGCCGGGCCAAACAGCGCATCAGGTCGACCGGCATCCCCTTCGGCATGCCTCCGCGTGAGGAACGGGCCGAGCGGCTGCGGGCAGTCCTGCACGTGCTGTACCTGGTCTTCACCGAGGGGCACACCGCGACCTCAGGCCCCGACCTGCACAGCGGGGAGCTGACCGGGGAGGCGATCAGGCTGACCCGCGCCCTGCACCGGCTGCTGCCCGGCGACGGTGAGGTCGCCGGGCTGCTGGCGCTCATGCTGCTCACCGACGCGCGGCGGCCCGCGCGCACCGGCCGGGACGGCGCCCTGGTCCCGCTCACCGAACAGGACCGCGGCCTGTGGAACCGCGTCCGCATCGAGGAGGGCGTCGCTCTCGTCACGAACGCGCTGTCCCGCTCCGCGGTCGGCCCCTACCAGCTCCAGGCGGCGATCGCCGCGGTCCACACCGAGGCCGCGTGCCCGGAGGAGACCGACTGGCCGCAGATCCTCGCCCTGTACGAACTGCTCTCCCGGCTCTCACCCGGCCCCGTGGTCACACTCAACCACGCGGTCGCCGTGGCGATGGTCCGGGGGCCGAGGGCGGGGCTGACCCTGCTGGAGACGCTCGACTCCGACGGGCGGCTCTCCGGTCACCACCGGCTCGACGCGGTGCGCGCCCACCTGCTGGAGATGGCCGGGGAGCGGGAGGCCGCCAGGGAGCGCTACCGGACGGCGGCGCGCCGTACCACCAGCCTGCCCGAGCGGCGTTATCTGGAGACGCGGGCCGCCCGGCTGGGGTGAGCGGTTCACTAGGGTGGGCGGGTGCCAGTCCTCCCCGCCCGCCTGTCCCCCGCCACCCGTGTCCGGCTCGCCGCCGTGGCCGCGGCCGTCGTGACCGTCGCCGCCGGGCTCGCGGTCCGCGCGGTCACCGGCGGCTGGTTCGGCAAGTACGCCGGGGACGCCCTGTACACCGTGCTCGTCCACACGCTGGTGGTGGTCGTGGCGCCGCGCCTGCCGGCGGGCCGGGCCGCGTCGTGGGCCCTGGCCGTCAGCTGGGCGGTCGAGTTCGCCCAGCTGACCCCGGTGCCCGCCGCGCTGTCCGAGGCGAGCGTGCTGGCCAGGCTGGTCCTCGGCAGCACGTTCGGCGCCGCCGACCTGGTGGCCTACGCCGTCGGCGCCGCCCTGTCGTGGGCCGGTCACGCCCTCGTCCTGCGTCTTCGCCGTGGGTGAGCGGAGCGCCGGGGCCGTACCATGTGTGGACCATGCCTGAAGGACACACCATTCACCGGCTCGCCGGGCTGCACCGGCAGGTGTTCGCCGGCACGGTCGTCAGCGCGCTGAGCCCGCAGGGCAGGTTCGCCGCCGGAGCGGCGCAGATCGACGGCCGGGTGCTCAGAGAGACCGACGCCCACGGCAAGCACCTGCTGCTGGGCTTCGACGACGACCGGTGGGTCCACATCCACCTCGGCATCTACGGCAAGTACACCTTCGGTCAGGCGCCGCCGCCCGCCCCGACCGGCGTGGTACGGCTGCGCCTGAGCAACACCGCCGAGTACGCCGACCTGCGCGGCCCCAACACCTGTGAACTGATCGACCCGGTGGAGAAGAAGGCTCTGCACGCCAGGCTGGGTCCCGACCCGCTGCGCGCCGACGCCGACCCCGAGCTCGCCTGGCGGCGGATCGGGCGCAGCCGTACGGCCGTCGGGGTGCTGCTGATGGACCAGTCGGTCGTGGCGGGCGTGGGCAACATCTACCGCGCGGAGGCGCTGTTCCGGCAGGGGGTCGATCCCGCGCTGCCCGGGCGCGACCTCACCCGGGAGCTGTGGACGGCGATCTGGGACGACCTGGTGCTGCTGATGGCCGAGGGAGTGCGCCTGGGGCACATCGACACGGTCAGGCCGGAGCACACCCCTGAGGCGATGGGCCGCCCGCCCCGCGTCGACGAGCACGGCGGCGAGGTCTACGTCTACCGGCGGGCGGGCATGCCGTGTTTCCTGTGCGGTTCCGAGGTCAGGACCGGGGTGCTCGCGGGACGCAACCTCTTCTGGTGCCCGGGCTGCCAGGGCGGCTGAGCCCGGGCGGCGTCAGAGCAGGCGCAGCACCGCCTCGACGGAGTCCTGGCCCGCCGGGACCAGCGGGAGACGGACGGAGGCGGTCGGGATGCGTCCCTGGGCGTGCAGCACGCCCTTGATGACGGTGGGGTTGGGCTCGGTGAACACGCTCGCCGACAGGGCGGACAGGCGGTGGCCCAGGGCTCGCGCGTGGGCGACCTCTCCCGAGCGCCAGGCCTCGACCAGCTCGACGAACAGCCCGGTGCGCAGGTGGGCCGAGGCGAGGATGCCGCCGGAGCTGCCCAGGGCCAGCAGCGCCGACAGGTAGGGGTCGTCCCCGGCCAGTACGGCGAAGCCCTCCGGCGGGTCCGCCAGCAGCGAGAGGGTGTCCTGGTCGACGCCGCCGACGGCGTGCTTGACCCCGGCGACCATGGGCAGTTCCCCGATCCGCCGCAGGGTGGCGGCGCCGACGGACTGGCCGGTCCGGTAGGGGATGTTGTAGACGACGATCGGCACCGGCGTCTGCTCGGCCAGGGCGGTGAAGTGGGCCAGCACCCCGGCCTCAGAGGGGCGGACGAAGGAGGGCACGGTGACCAGCGCGCCGGTCACCTCGGGCCAGGTCTTCAGGGCGCGCAGCGCCTCGGCCGAACCCCGGGTGTCGCTCGAACCCGCGCCGACGATCAGTTCGGCGGACCGTTCCCGGCACACCTTCGCGCACACCTCGACGACCGCCCGCCGTTCCTCCTCGGCGAGCATGGCGACCTCGGCGGTGGTGCCGAGCGCGACCAGTCCCGCGGCGCCCTCCTCAAGGGCGGCGCGCGCCAGGTCCTCCAGGGCGTCCAGGGCGATCTCGCCGTTTCCGGCGAACGGGGTGATCAGGGGAAGGTAAACACCGCTGAGAGTCATGTCCCCAGCTTTCCGGCCGACGACCATACAGGTCCAGTTCCGTTTCCTTCAGAAACCGTTAAGCTGAACTGATGCTCGATGTGCGCCGTCTCCGTCTGCTCCGCGAACTCTCCCACCGGGGCACGATCGCCGCGGTGGCCGAGGCCCTGACGTTCACCCCCTCCGCGGTCTCCCAGCAGCTGGCCGCGCTGGAACGGGAGGCGGGTGTGGCGCTGCTCGAACGGACCGGCAGGCGGGTGGCGCTCACCCCCGCGGGAGCCGCCCTGGTACGGCACGCCGAGGCCGTGCTGGAGCGGCTCGAACAGGCGGCGGCGGAGCTGGCGACCGCCCGCACCGGACTGGCGGGAACGATCAGGATCGGCGCCTTCCCGGTCGCGACCCGCACGATCCTGCCCGCGGCCCTGGCCGCGCTCGGCCGCGACCATCCGCGTCTTGAGCCGATGGTCGACGAGATCGACCCCGCCGAGGTCGCCCCCCGGCTCAGGTCGGGCGACCTGGACGCCGCGCTGATCCACGAGTACGACCTCGTGCCCGCGGCGCCCGACCTGACGCTGGACACCGAGCCGCTGCTCGACGAGCCGATGTATCTGGCCTCCGACCGGGCGGGCGACTCGCTCGCCGAGCGGCACGACGCCCCGTGGATCGTGTCGAAGCCGGGGACGCTCTGCTACGAGATGACCATGCGGGCCTGCCAGACGGCCGGGTTCTCACCCAGGATCCGCCACCACATCGACGACTTCACCGCCGTGCTCGCGATGGTCTCCGCGGGGCAGGGGGTCGCGCTCGTGCCCGGGCTCGGGGCGGCCGACCCGCCGGGGAACGTCCGGCTCACCGAGCTGCCGACGCGTCGCCGTACCCGGATCGCCTTCCGGCGGGGGGCCTCGGCGCACCCGGCGCTGACGGCCCTCACCTTGGCGTTGCGCTCCTCGCTCCCCCGGGGGACGGCCGGCGGGCGGCAATGGGAATTCTCCAGGTAATCGACCGGTCACCTCATGTGATATGAAAGGTGAGGCACCGCCCCGCGCTTCCGGCGAGGGGCTTTTCCGAAGTGCACCACCATTGTCCAGCATCGGGATAATAAGGGAAGGCGGTCGACGTCCTCCGCCTTCCGATCAGAAGGTCACGAAGCCGATCGGTTAACGGATAACGGAGCGTGATAGTGGACGCGATGGACTGGACACTCCTGGCGGAGTTGCAGAGCGACGCGCGGCTGTCCTACAGCGAGCTGGCCCGGCGGGTGCACATGTCGGCCCCGGCCGTCGCCGAGCGGGTGCGGCGCCTTGAGGAGACGGGCGTGATCACCGGCTACCACGCGCGGGTCAATCCGGCGCTGGCCGGGCGGGGGGTGGCCGCGCTGATCAGGATGGCGTGCTACGGGCCGCGCTGTGTGCTCCGCGACGAGCAGGCGCTGGCCTGGCCGGAGATCCTGGAGGTTCACCGGGTGACCGGTGACACCTGCTGCCTGATCCGGGTCGCCGCGGCCTCCATGATCGCCTTCGAGGAGCTGATCGACAGGCTCGCGCCGTACGGTCACCCGTCGAGCATGATGGTCCTGTCCAGCCCGGTCCCCTGGCGTCCCCTCTCCCCCGCGAAGCACGACTGAGCCGGGCGTACGGCGACATTTGTTACCTACGGGATAGTTGCCGTGCGGAATGATCTCTGGCGGCGGACCTCGGAAAGGCGTTAGCGTCTGCGCATGCGCCACGTTGACATACCGGGCAGGCGGCTCAGGCTGCGAGAGGTCACCGTGGACGACGTGGACGCGCTGCACGCCGTCTACGGCGACCCCACGGCGACCGAGCACCTTCCCTTCGACCCCAGGACGCGCGAGGAGGTCGAGGAGATCGTCGCCGAGGCGATGCGGGCCGCGGGGACGGAACCCCGCAGGCTGTACGTCCTGGCGGTGACCGACGTGGCCGAGGGCCGGACCATCGGTGTCGGAAGGCTGCACATCGAGCACGACCACCCGCACAGCGCCGAGATCGGCATGGGCCTGCGCCCCGACCACTGGGGCAGGGGCATCGGCACCGACCTGGTCCGGCTGCTGCTGGTCTTCGGCTTCCGGCACCTGGGCCTGCACCGCGTCTGGGGCGCCAGGTCTCCGGCGAACACCGCCGCCCAGCTCACCATGCTGATGGCCGGGATGGTCGAGGAGGGCAGGATCAGGCACCACGTGCGGGCCCGCGGCACCTGGCGTGACTCCGTCGTCCACTCGGCGATCGAGGACGAGTGGGAGGGCTACCGGGACGTCTGACCCCCCTCTGAGCGTAGGGTGTGGCGAACCACCACAGCCGACATACGAGGGCAAATGACAACAGGGCTGACCTTCCGCCTGTTCGGCACCCTGGAGGTCCGCGACGCCTCAGACCGGCCGCTCGGTCTGGGCACCCGTAAGGAACGCGCCGTACTGGCGATGCTGGCCCTCGACCCCGGCCGGGTGATCCCGCTCGACCGGCTGATCGACGAGCTGTGGGCCGGTGAGGCCCCCTCCGGGGCGACGGGCACGCTCCAGGCCTACATCTCGCACCTTCGCAAGGTGCTCGAACCCGGCCGCAGGCCCCGCACCCCGCCCTCGGTGCTGCTCACCCGTGAGCCCGGCTACCTGCTGGCCGTCGCCCCCGGCCAGGTCGACCTGACACGCTTCACCGCCTGGGCGCAGGACGGCGCCCGCGCGCTCGCCCGGGGAGAACACACCGAGGCCCGCCAGACGCTCGACCGGGCACTCGCCCTGTGGCGGGGCGAACCGCTCGGGGAGTTCGCCGAACTGGCCTTCGCCAGGCCCTCGGTCACCCGGCTCACCGAGATCCGGGCCACGGCCGTCGAGGACCGCTTCGAGGCGCTGCTCGCCCTGGGCGAGGACGCCGCGCACGTACCGGCCCTGGAGGCGCTGACCGAGGAGTTCCCCTACCGGGAACGGTCGTGGAGGCTGCTCGCGCTCGCCCTGTACCGCGCGGACAGGCAGGCCGACGCGCTCGGCGCGCTGCGCAGGGCCAGACGGCGGCTCGCCGAGGACCTCGGCATCGACCCGGGCCCCCGGCTCAGGCGCCTTGAGGAGGCGGTGCTCGGGCACGCCCCCGAACTGGAGGCCCCCGCACCGACCGTGGCCGTGCGGACCGTCGCACCCGCCGCGGGCGAGGAGCTGGTCGCGCGCTCCGCCCAGCTCCGGTCCGTCGGGGAACGGCTGGCCTCGGTACGGCGCGGCACCGGCGGCGTGCTGCTGGTCACCGGGGAGGCCGGGATCGGCAAGACCAGGCTCGCCCAGGCCGCCGCCGAGGAGGCCGAGGCCCGGGGCTTCACGGTGGCCTGGGGACGCTGCCTGGACGGCGGCGCCCCCGCCTTCTGGCCCTGGCGGCAGGTGTTGCGGGAGTGCGGTGCCGGGTCCTGGCCGCCCGGCGGTCTCACGGGCGGGTCCGACCCCGACGCCGCGCTGTTCGAGCTGTACGAGTCGGTCGTCTCCACGCTGACCGCAACCGGCGGCCCGCTGCTCGTGATCCTCGACGACCTGCACTGGGCCGACGTCTCCTCACTGCGGCTGCTCGGCTTCGTCGCGGGCGAGCTGGCCCGGCGCCCCGTGCTGGTGCTGGCCACGCTGCGCCCGGAACCCGGCGAGCATCCCAGGCAGCTGCGCGACACGCTCGGCGCGCTGGCCGGGCAGCCGGAGACGGAGCGGATCGAGCTGACGCCGTTCGGCGCGGAGGAGGTCTCGGCGTACCTGCGGCGGCACCGGGTCGAGGAGACCCCCGGCCTGGCCGCCGCGCTGCTGGAACGCAGCGGCGGCAACCCCTTCTACCTGGGTGAGCTGGTGCGCCTCAGGAGGAGCGAGCGAGGACTGTCCTCCGCCCTGCCGCCCGGGGCGCGCGACGTCATCGGCCGGCGCGTCGCCAGGCTCCCCGAACGGACGCGGGAGTTGCTCGGCGTCGCCGCGGTCGCCGGGCGCGACGTGGAGGCGGGCCTGCTCGAAGCCGTGACGGACGTCCCTGTCGAGGAGGTGATGTCCCTGCTCGAACCCGCGGTGGCGACCGGGCTGCTGGCCGAGGTGCCCGGCGGCCTCGACTACCGCTTCTCCCACGCCCTGGTGCGTGACGCGCTCTGCTCGGACCTGAGCCGCCTCGCGCTCGCCCGGCTGCACCTGAGGATCGGCCGCTGCCTCGAACGGACGCCGGGCGTCGAGCCGGTACGGCTGGCCCACCACTTCGCCGCCGCCTCCTCGGTCGGCGGGGCGGCCAGGGCCGTCGAACACGCGGGGCACGCGGCGCGGCAGGCCGTGGAGCGGCTCGCCTACGCCGAGGCCGTCGAGCTGTGGGAGCTGGCGCTGTCCTGTCTTCCCTCCGGTGACGAGGCGGGCCGGTGCGCGGTGCTGACCGAGCTCGGGCAGGCCCGCCGTACCGTGGGAGACGCCGAGGGCGCCTTCGGCGACCTGGAGGAGGCGATCGGCCTGGCCCTGCGCACCGGCGACCGCGCCGCGCTGGTCTCGGCGGTCACCGTCTTCGGCGGGCTCGCCGTGTGGAACTGGCGGCCGTACGGCGTGGTCGACGAGCGGATGATCGCCGTCCTGGAGGACCTGCTCGCCGGGCCGCTCACCGAGCACGACCGGGCCGCGCTGCTGGGCACACTGGGCATGGAGCTGTACTACGGGCCCCGGCGCGCCGAGGGCGAGCTGCACGCCACGCGGGCGGTGGAGATCGCCCGCTCCCTGGGCGACCCCGGGCTGCTCGCCCGCACCCTGAACAACCACCTGCTGGTCAGCTGGGTCCCCGGGCGCAACGCCGAACGGCTCGCGGTGGCCGGGGAGATGCTGGCCGTACCGGGGCTGACCAGGGCGGCCGAGCTCGTGGCGCGGGTGCTGCGGATGGCCTGCCTGCTGCGCGCGGGCGACCTGACGGCCTGGGACCGCGACCTGGCCCGTTGTGAGGAACTCCTCGACGAGGTGCGCCGCCCCGAGCTTGAGGCGATGGTGCGCATCGCCGAGACCGCAAGGTGCACCTTGGAGGGACGCTGGGCGGACGCCGAGGCGCTCATCGGCGCCTTCGACGACGTCCGGTACGGCTCCAGCCTGTGGCAGGGCGCCGAGTTCCGCAGGCTGCTGACGAGGTTCGTCTGCGAGAGCGGGCGGGGCCGGCCGCGGCTCGTGCTCGACGAGCTGGTCGAGGCGGCGGAGCGGGCGCCGATGGTCCCGTTGCGCCCGGTCGCCGTGCTGGCCGCGGTCGAGGCGGGCAGGCCGGACCTGGCGCGGGAGCTGGCCGAGCGCTGGGGCACCGAGGTCGGGCAGGACTGGATCGCCGACTTCCTGCTGCCCGTCTGGGGGGCCGTCTCCGCCGGGATCGGCGTGCCGGAGCCCGGGCCGCTCTACGAGGCGCTCCTGCCCTGGGCCGACCAGCTGGTCGTGGCGGGCACGGGCTGTGTCGCGTGGGGCTCGACCCACCATGTGCTGGCCGGGCTGGCCGCGCGGCTCGGCCGTACCGAGGCGGCGCGGGAACACGCCCGCGCGGCCGTCGCCACCCACCGCGCGCTCGGTCTGGCCCACTGGGCGGAACGCAGTCAGGCGCTGCTCAGCGAACTTGGAACGGTCGAACGGCGTGTTCCTCCACCCTCGGAAATGTCGTGACGGAATTGCCGCCTTTTTCGCTGACGGAAAGCGTGAAATGGGCCTAGAGTCCGCGCATGTGAGTGAGAGTTCCATCCTCCCCGTACGCGGGCGCGCCGTGCGGCCGTCAGGCAGGCACCGCAGACCCGTGCCCTCCCACCTTCCGCCGGAGGCACCCGCGCTGGTGCTGGCCACGCTCGGTGACGGCTCCGGTGTCGCCGCCGAACTGACCGCCCTGATCCGAGGGGACAACCCGCAGATCGAGGTCCGTCTCGTCGGTCTCGGCGAGGACGGCAAGGAACTGGTCGCCGCGCTGGAGGACTCCGGCCGGGAACGGCCGCAGGACGGCACCGCCGCCGTCGTGGTTCCGCTGCTGACCGGCCCGCACCCGGTCGCCGACCCGCTGATCGCCGGGGCGGTCGCGGCCAGCGGGGTCACGGTCACGGTCACCGAGCCGCTGGGGCCGCACCCGCTGCTGGCGGAGGCGCTGCACATCCGCCTCGCTGAGCGGGACCTCGCCAGGGCCGACCGGATGCGGCTGCTCAACGTGTCCAGCCCGGTCGACGCGGTCATCCTGGCCACGGTCGGCGGGGAGGCCGCGGCGGCCGAGGCGCAGCCGACCGCTGTGCTGCTGGCCTCCCGGCTGACGCTGCCCGTCCTGGTCGCCTCGCTGGACAGCGCCCCCGACGCCGCCGACGCCGCGGCACGGCTGCGCGGGATCGGCGCGCAGCGGATCGCGCTGTCCCCCTGCCTCATCGGCCCCGAGACCGGCGCGGACCTCGCAGGCGCCACCGCCGCGCGGATCGACGCCGAGTGCGCCGCCCCGCTGGGCGCGCACGGCCTCATCGCCGATCTGGCCGCCCGCGCCTACGGGAGCGTCCTGGCCGCGGGCTGACGCCGGGGCCCTCTCCCTCGGGTCAGGGCTCCAGCCAGACATAGCCGGCGAAGCGGCCGGTCCTGCCGTCCCTGCGGTGGGAGAACAGGTCCTCGGTCTCGATGGTGCAGCGGGTGTCGTGGGTGACCTCACGCACCCCGGCCTTGCCCAGCTGGGAGTTGATCGCGGCGCGCAGGTCGAGGGCGGGGGTGTCGTCGCGTGTGATCGACCACGCCTCGGGCAGCACGGCCGCGACCTCGGCGCGCAGGGCCGCGGGCACCTCGTAGCAGCTGCCGCAGGCCATCGGGCCGATCAGAGCGGTCATCCGCGCCGGATCTGCGCCCCGCCGGACCATCTCCTCGACCAGGGCCGGGACGACGCCGAGGACGGTGCCGACCCTGCCCGAGTGCGCGGCCCCGACCAGTCCCGCCACCGGGTCGGCCAGCAGGACGGGGGCGCAGTCCGCGCACAACGCCGCCAGGCCGAGGCCGGGAACGTCGGTGCACACGCCGTCCAGCGGGGGCGGATCGTCCCCGAAGGGCTCGGTCACGTGACGGACGTCGGCGCTGTGCACCTGCCGCATGAACACGACCCGTTCGAGGCCGAACTCCGCGGCCGTCGTGGCCCGGTTGGCGGCCACCGCCTCCGGGTCGTCGCCGCACAGGCCGCCGAGATTGCGGCCGTGGTACGGCTCCGCGCTGACACCGCCGTGGCGGTCGGTGATCCTCATCTGAAATTTCACGGCCCCGACCTTACCGACCGATGGAACCGCCCTCCCGGTCCCGTCCGTTTCTCCGGACGACGCATCCCCACGGAACGGGAGTCCGATGACGAAGATCGTCTATGACCGGAAGGAACAACTGCAGCAGATCGAGAGCGGCCTGCTGCCGGGGGAAAAGATCATCGCCGTCTACGACGCGATCGGCACCGGCACCGGTTTTCTCGGCCTGACCGACAAAAGGGTGATCGTGCAGGACAAGTCCTTCGTCGGCAAGCGGATGGCCCTCACCAGCATCCCCTACGCCAGGACCTCCGCGGTGAGCGTGGTGAGCAACCGGTCCTTCGCCGGATCGTTCTTCTCCTCCGGGGCCATCGCCGTCCATGTGGGAACCCACACCTACGAGGTCGAGTTCCGTGGCGACGGGAAGGCCCACCACGCGCACAACGTGATCCTGCACTTCATCACCGGGTCCTGAGGCCCCGGTGCGCCGGCGGTCAGGGACGGGTGAGCGAGCGGTACAGATCCATGGTCCGCTCGGCGATCCTGGGCCAGGAGAAGTGCTCGACGGCCCTGACCCGCCCGGCGGCCCCCAGCTCGGCGGCCAGCGCGGGGTCGGCGAGCAGCCGGTTGACCCGTTCGGCGAGGTCGGCGGCGAACCGCTCGGGGTCGTCGGGGGTGCCGTCGGCGGCCGACTGTGCGATTGGGACCAGCAGGCCGGTCGAACCGTCGGCGACCACCTCGGGGATGCCCCCGGTCGCGGTGGCGACGACGGCGGTCTCGCAGGCCATGGCCTCCAGGTTGACGATGCCCATCGGCTCGTAGACCGAGGGGCAGACGAAGACCGTGGCGTGGGTGAGGATCTGGATCACCTCGGGACGCGGCAGCATCTCCGAGATCCACACGACGCCCTCCCGCTCCTGTTCGAGCCCCCGCACCAGCCCGGCGACCTCCTCGGCGATCTCCGGGGTGTCCGGCGCGCCCGCGCACAGCACGAGCTGCGCCCCCGGGTCGAACTCCCTGGCCGCGTGGAGCAGGTGGACCAGTCCCTTCTGCCGGGTGATCCGCCCGACGAAGACCACGTACGGCCTGCCCGGGTCGATCCCGTGCCGGGCCAGCACGTCGACGCCGTGGTCCGGGGCGTACTCGCCGGTGTCGATCCCGTTGTGGATCACGCTGACCCGTTCCGGCGGGATCTCCGGGTAGCAGGCCAGCACGTCACGGCGCATCCCCTCGGAGACGGCGATGATCGCGTCCGCGGTCGCCAGCGCGCCGCGCTCGGCCCACGACGACAGCGTGTAGCCGCCGCCGAGCTGCTCCGCCTTCCACGGGCGCAGCGGCTCCAGGCTGTGCGTGGTGACCACGTGCGGCGTGCCGTACAGCATCTTGGCGACGTGACCGGCGAAGTTGGCGTACCACGTGTGGCTGTGCACCAGATCGGCGCCCGCGCAGCCCGCCGCCATCTCCAGGTCGACGCCGAGCACCCGCAGCGCGGCGTTGGCCTCCTGGAGCCCCTCGGGAACCCGGTAACCCGTGACCCCCTCCTCGGGACGAGGCGGACCGAAACACCGGACGCGGACGTCCGCAAGCCGGCGCAGCTCACGGGCGAGGTACTCGACGTGAACCCCCGCCCCGCCGTACACCTCGGGCGGATACTCACGGCTCAGCAGATCAACGCGCATGCGATCACCCTAGTGTTTCATCCCAGTGCGTCAGGTTAGGGTCCTGCATATGAGAGTCCTCGCGATCGTGCTCGCCGGTGGTGAAGGTAAACGGCTGATGCCGCTGACGGCTGACCGGGCCAAGCCCGCAGTACCTTTCGGGGGGATATATCGGCTCGTCGACTTCGTCCTGTCGAACCTGGCCAACGGCAACTACCTGCAGATCGTGGTGCTGACGCAGTACAAGAACCACAGTCTCGACCGGCACATCTCCCAGACCTGGCGGCTGACGTCGATGCTGGGCAACTACGTGACCCCGGTGCCCGCCCAGCAGCGCCTCGGCCCGCACTGGTTCTCCGGTTCCGCCGACGCGCTGTTCCAGAACCTGAACCTGGTCTACGACGAGATGCCCGAGCACGTCATCGTGTTCGGCGCCGACCACATCTACCGGATGGACCCCCGCCAGATGGTGGCCCAGCACGTCGACTCCGGCGCGGAGGTGACGGTCGCCGCGATCAGGCAGCCCCTCTCACTGGCCGACCAGTTCGGCGTGATCGAGACGGACCCGGCGGGCCGGAAGATCGCCGCCTTCCGGGAGAAGCCCAAGGACGCCGTCGGCCTTCCCGACGCGCCCGACCAGGTGTACGCCTCGATGGGCAACTACGTCTTCAGAACCCAGGCGATGCTCGACGCGCTGCGGGAGGACGCGCTCGACCCCACCAGCAAACACGACCTGGGCGGGAACATCATCCCGATGATGGTGAAATCGGGCAGCGCCGAGGTCTACGACTTCGCCGACAACGTCGTGCCCGGCTCGACCGACCGGGACAAGGGCTACTGGCGGGACGTGGGGACCCTGGACGCCTACTACGAGGCCCACATGGACCTCATCTCGGCGCACCCGGTCTTCAATCTCTACAACACCCAGTGGCCGATCTACACCGGCCACGATCCGCTGCCCCCGGCCAAGTTCGTGCACAACGACGGCGACCGGATCGGGCGGGCCGTGGACTCGCTCGTCTCCGCCGGTGTGATCGTCTCCGGCGGCCTGGCCGAGCGCTCCGTCCTGTCCCCCGGCGTGGTGATGCACTCCCACTCCAGGGTCGAGGACTCGGTGCTGATGGGCAACGTGAAGGTCGGGCGGGGCGCCGTCGTCCGCAGGGCCATCATCGACAAGAACGTGGTCATCCCGGACGGCGCCAGGATCGGCTTCGACCTCGAATACGACCGCAGCCGCTTCGCGGTGACCCAGAACGGCATCGTGGTCATCGGCAAGAACGAGGTCATCGAACGTTAGTGTCCGCGCGCCGTCGGACGGCGCGCGGGACGGTCCTCCGGTCAGGCCGGGGCGGGAAGCCGGTCGAGGATGGCCTGGAACATGGCGGCGCTGGTCACCGCCATCTCGTCCATCCGCTCCTCCAGCCGGTCGAAGCGCCGGTCCATCACATCAAGACGCCCGTCGAGCGCCTCGAACCTCTTGGCCATGGCCTCGAACCGCTCGTCGATCATCTCGAACCGCCGATCAATGGCCTCAAACCGCCGGTCCATGGCGTCGAAGCGCTCGTCAACGGCCTCGAACCTCCTGTCGATGGCGTCGAAGCGCTCGTCGACGGCCTCGAACCTCCTGTCGATGGCGTCGAGGCGCCCGTCGACGGCCGCGAAATGCTCGTCGATCGCGGCGAAGCGCCGGTCGACGGCCGCGAAGCGCTCGTCGATCGCGGTGAAGCGCCGGTCGACGGCGTCGAAGCGCTCGCGCACCTCGTCGCGGAGCAGGTCCACCTTGGCGTTGACCTGCTCGACCCGCCGCTCGACCCGCTCGACGCGCCGCCCGACCTGCTTGAGCCCGTCGGCCAGCAGGTCGACCCGGTCGGTCAGCACGTCGAGCTTCGTGTGGACGGGCGTCAGCGCCTCGTAGGCCCGCACCGAGGCCTGCTGTCCGCATCTGGTGCCGAGCACGATGAAATCCTCCTCCAGGCGGGTGACCCGGTCCTCGATGGTGGGGGTGAGCATGGGGGGCTCCGTACGTCGTGGTCCAGCGTGGTCAGGCCACGCCGGCGAGAGTGGGAACGCGGGGGGTGAGTCCTCGCGGGTCTCAGCTTGGCCCCTCCTGAGGGCGCTCCGCGGCCACTTCGCCAAAGAACCTTCCTCTTTTTCCCAGCGTTCTGACCTGCGAAAAGGACATATTTCGGGTCACCCGGTGCCAGGGATCTCAATATCTCCGTTGACGGAGTGAGTACTCACTCCGCATCATGAAAGGCATGAGACCCAAAGAGAACGCGACACCCGACCCGGCCCGGCGGCGTGCTCCGGGCATGAGCCAGGAACGCCGCCGGGAGATGATCGTCATGGCCGCGCTCCCCCTCGTCGCGGAGTACGGCGCCGCCGTCACCACCGCGCAGATCGCCAGGGCGGCCGGGATCGGCGAGGCCACCGTCTTCAGAGCCTTCACCGACAAGGAGGAGCTGCTCGACGCCTGCGTCGTGGAGGTGCTGCGCCCCGACCACGTGCTCGAACAACTCGCCTCCGTCCCCCTCGACCAGCCGCTGACCGAGCGGCTGACCGAGGCGGCCGAGGCCATGCGGGCGCACATGGCGCGGATCGGCACGGTCCTGGGCGCCCTGCACGCCTCGGGGCGCCGCTCACGCGGATCCCGCACGCAGGAGGAGGGGGCCGGAGCCCCGTCCGACCGCGCCGCCTCGTTCAAGGCGACCCGCGACGCCCTGACCGAGCTGTTCGAACCCGAGGGCGACCGGCTGAGGCTGCCCCCGGAGCGGCTGGCGGCGCTCTTCCTCAGCCTGACGTTCGCCGGCGCCCGCGGTTCGGCCGCCGACGTCGAACCGAGCGTCGCCGAGATCGTGGACGTGTTCGTCCACGGAATCCTGAATTGACCGAGGTGAAAGGACAGTCATGACCGTCACCCTGAACCACACCATCGTCCCCGCCGCGGACAACGGACGGGCCGCCCGCTTCCTCGCCGACGTCATGGGGCTGGAGTGCCTGCCGCCCACGGGCTCGCGCGGTCACTTCGTCCCGGTGCGGGTCAACGACTCCCTCACCCTCGACTACATGACGGTCGAGGAGCCCCACGCGGTCCATCTCGCCTTCGAGGTGGACCCGGCGACCTTCGACGGCGTCCTGGCCCGGCTGCGCGCCGGAGGCGTGCCGTACGGCAGCCGCCCCGACGCCCCGGACAACGGCCGCGTCGACCATCCGCTCTGCCCTCGCGGGCTGTTCTTCAGGGACGAGAACGGTCACCTCTTCGAGGTCATGTCCCCCGGGTGAGCGGGGGTCACCGGCGCCACGGAAAGCGGGCGGGCCTTCCCTCCAGGAAGGCGGCGACCCCCTCGGCCCGTTCCGCGCCGGAGCGCCGCTGCCAGTCGCGTACGCGTGTCTCGGCGTCGCCTCCCTCGACGATGTCGCCGATGATCTCCTTCGTGGCGGCCAGGGTGAGCTGGGAGCGTCCCGCGAAGGTACGTGCCAGGCCGTACACGCGTTCCCCGAGTTCGCGGGGCGGGTGGACCTCGTCGACCAGGCCGGTGCGCAGCGCGGTCGCGGCGTCGACGAGGTCGGCCGAGTAGAGCAGGAGCTTGGCGGCCGAGGGACCGACGAGGCCGACCAGGCGGCGGGTCGCGCTCAGCGGGTAGACGACGCCGAGCCTGGCCGGGGTGATCCCGAAACGGGCGTCGTCGGCGGCCAGGCGCAGGTCACAGGCCATGGCGAGCTGGCAGCCCCCGCCCACACAGAAGCCCTCGATCATCGCGATCGTCGGTTTGGGGAAGCCCGCCAGGGCCTCCTCGGCGACGACGGTCAGGCCGGTGTCGTCGCCCGCCTCGGCCAGCCCGGCGATCTCGGAGATGTCCGCCCCCGAGCAGAAGGTGCCGCCCGCGCCGGTGAGGACGAGGACGCGCACGGCCGGATCGGCGGCCGGCGAGGCCAGGATCGTGGGCAGCGCCCGCCACATCGCCGCGGTCATCGCGTTGCGCTTGGCGGGACGGTTGATCCGCAGGGTCGCGACATCGCCGTCGACGGACAATTCGAAACCATTAAAGATCTCCACGAGATAGATTCTTCCTGGACATTTCACACAGCGCCGAGGCACCCCCGAACCTGAGAGGCAGGATGCGGCTGAAGCCCCCCTTCCCGAGGATGAACTCCGCCGAGCGCCGCATCTGGGACGCCTACCCCTCGGGTTCCTGGGTCGATCTGCGCAGCGGGGACGACCAGGCCGACGACCCGGCCAACGGCCCCGGATGGGGACCGGAGCGGACGGTCAGGGCGGAGGTCGTCGCGGCGCTGCTGCGGGGCGCGCGGCCGCCGGAGCCGGGCAGGAGCGCCGGGCTGCGGCTGGCGGGCGCCCACGTCACCGGTGTGCTCGACCTCGCCGACGCCACGCTGACCGGCAAGCTGCACATGGTCAACTGCTACCTGCCCGGGGGCGTCTCCATGACCGACACGATCGCCGTCGGCGTACGGCTGCGCGGGTGCGAGATAGCGCGGATCAGGGCGGCCGGGTGCACGGTCAACGCCATGCTCGACTTCGACGGCTCGACCGTCCACGGCGGTATCCGGCTGGACAACGCCCAGGTCAAGGGACAGGTCCGGTTCGCGGGGCTACGGGTGAGCGCCGAGGAGACCACCGAGGCGTCCGACAACGCGGTCCGGGACGTGCGCAGGAGGATGTCGGAGGAGGAGCTCAGGGAGCGGGGTCACCGCCACGGGCAGTGGGCGCTGTGGGCGGGCGGCATGACCGTCGAGGGCGGGGCGTTCATGCGGGACATGCGGGTCAACGGCGGCCTGCGGATCATCGGCGCGAAGTTCCGGGGTGGCATCTACCTGCAGCGGTCGGTCATCACCGCGACGGGCCCCTACGCGATCCAGGCCGACTTCATGGAGGCGGGGGCCGCCGAGCTGAGCCGTGGTTTCCAGGCGACCGGCACGATCAGGATGCGCAACTCGCGCGTCAACGGCGTCCTGTCCTTCGACGGGGCGACGCTGCGGGCTCCCGGCCGGGTGCTGCACCTGAGTCACGCCCAGATGGACGAGCTGATCCTGCGGCCCGACTCCATCGAGGGCGAGGTCAACCTCGCCTACTCCCGTATCGGCGTGCTGCTCGACGCCCCGGCGGACTATCCGGGCGCGGTGTATCTCAACGGGCTCGTCTACGAGGCGCTGCGCGGCTCGGCCTGGAGCGTCAACGACCGCCTGGTCTGGGTGGACAAGGACTCCTACGGCTACCGTCCGCAGCCGTACGAGCAGCTGGCGACGTGGTTCCGCCGGATCGGCCACGAGCAGGACGCCCGGCGGGTGCTGCTGGCCAAGCAGCGGCGGCGCCGCCGTACGCTCAGGCCCGCGGGCCGGATCTGGGGCAGGCTGCTCGACCTCGTCGTCGGGTACGGCTACCGCCCCTGGCTCGCCGGGCTGTGGGTCGCGGTGCTGCTGGCCGCGGGCACCGGGGTCTTCGCCGCGGTCCCCCCGACGCAGATCGACCCGGAGGAGATCAGGGTCTTCCAGCCGTTCGTCTACACGCTGGACCTGCTGGCCCCGGTGAGCGTCTTCGAGCAGCGGGGGGCGTGGGACCCGACCGGCTGGACGCGGTGGCTGGCCTGGACGCTGATCGCCTCGGGCTGGATCCTGGCCACCGCCCTGATCGCGGGCACGGCCCGGGTGCTGCGTCCAGGCCCGTCGTCCTGAGCGGGCCGTCCTGAGCGCGCCGGGGTCAGGCCATGTCCACCCGGAGTCTGGGCAGCGCCTCCGGGTACTTCTCCCTGACGTATCTCACCAGGTGCTCGCGCATGTCGCACTTGAGGTCGAAGGCGCTCGGCGAGTCGGCGGCGCTCATCAGCGCCCGCACTTCGAGCAGCCCGTTCGGCAGGGTGTCGGTGACCTGGAGGGTCCAGTCCTTCTGGTCCCACAGCGGGTGCTCGCGCAGGGCCCGGTAGAGCTCGACGCGCAGTTCCTCGACGGGGACGGTCCAGTCGATCCTGAGCATCACCGCGCCGATCACCCGGCTGGTGTGCCTGGTCCAGTTCTCGAACGGGTTGGTGGTGAAGTAGGAGACCGGGAGCACCAGCCTGCGTTCGTCCCACAGGCGCAGCACCACGTAGGTGAGGCTGAGCTCCTCGATCCGCCCCCACTCCCCCTGCACGACCACCACGTCGTCGAGTCTGAGCGCGTCGCTGAAGACCAGTTGCAGGCCGGCCAGCAGGTTGCCCAGCATCGACTGGGCGGCGATGCCGACGACGACGCCCGCGATGCCCGCCGAGGCGAGCAGTCCGGCGCCGAGCGCGCGTACCTGCGGGAAGGTGAACAGCATGGCGCCCAGCGCCAGCAGGACGACCACCGCTGAGGCGACCCGGCGGACCAGGGAGATCTGGGTGCGGATCCTCCTGGCCCGCCGGTTACGCTCCCCCTCGACGCTGACCAGGCGGTCGAGGACCACGTCGGTGACCGCGTAGGCGGCCTGGATGGCCAGCCAGGTGACGCATCCGATCATGAAAAGGGTGATCGTCCGCTCGATCGCTTCGTCGACCGTCCCCTTGGCCATGCCGGGAAGGTAGAGCGTGTTGGCGGTCGCCACGACCGCCAGGGCGAAGGCGGGCCAGGTGCAGCGGCGTACGAGCGGCCCGGCCAGGACCCACCGCTCGCCGATCAGCCTCCAGCGCAGTGCCCGCCGTACCATCTCCACGCAGGCGACGGCGGCCAGCATCGAGGCGATCAGGATGATCCATCTGGACACGGACGCTCTTCCCCCCTGACGGTCGCTTGCCGGGTGGATGCCCCGGGACGCGCGGCCTATTCAGAAGGCCTCGTCAAAAGCGACAGTTCCCTCAACTGCTATCTGATAGGCCGAAACTCTCCGCTCGAAGAAGTTCGCGAGCTCCTGGACGTCCTGCAGCTCCATGAACGCGAAGGGGTTGGCGGTGCCGTACCGGACGGGCAGCCCGAGCCGGGTCAGCCGCTGGTCGGCCACGTATTCGAGGTACTGCCGCATCTGGCCGGGGTCCATGCCGGACCGGCCCTCGCCGCACAGGTCCTCGGCGAAGGCCAGCTCCGCCGCGACCGCCTCCTCCAGCATCCGGGTGACCTGGGCGCCGAGCTCGTCGTCGAACAGGCCGGGTTCCTCGGCCCGTACGGTGTCCACCACGGAGAAGGCGAACTCCATGTGCATGGACTCGTCGCGGAAGACCCAGTTGGTCCCGGTGGCCAGGCCCCCGAGCAGGCCCCGCGAGCGGAACCAGTAGACGTAGGCGAAGGCCCCGTAGAAGAACAGGCCCTCGATGCACGCGGCGAAGCAGATCAGGTTGAGCAGGAACGCCCGCCGGTCGTCCCGCGTCCGCAGGCTGGTCAGCCCGCCGAGCGAGTCGATCCACCGGAAGCAGAACTCGGCCTTGTCCCTGATCGAGGGGATGTGCTCGATCGCGGCGAAGGCCCTGGCCCGCTCCTCGTGGTCGGGCAGGTAGGTGTCGAGCAGCGTCAGGTAGAACTGGACGTGCACCGCCTCCTCGTAGAGCTGCCTGCTGAGGTACAGGCGCGCCTCGGGGGCGTTGACGTGCTGGTAGAGGTTGAGCACCAGGTTGTTGGCCACGATCGAGTCACCGGTCGCGAAGAACGCGACGAGACGGTTGATCAGGTGGCGCTCCTCCGGCGTCATTCTGGCCAGGTCCGCCACGTCGGAGTTGAGGTCCACCTCCTCGACGGTCCAGGTGTTGCGGATGGCCGCCCGGTAGCGTTCGTAGAAGTCCGGGTAGCGCATGGGGCGCAGGGTGAGGTTCATACCGGGGTCGAGCAGCATTCGGAGAATGACCTTTCGGCTTGGGTCACGGGGCCTACTGGCAGGCGTCGCAGTACTCGGGGTTCTCCAGCGAGCAGGCGATCACGTCCTGCTCGGGGAGCGACTGTGCCGCGGTGGCCGGCACAGCGGCCGGCACAGCGGCCGGCACAGCGGCCGACACGGTGGTCTGCGCGATGCGGGTGGCCGGACGGGAGCGCAGGTAGTAGGTGGTCTTCAGGCCCGAGCGCCAGGCGTAGGCGTACATCGAGGAGAGCTTGCCGATGGTCGGGGTCGCCATGAACAGGTTGAGCGACTGCGACTGGTCGATGTACGGCGCGCGCGCCGCGGCCAGGTCGATCAGCGCCTTCTGCGGCAGCTCCCACGCGGTCCGGTAGAGCGTCCTGAGGTCGTCGGGGATGCCCGGGACGTCCTGGATCGAGCCGTCCGCCCGCTTGATCGCGTCCCTGATCTGCGGGGTCCACAGGCCCCGGGCCGTGAGGTCGGCGACCAGATAGCGGTTGACCTGGAGGAACTCCCCGGAGAGGGTCTCGCGCTTGAAGACGTTCGACACCTGGGGCTCGATGCACTCGTAGCAGCCCGCGATGGAGGCGATGGTGGCCGTGGGGGCGATCGCGATCATCAGCGAGTTGCGCAGGCCGGTCACGGCGATCCGCTCCCTGAGCGCCGTCCACTCCGCCGAACGGGCGGCCCCGTAGTGGTCGGGGTGCAGCACGCCGTCGGCGGCGCGGGTGTCCCCGTAGGAGGGGTGGCGCCCCCGCTCGGCGGCCAGGTCGCTGGAGGTGGCGTAGGCGGCCAGCGCGATCTCCTCGGCGATCCGGGTCGACAGCTCAAGCGCCCGCGGCGAGTCGAACGGCAGCCGCAGCGCGAAGAAGACGTCGGCCAGCCCCATCACGCCCAGCCCGACGGGCCGCCAGCGCTCGTTGGCCGCGCGGGCCTCGGGCGTCGGGTAGAAGCCCAGGTCGATGGTCCTGTCCAGGAACCTGACCGCGGTGCGAGCCGTACGGCGCAGCCGCTCCCAGTCCACACCGTCCGCGGTGAGGTGGGCCGCCAGGTTGATCGAGCCGAGGTTGCAGACGGCGGTCTCCGCGTCGCTGGTGACCTCCAGGATCTCGGTGCACAGGTTCGACAGGTGGATGACGTTGCCCGGACGGGCCGTCTGGTTCGAGGTCCGGTTCGAGGCGTCCTTGAAGGTCATCCAGCCGTTGCCGGTCTGGGCGAGCGTGCGCATCATGCGGCCGTACAGGGCGCGGGCCGGGACCTGCCTGACGAACCCGCCCTCGGCCTCCGCCCTGCGGTAGGCCTCCTCGAACGCCTCGCCGTACAGGTCGGTGAGGTGCGGGACCTCCTTGGGGTCGAACAGCGACCACATCTCGTCGGCCTCGACCCGCCGCATGAACTCGTCGGGGATCCAGTTGGCGAGGTTCAGGTTGTGCGTACGGCGCGCCTCCTCGCCGGTGTTGTCGCGCAGTTCGAGGAACTCCTCGATGTCGGCGTGCCAGGGCTCCAGGTAGACGCAGGCCGCGCCCTTGCGACGGCCGCCCTGGTTGACGGCGGCGACGCTGGAGTCGAGGGTGCGCAGCCACGGCACGATGCCGTTCGAGTGGCCGTTGGTGCCGCGGATCAGCGAGCCGCGCGAGCGGACCCGGGTCCAGGCGATGCCGATGCCCCCGGCGTACTTCGACAGGCGGGCGACCTGGCCGTAGCGCTGGTAGATGGCCTCTAGCTCGTCCCTCGGGGAGTCGAGCAGGAAGCAGGAGGACAGCTGGGGCCTGCGGGAACCGGAGTTGAACAGGGTGGGCGAACTGGGCAGGTAGGACAGAGTGGCCATGAGCCCGTACAGTTCGGCGGCCTCCTCGACCGTCTCCGACAGACCGCAGGCCACGCGCAGCAGGAAGTGCTGGGGGCGTTCGAGGACCTTGCGGGTGCTCGGGTGGCGCAGCAGGTAGCGGTCGTAGACGGTGCGCAGCCCGAAGTACTCGAACCTGTCGTCGGCGGCCGGGTCGACCAGCGCGTCGAGGGCGGCGGCGTTGGCGGCGACGAAGGCGGCCAGCCCGTCCTGCAGGAGCCCCGCGCCGTGGGTCGCGGCGATCGACTCGGAGAAGGTCGTGACGCCGTGCTCGGCGGCCTCCTCGGCGATCAGGCCGGTCAGCAGCCTGGCGGCGGCTCTGGAGTTCTCCGGGTCGGTGATCACCCGGGCCGCGGCCTCCTCGATCGCCCGCCTGCGATCGTCCGGCGAGTGCCCGGTCTTCTCCGCCTTCTCGGCCAAGGTCTGTGTCACGTGCCACCCCTCGTGCAGGTAATCCCCGTACGGCTCACGGAGCAGGGCGCGCGTCAACGGGCGGCTCCCGGGCACGCCGGACCGCCTCGTCCCGCGGCTCTCCCTCGAAGCCCTGGACAACTCTCGTGCCGAGCGGGGGCCTGGTCGGTCCCCTCTCCACACACCGCGGGCAGGTCTTCGGACTCACGGGCGTGACGCGCGCTCCTACCGGCCGTCGCTTCCCGGGCGTGGTTCACCCAGTGCTCAGTTGACGGCTTTCGTTCCCGTTCACCGCTGCGGGGCAGTCCCGGTCTCTCACCGGGTTCCCTGTTGCCTCGCCCTCGTGGGCGAACCAGCGACGACCAGGATCCTACATCTAGTGCCGCCTGACGCAACCACCCCAACAGTTTGTGTCGGGGATGCTCAGCAACCCGAGCTCGTTGAGCACCGCGCGGGTACGGCGGGTCTCCGTGACCAGCCACCGGCGGAAGTCGTCACCGCTCAGGTACGCCCGGTGCCAGCCGTTGGCCGCGCACACGGCCTGCCATCGGGGCGAGGCGTCGATCCGGTCGCACAGGGCGACCGCCCCGTCCCGGTCGCCGGGGCTCATGGCCCGGGGACCGAGCACCCCGCACCAGTCGGCGTACTCCAGGCGCACCTCCCGCTCCATCAGCGTCGGCGCGTCGATGCCGTCGATCCGCTCCCCCGAGGAGACCGCGAGCGGCATCAGCCGGCCCGTGGCGATCTTCGGCAGGAGGGAGCCGGCCGAGCCGAGGAGCGCGGCCACCCGCCCCTCGTGCAGCGCCTCGACGGCCTCGGACTCGGTCGGGTAGCCGGCGTACTCCATCAGCCTGACGTCGACGCCGAGGCACTTGCCGATCATGCCGTAGAGCACGTGGTCGGAGCCGCCCTCGGCCCCTCCCCCGACCACCAGCCGCGCCGGGTCGCGGCGCAGCGCCGCGACGAAGTCCTCGAAGGTCCGCAGCAGGGAGTTCGGGGAGACGGCCAGGACGGACCAGTCTCCGGCCAGCCTGGCCAGCGGGGTCGAGGCCGCCAGCACGGAGTCCGCGTCGGCGGTCTCGCCGCCCGCCAGCATCGGCACGCCCGCCAGGAACACCCGGCCCTCGCGCGCGAAGGGGCCCCCGACGGCGGCGGCGAACGCGGTCAGGGCGGCCATCCCCTGGGCGCCCGCGCCGCTCACCTCGACCGCACCGGCCATCCTCTCGCCGGTCAGGATCGCGGCCAGCGCGTGGGCGGCCTGGTCCCAGCGCCGCCCGCGGACGACCGGCGCGACGATGGTCAGCCTGCGCGCCCACCCCGCACCGGGGCCTCCCATGTCACCGCAGCCCCCGGCGACCATGACCCCCAGCGCGAGCGCGAGGAATCGCCTACGGTGCATAAGCGTCCCTTCCGCCGAGATCCCCCAGATCTCTCGATACCCTACGTTGCAGATATGTCACTCTCTGCACCGCAATTGGGGCATCAGGCGCTCACTCCACGGTGACGCTCTTGGCGAGGTTGCGCGGCTTGTCCACGTCGCGGCCGAGCGCGACGGCCGCGTGGTAGGCGAACAGCTGCAGCGGGATCGACAGCAGGATCGGGTCGAGCTCGATCTCGTTCCTGGGCACCACCAGGCAGTCGTCGGCCAGCCGGGGATCGGCCTCGCGGTGCCCGACCATGAGCACCCGCCCGCCGCGCGCGCGGATCTCCCCCAGCGTGGTGAGGTTCTTGTCCAGCAGCTCGTCGTCGGGGACGACCGCCACGGTCGGCATCTCCGGGCCGATCAGCGCCAGCGGCCCGTGCTTGAGCTCGCTGGCCGGGTAGGCCTCGGCGTGCACGTAGGAGACCTCCTTGAGCTTCTGCGCGCCCTCCCTGGCCACCGGGTATCCCCTGACCCTGCCGACGAACATCATGCTCGGCGAGCCGGCGTACTTGCCGGCCAGCTCCTTGATCCGGGGTTCGAGGGCGAGGATCTCCCCGATCTGGCCGGGCAGCGCGCGAAGGCCCTCCACGATGCGCCGGCCGTCGGCGGGCGACAGGTCGCGCACCCTTCCCAGGTGCAGGGCGAGCAGCGCGAAGGCGACCGCGGTCGAGGTGAAGGCCTTGGTGCTCGCCACCGAGACCTCGGGGCCCGCGTGCAGGTAGAGACCGCCGTCGACCTCCCTGGCGATGGCGCTGCCGACGGTGTTGACGATGCCGAGCACCCGGCCGCCCTTGCGCTTGAGCTCCTGGACGGCGGCCAGGGTGTCGTAGGTCTCCCCCGACTGGCTGATCGCCACGTAGAGGGTGTCCGGCTCGACGACCGGGCTGCGGTAGCGGAACTCGCTGGCGGGCTCGGCGTCCGACGGGATGCGCGCCAGCTCCTCGATGAGCTGGGCGCCGATCTGACCCGAGTAGTAGGCCGAGCCGCACCCGATGATCTTCACCCGGCGGAAGGAGCGGCTCTCCCGCGCGTCCATGTTGAGCCCGCCCAGATGGGCGATGTGGAAGCGGTCGTCGAGGCGCCCGCGCAACGTCCTGGCGACCGTCTCCGGCTGCTCGGAGATCTCCTTGAGCAGGTAGTGCTCATAGCCGCCGGTGTCGTAGTGCCCGGCCTCCCAGTCGACCGTCAGCGGCTCCTTGGCCGTCTCCCGCGCGTCGCTGGAGAAGGTGTTGAAGCCGTCGGCCTTCAGCACCGCGAGCTCGCCGTCCTCCAGGTGCACCACCTGGCGGGTGTAGCGGACCAGCGCGGCCACGTCCGAGGCGGCGAACATCTCCTTCTCGCCGATGCCCAGCACGATCGGGCTGCCGTTGCGCGCCACGACCACCTCGCCGGGGCGCCGGGCGTCGACCACCGCGACGCCGTAGGTGCCGACGACCCGCTTGAGCGCGGCGCGGACCGCCTCCGCCAGCGAGTCGGTGTCCTCGACGGTGCGGGCGATCAGGTGGGCGAGCACCTCGGTGTCGGTCTCCGACAGGAAGACCGCGCCGTCGGCCTCCAGCTTGGCCCGCAGCTCGTCGGCGTTCTCGATGATGCCGTTGTGCACGACGGCGACGCGCTCGTCGGCGGACAGGTGCGGGTGGGCGTTGACGTCGCTGGGCGCGCCGTGGGTCGCCCAGCGGGTGTGCCCGATGCCCAGGGTTCCCTTGAACCTGGCGGGCATTACGGCCGCCAGGTCGGCGACCCTGCCCTTGACCTTGCGCATCTTCAGGCCTCTGTTGGAGACCACCACGCCGGCCGAGTCGTAACCGCGGTACTCAAGGCGCTGCAGGCCCTCAAGCAGGATGGGGGCCGCGTCCTTCGGCCCCACGTAGGCCACGATTCCGCACATCTGACCGCTCCTTACCCGTAGACGATCCGGCGCAACTGGCGCAGGGACAGTTCCGGTGCGGCGACACGGCGGGAGCTCAGCTCGGCGGCGATCCTGGGAAAGATCGCGTCGTTGACCAGCCCCCTGGACTTGAGCTCGGCGTGACGCCGCCGGACGAACTCCTCGGTGGGCTCGGAGAAGTAGGCCAGCACGTCCGCCACCACCCTCGCGGCCTCTCCCGGACCGAGCGCGCTCGTCCGGGTCAGGTGGGCGATGAGGTCCTCGTGGGGATGCCATGCCGTCGACACAGAGGAGGACCATACGCAGCCATGTTGGCGTTTACCAAGTTTTCTGCCCGATTCCGGGCAGGAAAGATTGCCGTGGATCTCCCTCCGCCCGGCCATAAGACGGTCCGCGACCACCCATAACTCTGGGTAGTGATCACGCCGGAAGGGAACCTCATGCGCCGTCTGCCGGGGATATCGATCGTCGCCGCCCTCTCAGTGGCGGCTCCGGCACCCGCCTGGCAGCCCCCGCCGTACGGCTCCGCGTCCCCTGCCGCCCCCGCGAGCCTGCGGGAGGCCTTCACCCGGGCGGCCGGAGAGTACGGCGTGCCGGAGAACGTGCTGCTGGCCGTGTCCTACCTGGAGTCCCGCTGGGACGTCAACGGCCGGCTGCCCAGCGTCGCGGGCGGCTACGGCCCCATGCACCTGGTCGACGGCCGGGCCGTCACCCGGGCCTCCACAGGGGACGGCGTCCACCGGGACGCCGAGGGCGACCCCCGGGGCGACGAGAGCAGGCCGTACCGGGTCAGGGCCCGGGACGTGGCGCCCGCGCCGCCCGAGGACACCCTGCGCCGGGCCGCCGAGCTGACCGGGATCGACCCCGGTGTGCTGCGCGCGGACCCGGCCGCCAACATCCGGGCCGGGGCGGCGCTGCTCGCCGACCACCAGCGGCGCTCCGGAGGAAGGCCGGACGCCGGAGCAGCCGGTTGGTACGCCGCGGTCGCGCGGTACGCGGGACCCGGTGAGACCGGGGCCGGGCGGGCCTTCGCCGACGCGGTCTACGCGACGATGCGCGCCGGGGCCTCCCGCGTGACCGACAGCGGCGAGCGGATCGTCCTGCCGCCCGCGCCCGGCCTGGGACCGGCCGGGACGGGGACACCCGGGCTGCGCCGCGCGTCCGGCACCGTGACGCCCGACTGCCCCCCGGAGGTCTCCTGCGAGTGGGTTCCCGCCGCCTACCGGCGCACGAGGAACGGCGGGCACGGCAACCACGACCGCTACGACGGCCGTCGCCAGGTCGACTACATCGTCATCCACGACGGGGAGACCTCCTACGACGCGATGACCAGGCTCGTCAGGAACCCCGACTACCTGAGCTGGCACTACACCGTGCGCTCCGGCGACGGGCACATCGCCCAGCACCTGAGGCCCGACGACATCGGCTGGCACGCGGGCAACTGGTACTTCAACTCCCGCTCGATCGGCATCGAGCACGAGGGCTACCTCGCCAAGGGCGCCTGGTTCACCGAGGCGATGTACCAGGCGTCGGCCAGGCTGGTGGCCCATCTCGCCGAGCGTTACGGCATCCCCCTCGACCGGGCGCACATCCTCGGCCACGACAACGTGCCGGGCACCACCCCGGAGACCGTCCGCGGCATGCACCAGGACCCCGGCCCCTACTGGGACTGGGCCCACTACTTCGAACTGCTCGGCCACCCGCTGACCGCCTCCGGGGACCAGGACGCGCGCTCGGTGATGATCAAGCCCGACTACGTCCTCAACCAGCCCTACTTCACCGGCTGTCTCCCCTCCGGGGAGTGCATGCCCGCGAGCGCGGCCTCGGTCTGGCTGTACAGCGCCCCCTCCGATGAGGCGCCGCTGGTCAGGGACGTCGGCAGGCACCCCGGCGGCGACTCGACCTACAACGTCTACGACCACGCGGCCCGCGCCTCCACCGGTCAGCGCTACGCCCTGGCGGGCCGCGAGGGCGACTGGACGGCCATCTGGTATCTGGGCCAGAAGGCCTGGTTCCACGACCCCGCCGGCGAACCGGCCTCGATGCCCGCCTCGGGAGGCCTGGTGACCCCGAAACCCGGCCGCTCCTCCGTCAGGCTGTACGGCAGGGCCTATCCCGAGCGCTCCGCCTATCCCAGGGGTGTGTCCGCGCAGCGCCTCGTCCCGTTGCAGTACTCCCTGCCCGCCGGGCAGTTCTACAGTCTGGGGCTGACGACGAGGGGCTCCTACCTGCGCTCCTCCGCCACGGCCGCGGTTCGGCACCGGGTCGTCACGGGGGACGCGCGCTACCGGCAGATCCAGTTCGGCCACCGGGTGATGTTCGTCCGCGCCTCCGACGTCCAGGTGATCTCACCATGACGATCTTCCGCACACCGCCTCGGTTGCGCGCATCCGCCCGCCGGAGGCGCTAGAGTTTTCCCGTGCACCGGACATCGTTCCGGGCGACACGCGGAAGTGGCTCAGTGGTAGAGCATCACCTTGCCAAGGTGAGGGTCGCGGGTTCGAATCCCGTCTTCCGCTCCGGCAGGTCCGCGAGGGCCTGACTGGTGGAGTGGCCGAGAGGCGAGGCAACGGCCTGCAAAGCCGTGTACACGGGTTCAAATCCCGTCTCCACCTCAGTGCACCGACGTCGGGGGCTCCGGCATCCGATAAGGTAGCGCGAGTGCGGCCGAGGGGCGACCCGAGGCGGTTGTGCGGAAGTGGCTCAGTGGTAGAGCATCACCTTGCCAAGGTGAGGGTCGCGGGTTCGAATCCCGTCTTCCGCTCTGATGTTTCCCGAGGACGATTAGCTCAGCGGGAGAGCGCTTCCCTGACACGGAAGAGGTCACAGGTTCAATCCCTGTATCGTCCACCACGACAACGAAACCCCGGCCCGCCAAGGGTCCGGGGTTTTTCGTTTCCCATGTGCGCAGACTCACGGTCGTTCACGCGGCCGGGTACGGCGAGGCGGGCGACGACCCGGAACCTGGAACCCAAGGGCAGGTGCCCGGGGTCGTCTGAGCAGCCGGCGGCGGGGGTCTGCGGTGGTCATGGAGGTCCCCGCACGTTGATCGAAAACTCAACGTCACGTTTCACACGCGGTTCTTACCGCTGAGGAGGCACCATAGAGGGACACATAATGCAAAAAACGGTTGATTGCCACGTTCGTCAGCCGTGGTGGAAGGGGCGAGCCTGTGCATCGCGTGGTGGTCGATCCGGAGGTACCGGCCGAAGTCGCCAGCCTCATGCGCCGGAACGGACGCCTGCTCTCCCGGTTCAGATCCGGCTGGAATCCCGAACCGGACGGCGCCGCACGCGTCCCGGCGGTGATCGTGGCCACCTTCGGTGCCACGATGCTGGCGGGGCTGGGCGGCACGCTGCTCGTCGGGGTCCCGCTGGCCTTCTCCATCACCGCCGCCGTCATCTGCCTGACCGTCCTGGGTGTCATCTACCTGGCGACGAAGCCCGCCCCCGCCGACTCGGTCGAGCGCGTCCTGTACCGGCACGCCCGGCACTACCGGGGGGGCTACCTGATCCTTGAGGACTTCGACTACGGCGCCAGGGAACTGCTCGGCCGGGCGCAGCGGGCGATCGACCACATCCTGCGCTCCCGGGTCAACGTCATGGGCATGCTCGACAGCGTGCGCAACGCGGTGATGCTCCCGGCGGAGGAGTGGCAGATCGCCCGGCTGCTGACCAAGCTGTCGGAGCTGCGGGCCAGGCACCGTCACATGGCCAGGGGCGGCAGGACCCCCGAGGTCGCCGCCGCCATGGCGCCGATGGAGCGGGCCCTCGCGGCCAGCGAGGCGGCCGTCGTCGCGCGGGTCGAGGCGCTCGAACGGTACGCCGCCCACGTGACGCAGGCCGACCACGCCCTCGTCTCCCAGGGGCAGATCGAGGTGCTGCGCGCGCAGCTTCCCGAGTACGAGCAACTGGTCGCCGAGACGGGCGCCGCCCGGTTCCTCGCCCCGGAGATCGGCAACCTCAGCGAGGACGCCGAGCAGTTGCGGCGTGCCCTGCGGGACAGTCTCCGCTCCGCCCATGAGGCGTTCCGTTACCTCGACGGCCCCCTCTCCCGTTGACCCTGAATCGGTATCCCCTCCCGCCGGATGGGTACCTTTTTCCCATGACGGGACAACCAGTGCTGTTGTATGACGGCGACTGCGGTTTCTGCGCCACCTGCATCGGGTTCGCCGAACGCAGGATCGGTCTGCGCGCGCGCCCGGTCCCCTGGCAGTTCGCGGACCTCGCCGAGTTCGGCACCACGCGGGAACGCGCGGAACACGAGGTCCTGTGGGCCGAGGACGGCCGTCTGTACGGCGGCGCGCAGGCCGTCGCCCGGCTGTTCCTGGCCGCCGGGAGGCCGTGGAGCCTGGCCGGGCACGCGCTGCGGGTCCCGCCGCTGCGCTGGGTGGCCCACTGGGGTTACCGGCTCGTGGCGGCCAACCGCCATCGCCTGCCGGGCGGCACCCCCGCCTGCGCCCTGCCCTCGAAGCGACGATGACCGTCCTGCTGACCGGCTTCGAGCCGTTCGACGGCTCCTCGGTCAATCCGTCCTGGGAGGCGGTCGGCCTCGTCCAGGGGGTGCGGGCCGTACGGTTGCCGTGCGTGTTCGGCGAGTCGCTGGAGCGGTTGCGGGCGGCGGTTGCCGAGCACGACCCGTCGGTGGTCGTCTGCGTCGGCCAGGCCGGGGGCAGACCGGACGTGACGGTCGAACGGGTGGCCGTCAACCTCGACGACGCCCGCATCCCGGACAACGCGGGACGGCAGCCGATCGACGAGCCCGTGGTGCGCGGCGGTCCCGCGGCCTACTTCGCCACGCTGCCGGTCAAGGCGTGCGTCGCGGCGGCCAGGGCGGCCTCGGTGCCCGCGAGCGTCTCGCAGAGCGCCGGGACGTTCGTCTGCAACCACCTCTTCTACGGCCTGATGCACCTGATCGCCACCGAGCGGCCCAGGATGCGCGGCGGGTTCGTGCACCTGCCGTTCACCCCGGAGCAGGCCCTGGGCCGCGGCGTGCCCACTGCGCCCTCAATGCCCTCGATGCCCTCGGCGACGGCGGCGACGGCGCTGACCGCCATCGTGACCGCCGCCGTCTCCGTGGGTGACGACCTGCGCCTGGTCGGCGGCTCCCTGCACTGAGCCCCGCCGCGGGGGCCGATCTACAGGGGGACGCCGAAGACCGCGCGGCGTCCCGCGAACTCGGTGACGCTCCACAGCGTGTTCCTGTCCCGGACGCAGGTGAGGTCCTCGGGACCGCTCGGGTAGGGCCGCCTGGCCACCGTCTCCCCCGCCACGAGCAGGGCGCCGTTCCTGGTGGAGCCCGCGCCCTGGCTGAGGTACCAGGTCCCGTTGCAGGAGAGCGCGCCCTGGATCTTCGGCTCGGGCAGGAGGTAGGCGTCCACGGCCCTGGCGACCCCGGCGTCGTCGGCCCGCAGGGAGCCGTCCTGGTCGAAGGCCCAGCGGGCGACCCTGCCTGCCTCCTGCCGGGTCTCCACGTACTCTCCGGAGACCAGCGTGCCGGGGGTGGTGCTCCGGTCCACGGCCGCGAAGGAGAACCTGGCCTCGCCCGTACGGCTCCAGGCGCCGGTCTGCGGCATCACGTAGCGGTAGCCGAAGGCGGTGTACACCCCGCCCCTCCTGCCGATCGTGGTCGTGCCGTCGCCGTTCACCTCGAAGATCTGCCGGGTGTCGAACACCCGCATGCCCCGCTCGGTGTCGGCGACGTACAGCAGGTCGCCGTACCAGGCGACGCCTCCGGCGTGGATGTTGATCGGGGAGATGCCGCCCGCGGTGTCGGCCACCACGAGCAGGACGTGCCGGTAGCGCAGTGTGGCCGGGTCGAGGAAGGACAGCCGGATGCCCCGTTCCGGCGCGGACTGGGGTTTGAAGTACCAGCTCACCACGAAGGCGTTCCTGGCCAGGCCCGCGTCGGAGGAGCAGGTCAGGCCCTGGGGGTACCAGTCGGTGACCTCGTTGTCCGCGGCGTCGAAGCAGTACCAGTCGACCGGTTTGGGGTTCATCGTACCGAACGCCCTGGTCCCGGCCGCTCCCTTCCTGATCGCCACCCGGTTCGCCTTGGTCAGCACGGTCTCCAGAGGGACCCGCTTGAGCCATCTCCCCAGTGCCCCGGCCCCGGCCGCCAGGTCGCCGTCGTCACGTCTCAGCTCGAACGGTTCAACCGCCGTGGCCGTCATCGCGCTCATAAGGGGATTCTCCTTCTCCGACGGCCGTCCTGGCAGGCGGTCGAGATGCGGAGTTCACGAGTATGCCGGTCTCAGGCCCCTTTTGTGATCAAATCTGGAGGATCATTCCGGCCAGGTGTGCACGGGCGCGCCGGTCAGCGCCAGCTCCCGGTAGCGGGCCACCATCCTGGCCCGTGCCGCCGGGTCCCCGGCGAGGTCACCCAGCGCCTCCCGCTGCCAGACCGACCCGGTACGGCGCCGCCCGACCCGCTCCCGGATGATGTTCAACGTCCACTCGGCCTCCTCGGGCAGCACGCCGACCCGTTCGAGCCCGGCGGCGGCCGCGGGGAGCAGGTCGAGCGCCAGCCGCGCCGCCGGGATCTCCCCCGGCCTGCCCGGCCAGGCCAGTGGCGCGTCCAGGCCGTGGATCGCGGCCCGGTAGAAGTTGCGGTAGGCGGCGGAGAAGGGGAACTCCTCGACCGGCTCGACCGCCAGGGCGGCGGTGAGTCCGAGCAGGAACGCGCTGTTGGCCGCCATGTCCAGCGGCGTCGGCCCCGCGGGCAGCGAACGCATCTCCACCCGCAGGTGACCGCCGTCCGCCGGGTCGTAGACGGGCCTGTTCCACTGCCACACCGTGCCCTGGTGCAGCCGCAGCTCGGCCAGTTCCGGCACCTCCTGCTCCTGGCTCTCCTTCCAGGTCATCGGCAGCACCGGCTCGTAGTCGCGGACGCACGCCTCGAAGATCTCCCCTGCCCCGGTCACCCACCCGGAGCCGAAGGCCACCCGCCTGTCCCTGCGATCGCGCCGCTCCACGTCACGGTCGTCGGCGGCCTCCTCGAACAGCGCGATCCTGGTCTCCTCCCACAACCTCCTGCCCAGGAAGCCCGGCGAGTTGCCGCTCACCGCCAGGACCGGCCCGATGGCCAGCTGGGAGGCGTTGTAGACGCGGGCGAAGTCACCGGGAGGCGTGCGGAAGTGCACCTGCCAGGAGGTGTTCGCGCTCTCCAGGATCACCCCCTCGACCTCGAGCTCAAGCTGCTCGGCCCCCTCGATGCTCACCCGGAACGGTTCGGCGCGCAGCCGCCGCATCCCCCGGCTCAGCGCCCGGTAGCGGCTCTCGTCGCTGAGCGCCTCGTGGGTGAAGTCGAACTCGCTGAGCGAGGGCAGGATTCCGATCGCCACGACCCGGCCGCCCTGCGTCGCCGCCGCCGCGTCCGCCATGGCCATGGTCTCCCGCAGCTCGCGCACCAGCCCCGTGAACGGGCGCCCGGCGATCGGCAGCGGCGTCAGGTTGACCTCCAGGTTGAACCTGCCCAGCTCGGGCACGAGCCGCTCGTCGTCCGCCGCCTCGCGCACCTCGTGGTTGCGGGGAAGCGGCCTGCCCTCCGGGGTGACGAGGAAAAGCTCAAGCTCGGCCCCGATCGTCGCCGGTCCCGCACCGAAGCCCGGCCTGGCGAGCAGCTCCCGAAGCTGGTCGAGCTGCTCCTCCAGCCGTTTCCCGAAGCGGGCGAACTCCGCCTCGGTGAAGCGGTCCTTGTCGACTTGCTGGCCCATCGGCACCGTCCGATCAGTCGCTCCTGCTGTTGCCTCCTCCCTGTCCCGGCTGGACGGTTCTAATCAGCCCACCGAGCAAGTGCCGCCACGTACGGCGATGCGGCCAGGCCGGGGTCAGGCCAGGCAGGTCAGCGGCCTGCCGCCGTTGAACGCCAGCATGTCGGTGATCACGGTGGTCAGGTCGACCGGTCCGCCGAGGGCGGCTCCGTCCAGGTCGGCGTAGGCCCGGTGCAGGTTGCCGACGATCCGCTCGGGGTCGAGCAGCGCGCCGTACTCGCCGAGGTCGGTCTCCCTGGCGGTCTCCAGCGGCGAGAGGCCGGCCGCCCTGCCGCGCTCGGCGGTGTCCATCACGAACCGCAGGTACCCCCGCACCCGGTCGATGACCTCGGGCCCGCAGACGTCGCCGTGCCCGGGGACGATGGTCGCGGCGCCCAGCTCCTCGATCCGGTCGAGGGCTTCGAGCGACCCCAGGACCGACCCCATCAGCACGAACGGCGTGCCGCCGTTGAAGACCAGGTCTCCCGCGAACAGCAGCGACCGCTCCGGGATCCACACGATGGAGTCGTTGGTCGTGTGCGCGGGCACGCCGATGTGCCGGACCTCGCAGCGCAGCTCGTCCGAGTACACGGTCACGCCGTCGGTGTAGGTGAGGAACGGCGGGCAGGCCCGCAGGTCTCCCCAGTCGACCTCGGTCCAGGCGATCGTGCGGTAGGCGGGGATGCCCTCGGCGAGGATCGCCTCCCTGGTCCGTTCGTGGCCGACGATCGTCGCCTCGGGGAAGGCGAAGTTGCCGAAGGTGTGGTCGCCGTGGTGGTGGGTGTTGACCAGCGTCGTGATCGGGTTCGCGGTGACCGACCTGATCGCCTCGCGGTAGGCCAGCGTGCGGCGTTCGGTCGAGCAGGAGTCCACGCTGATCACCCCGCGCTCACCGACCAGGAAACCGGTGTTGTTGACCCACCAGCTCCCGTCGGGCTGAACGTAGGCGTAGACGCCGTCCGAGACCTCCTCGATCCGGGCGGGTGGCAGGGGATGGTCGTGTGGGGATGAGCTCATAACGGCATTGTCGGGCCTGAGCCGGCGACCCACGATCAGGAGGGCACGCCGTTCATCCGTTCGAGCCGCCTGCGGATCCGCTCGGCGGACAGCACGTTGAGCGCCTCACCCGCGGCGAGCGTGCGGGGCAGCAGCTCCGCCTGGGTGGTCAGGGCTCGGAAGAGGACCTCGACCGTCACGTCGTGCTCGGGACGCAGGACGACCTCGACCCGGTCTCCCGCCTCGATCCGCCCCGGTTCGATGACCCTGAGGTAGGCGCCGGGCCTGGCGACCTGGGTGAACCGCCGTACCCATCCCCTCTCCGCGAGCCAGCCCGCGAAGGTCCGGCAGGGAATGCGCGCGGAGGTGACCTCCAGCACCAGATCGGCCCCGATCCGCCAGCGTTCGCCGATCAGTGCCCCGTTGACGTCCAGGCCCGAGGTGGTGAGGTTCTCCCCGAAGACACCGTTGGACAGCTCACGCCCGAGCTCCGCCTGCCAGAGGTCGAGGTCCTCCCTGGCATAGGCGTAGACCGCCTGGTCGTCGCCGCCGTGGTCGCGCAGGTCGCCGATCACGTCCCCGGCGACGCCGCTTCCGGCCGTGCCCGTCGGCCCGCCCGGCGCGGCCACGGCCACCGGCCCCGCCACGGGGCGCTTGTCGATCCCGGTGAGGGCGGCGTCGGTGTAGTCCGCCGGACGGCCGCGCCCGGCGTTGACGGAGAGAAGGTGAGCCATGGAGGCAGCCTACAAAGCTCTCCGGATCGGTACACACCCCATCGGGAGGGCCCCTCACCACCTGCGAGACCGCGGTTCCGGTCTTCCCGTGTCGTCCCGGGTTCCGATCCCAAAAGGGTTCAGGGGGTCTGCCGGGCCTGCTTTCCCGAGCACATCGTCCACAGTCCTGCGAGGAAGGCCCCGAACCCGAACATGAGCACCACGACGAGCAGCTCGTACGGCCATTCCGTCATCGCCGGCTCCAACGCGACGACGAATACGAAGAGGGACGTCATCAGTTGCCCCCATCCATATCGGCGAGGCACAAAATCCCAATAAAGGAAGGGGACACGGGGAAGCCGGTTTGTCGCCAACGCGTAGACGCCCAACGCGACATTGAGGCATCCGGCCCCCAGCGCAATCCACTGCACGGCTCCAAGAACCATCCGGGTCAACCCCTCCAAGACCCAGGGATGCGTCGCCCTCCCTGAAAGCCTGCCAGAGCTCATCATCGAAGATCAAGTCCAGGGGCGAGCGAGCCACGCCGCCCACAAGGGCGCCCCGGCCATGGCACTTTCCGGTCTTGCGTGGTCCGCCCCACACAAAACGAATCTCGCGCGATTGTTCATCACCCCGGGAACGGCCCCGAATCGATATTCATGTGGATGAGCAAGGGCCGCCCTGATTTCAACGGCCGGACACAGCGGCCGGCACCGATCCAATCCCGGTGACGCCAGGTAATGATCGCCGGGAAATACGGATCCACTGCCTGATGGAACAACTCATCGCGATGAAATATTCACTCGCCGTAATCGAACCGGCCCACGCCCCGGGCAGTCGCAGAAAGGATCTCCATGAGACTCGTCCCTGATGCCTCGCCGGCATCGCCGCTGTCACCCTGCTGACGCCGGTCGCCGCCAACGCCTCCGCCGCGTCCAACGCCGCCCGCAGCACCAAGGTCGTCTTCCACAACGTCACCGACTGCACACTGACCCAGATCGGCAAGGAGACCTACCACGGCATCTGGGTCATCGAGCCCAACTCCAGCATCGCCCCGCACAGCAGCGACTACTTCAAGACCGAGTCCGACGGCGTCCTCACCGGCACCGAGGCCGCGATCAAGTACCGCGCCGGCAACTGCTCCCGCGCGGGCAAGGAAGTCCGCTTCCACTGGGACAACCCTTACCACGGCCGTAACGGCTACGACTTCGACGGCACCGACGGTGCCTTCACCACCCGCTACACCGGCGGAAACGGCGACAACGCCACCGTCGACGCGCACGTGAGCTGACCCCTCCCCGGCCTGACCGGTCCCGGCGGGACCGGTCAGGCCCCGGCGTCCACATGGACCCTCCCGCGATCGAGTGCTCCCGGCCCCGGGTCGCCATCCACTGAGTGCACCGGAGCCGTCGGCGATCTTTCCCCGGGCTTGCCGCCCACGTGCCGGTCTCTAGATCGAAAGCCGCGTATAGCAGGGAGGTGACGTCTCCAAGCACGGACCACCGGGGAAAGGCCAGCATGATTCAGCAGATGATCGCCCTGTCAGCCGTCGCCGTCATGGCGCTGAGCGGTACGGCCGCGGGCGCGGTTGCGTCCACGGCGCCGCCGGACGCCAACGAGCAGGACAGGAGGTTCCTGGTCCAGGCCCACCAGGACAACCTGGCCGGGATCACGGCGGGCAGGGCCGCCGTTCGCAAGGGTCACGACCGGGACGTGCGGGCCCTGGGCAGGCGGCTGGTCACCGACCACACGCGGTTGGACGCGGAGGTCAGGCAGGTGGCCCAGCGGCTCTCGGTGTCCCTGCCCGAGGAGGCGACCACGGCGCAGCGCATCCAGTACAACCGGATCTCCGCCAGGAACGGGGACGCCTTCGACTGGGCGTGGCTGTCCGTCGCGGCCGTCGACCGCCGTGCGGCGCTCGCCCGGGGGGCCAAGGAGCTGGCCGACGGCTCCTCGGCGCAGGTCAAGCGGCTGGCCGCCGACGCCAGGCCCGTCCTGCTGAGGCACCTCGAACTGCTGCGGCGCCACTCGGGCAGCGGCGCGACGGCCGGCGAGCCGGGCAGGCCGGGCCGGACCACGGCCGAGACCACCACCGGGACCACCGGGACCACCGAGACCGTCGAGCCCTTCCTGATCCAGGAGGAGGGTTAGGGTCGGACGATGACCGATCTCACGGACCTCGCGCAACTGGTCGGCGGAGACCATGGCCTGGCCGTCGTCTCGACCTTCCGCTCAGACGGGACGATCCGCTCATCCGTGGTCAACGCGGGGGTGCTCGACCACCCCGTCACGGGGCGGCCGATCGTCGGGTTCGTCGTCAGGGGTGACTCCCGCAAACTCGCCGACCTGCGGGCCAGGCCGTACGCCTCGGTGGTGCTGCGCGCGGGCTGGCGGTGGGCGTCGGCGGACGGGCCGGTCGAGCTGGCCGGGCCGGACGATCCGCTGCCCGGGATCGACGCCGAGGGGCTGCGGCTGCTGCTGCGGTTCGTCTTCGGCGCGGCGGGCGGAACCCACGACGACTGGGCGGCCTACGACCGGGTCATGGCCGAGGAGCGGCGGACGGTCGTCCTGCTGACCCCCGACCGCCAGGCGGGCAATCCCTGAGGTGGTTCCCGGCCGGGTTAGCGCGGCTCCTGATCGACACCTTGGCCCGGGGCCGCCGGCACCTGGCCGGTGCCCGTCCGGCCGTCTGCCCGCCTCTGGCCGGTGCCCGTCTGAGGGGTACCGGCCCGTCCGGCGGGTGCCCGCCTGAGCGGGTGGCGGACCGTCCGGCCGGGTGCTCGCCCGGCCGGGGCGCCGGACCGTACAGTCGAGCGATGGACCCTCGTGACCGCGTGATCGAGCTGTTTCATCGGGTGGCGGCGTCGGTGCCCGCCTATGGCGCGTTCCTCAGGGAGCGGGACATCGATCCCGCCCTTATCAAGACATTTGATGATTTCGTACGGCTGCCGCTGACCAGCAAGGACACCTACACCCGCCGCTATCCCCTGCCCGAGCTGTGCCGGGACGGCGTGATCGGGGACATGATCTCGGTCTCGTCGGGGTCGACGGGGACGCCGTCGTTCTGGCCGCGTTCCGTCGCCGACGAGCAGGTGATCTCCGAACGCTTCGAGGAGGTCTTCAGGGACGCCTTCGGGGCGGCGGGGCGCCGTACGCTGGCGGTCGTCTGCTTCGCGCTCGGCACCTGGGTCGGCGGCCTGTTCACCCTGGCCTGCTGCCGTCACCTGGCCGCCAGGGGGTATCCGATCACCTGCGTCGCGCCCGGCAGCGACCGGCGGGAGATCCTGCGGGTGATCCCCGAGCTGGCCCCGCACTTCGACCAGGTCGTGCTGCTCGGCTATCCCCCCTTCCTCAAGGACGTCATCGACGCCGGGATCGCCGAGGGGGTGCCCTGGGCCGACTACTCGATCAAGCTGGTCACCGCCGGGGAGGTGTTCAGCGAGCAGTGGCGCACCCTGGTCGCCGAACGGGCGGGGATGACCGACCCCGCGCTCGACACCGCCTCCCTGTACGGCACCGCGGACGCCGGGGTGCTCGGCAACGAGACGCCGCTGTCCATCCGCATCCGCCGTTTCCTGGCCGAGCGCCCCGAGGTGGCCGAGGAGCTGTTCGGCCGGCAGCGGCTGCCGACCCTCCTGCAGTACGACCCGGCCGTGCGTTTCTTCGAGGAGCACGAGGGGACCCTGCTGTTCTCCGGCGACAACGGCGTCCCGCTCGTCCGCTACCACATCGCCGACGAGGGCGGCCTGGTCCCCCATGACCGGATGCTCGGGTTCCTGGCCGGGCACGGCTTCCGCCCGACCTCGGCGGAGCCGCGTCTGCCGTTCGCCTACGTCTTCGGCCGCAGTCACTTCACGGTCTCCTACTACGGCGCGAACGTCTATCCGGAGAACATCTCGGCCGGACTCGAACAGCCGCAGGTCAGCTCCCTGGTGACGGGCAGGTTCGTCCTTGAGGTGACCGAGGACGCCGGGCACGACCGGCGGCTGGCCGTCGCGGTCGAGCTGGCGGCCGGGGTGCGCGGCTCGGCGGAGACGGAGCGCCTGGTCGGCGAGTCGATCCTGGCCCAGTTGCTGCGTCTCAACAGCGAGTTCGCCGCGTACGTGCCCCCGGCGCGGCGGCACCCGGTCGTCTCCCTGAGGGAGAAGGGCGACCCGGAGTACTTCCCGCCGGGCGGAAAGCACCGTTACACCAGGGGGTGAAACCCTCGCCGGGAGAAGGATCATTTCCCTGACGGGCCTTCCCAAAAATGATCGCGAATTCCTCGACGAGGACGGCCCGGCCGATCGGAACCAATCGTCTCCCCAGTTCAACGGCCCACGCGCGAAAAACAGGGGCTTCGGTGATCGAATGGCGGCCGCACCCCGAGACCTACCGTAAAGAATGTCGTCGCGGCACCAAGAAAACACAAAGGCCCGGTTATGCTGGCACCCAGACGAAAGTGGAAAGGTTCTTTCATGAACAATGACGCCGTCTGGGTGCGGGGTGTCACCGGCGTCCAGATGCACCACACCACCGACTTGCAGGACGCGACCCGCTTCCTGGGCAACGCGGTGATGGCGCTGCGGGCCGCGCACGTGCGGACCGGCGACGAGCGCTACTCCGGTCTCGCCGAGCAGCTCAAGGCCGTGACCGTGCAGGCCCGGGGGCTGGAGAGCCAGGCCAGGGCGAGCATGGAGGACCTGCACGTGGCCGACCCCGAGCTGTTCCTGCGCTGCCGTGACGGCGAGGAGCCCTGGCCGGACGAGATCCAGGCGGGGTTCATCCCGCGCCACACCTGCCGGGACCGGTGCCTCTACCACGACCACGACGTCCTGGGCGCCATCACGCAGTGCACCTGCGGGCGGCCCCCGTGCCGGGCGTGCGCCATCGGCGGTGCGCCCGTGGCGTAGCCACGGGAGATCTAGGCTTCTGTCATGGCACGAGCTAACGACGCCGTGGCGGCGGCCCTTGAGGAGTACGCCGAGCTGTTCGCGATGGCGGGCGGCGACGCCTTCCGGGTGCGCAGCTACCAGAAGGCGGCCAAGGCGATCGCCGGGTTTCCCGAGGACATCGCGGCCACCCCGGTCAGGAACGTGCCCGGCGTCGGCGCGGCGATCGCGGGCAAGGTCGAGGAGTACCTCGAACGGGGCGGCTTCCACCAGCTCGACGAGCTGCGGGCGCGGATTCCCGAGGGGGTGCGGCGGCTGACCCGGATCGCCTCCCTCGGCCCGAAGAAGGCGGTCCTCCTGTTCCAGGAGCTCGGGATCGACTCCCCGGAGGCGCTCGCCGAGGCCATCGGGCAGGGACGGCTTCGGGGGGTGCGGGGCTTCGGGCCCAAGACCGAGGAGAACCTCCTCAGGGGGATCGAGCAGCTTGAGGTGGCGAGCAGGCGGGTGCACATCGGCGTGGCCATGGAGCTGGCCGAGCGGATCATCGCCTCACTGCCCGCCGAGCGGATCGCCTACGCCGGGTCGCTGCGCCGGATGAGGGACACCGTCGGCGACGTGGACATCCTGGCGGTCGGGCCGGAGAGCCTCATGGAGGTCTTCAGGGCGCAGCCGTACGTGGCGGAGGTCATCGCCTCGGGCGAGAAGAAGACCTCGGTGCGCACTCACGAGGGGCTCCAGGTCGATCTGCGCCTGGTTCCCGCGGAGTCGTGGGGCGCGGCGATGCAGTACTTCACCGGCTCGAAGGAGCACAACGTGCACCTGCGCGAGATCGTGGTGAAGAGGGGCTGGAAGCTCTCCGAGTACGGCCTGTTCGACGGTGGCCGGGTGATCGCCGCCGAGCACGAGGAGGACGTCTACCGGGCGCTGGGCATGGCGTGGATTCCCCCGGTGCTGCGGGAGGACGGCGGTGAGATCGACGCCGCGCTCAGGGACGGGCTGCCCGTCCTGGTCACCGAGCGCGACCTGCGGGGCGACCTGCACACCCACACCGACCTGACCGACGGCATCGCCTCGCTTGAGGAGATGGTCGCCGCCGCCCACGCGCGCGGCCACTCCTACTACGCGGTGACCGACCACGCCCCCGACCTGGCGATGCAGCGGATGACCCTGGACAAGGCCCTGGAGCAGCGCGAGCGGCTGCGGCGGCTCCAGGAGGACTATCCGGACATGCGGCTGCTGCACGGCACCGAGCTCAACATCGCCCCGGACGGCTCGGTCGACTGGCCCGCCGAGGTGCTCGCGGGCTTCGACGTGTGCGTGGCGAGCGTGCACTCCCACTTCACCCAGTCGCGGGAGGAGATGACCAGGCGGTTCGTCACCGCCTGCGAGAACCCGCACGTCCACGTGATCGGCCATCCGACGACGCGCCGGATCGGCAGGCGCCCTCCCGTCGACGCCGACTGGGACGAGGTGTTCCGCGCCGCGGCCCGCACCGGGACCGTGATGGAGATCGACTCCTTCCCCGACCGTTCCGACCTGCCCTCGGACCTGGTACGGCTGGCGCGCCACCACGGGGTGCGCTTCTCGATCGACAGCGACGCCCACGCTGTGCCCCACCTGGACAACCAGCGTTTCGGGGTCGGCGTAGCGCAGCGCGCCTGGCTGACCGCCGAGGACGTGGTCAACACCTGGCCGGTCGAACGGCTGCTGGACCTTCTGCGTCCATGATCCGCGGCGCTTCATGCCGTTCGCGTGCGCAACCCTTACCTGACCGGGTGGGATGGAACGCCCTTCCTGTACGGCATGCGTATTTAGTGTGGTGAAGAGCGGGGGCGTCCTGAGGCCCCGGGGCGAAGCGGGGCGATGATGGACGTGAACAGTCTGTTTTCCGTGAGAAGGTCCGACCGATGCGCCAGCTGACCGCCCTCGACGCACAGTTCCTGCACGCCGAGACGCCGACGACCACGACCCATGTCGCCGGGCTGGCGATCCTCGACCCGGCGGGGTGCCCGGGGGGCACGCTGACCAGGGAGGCGCTGGTCGACCGGCTCAGGGAACGACTGCACCTGGCGCCCGTGCTGAGCCTGCGCCTGGCCGAGGTGCCCTTCGGCCTCGGCAGGCCGTACTGGGAGGAGGTCGCCGACCTCGACGTCGCCGGCCATGTCCGCGAGCTGACCCTCCCCGCGCCCGGGGACGACAGGCAGCTCGCCAGGAAGGTCGCCAGGCTCCACGAACGGCGCCTCGACCGCGGCCGCCCGCTGTGGGAGATGTGTCTCATCCACGGACTGGCCGGGGGGCGGGTCGCGCTCTACGCCAAGATCCACCACTGCGCCCTGGACGGGGTCACCGGCGCGGAGACCCTGGCCGCCATGCTCGACCTCACCCCCGAGGCCCCCGAAACCTCAAAGGCCCCCAAGGCCCCCAAGGCTCACAGGGCTCACAGGGCTCACGGGGCCTCCAGGACCCCCGAGGCCGAGGCCGCCCCCGGTCAGGGGACGCTCGCCGTACCGGAGGGCGAGGAGACGCTGGGGCCGCTGGCCATGCTCACCGCCGCGGCGGGCAGGTCGGTGACGTACCCGGGCAGGGCGCTGCGCGCGCTCGGCCGGATGATGACCGACCTCGACGCGATACCGGGGGTCTCGGCGCTGCCCGGCGCGCGGACGGTCGCGGAGACCGCCAGGACGATCGCCGGGAACCAGGCGGAACTGCCCGAGCTGCCGCCGCTGACCGCTCCCCGCACGCCGTTCAACGGCCCGATCAGCGCCAAGCGGCGTCTCGCCTACGGCTCGATCCCGCTCACCGAGGTCAGGCACGTCGCCAAGTCCTTCGGCCTCAGCGTCAACGACGTGGTCATGACGGTGTGCGCCTCGGCGCTGCGTTCCTGGCTGCGCGAGCACCACGCGCTGCCCGACCGGCCGCTGGTCGCCGCGGTCCCGGTCTCGGTCCGTACGGCCGCCGCGCGGGCCGGAGACGTGGTCGGCAACCGGCTGTCCGTCATGGTCACCCAGCTGCCGACGGACGTGGCCGACCCGCTGGAGCGGCTGCGGGCCATGGGCGCGACGATGCGCGTGGCCAAGCGCCGGTTCGCCGAGTCACCGGCCACCTGGCTCGACGGGCTCTCCACGCTGCTGCCCACGGTCCTCACCTCGGTGGCGACCCCGGCGATCTCCCGGCTGGCCTCGGTCACGCTGCCGCCGATCAACCTGATCGTGTCGAACGTGCCCGGTCCCCAGCTGCCGCTCTATCTGTGCGGGGCCCGGCTGCTGGCCTATCATCCGGTCTCGGCGCTGAGCGACATGAGCGGCGGCCTCAACATCACCTGCTTCTCCTACGACGGGTCGCTGGACTTCGGGGTCCTTGCCTGCCCGGATCGGGTGAAGGACGTGTGGCGGCTGATGGACCACCTGCGGGAGGCGATGGAGGAGCTGGCCGCGCTGGATCCGCGCTCCTGACCGTCCTCATCCCAGGGCGTGGGCGATCAGTTCGGCGACGGCGTCGGGGTCGATGTGGTGGCCGGTGAGCTGGCAGAGGTTCTCCTGGTGCAGCAGCACGGCGGCGAAGGTGACCGCCGCGACCTCAAGCCGGGCCGCGTCGCCGCGCGGGGTGGGCAGCGCCAGCTCCAGGGCGAACCTGGCGCGCCTGACGATCTCCCCGTTCAGCCTGCCGAGCCGGTCGCGGACCGAGCCGTGGGTGTCGGCCTCGCGGAACAGGATGCGCCGCATCGCCGGGGAGGCCCGCAGCGGCAGGCGGCGGGCCAGCCGGGACAGGCTCTTGGCCGCGTCGCCGGGGACGGCCTCGACCTCGGGGGTCTCCTCGACGAGTGTGCGCTCGTCGACCAGTGCGACCAGCACGTCGATCTTCCTGGGGAAGTAGTGGAAGACGAGCCCCTTCGGCACCCGGGCCAGGCGGGCGATCGCCGCGGTCGGCGTGGCCTCGTAGCCACCGCCCGCGAACAGTTTCTCCGCGGCGTCGAGGATGCGTGTGCGCGCGTCCGGGCCCGGGGCGTCGCCGGAGCGCGGTCTGAGGCTGCCCACAGCCAGACGATAACCGCCTGGTGGCGCGGTTTTCCATGCCGGTTTCCCGCTGGTTTCCCTACCGCGGGGAAAGCGTCCCCTCATCGGTTCCCCGCTCACCCGCCGTCGCCCTTCGCGACCGTTTCCGGACCGTCGCCAAAGGGTGCCCGGTGCGGTCCGTGATCACCGGACGCCTACCCTGATCAGCATGACCTTCTCCGAACTGAGCCTCTTCCCCGTCTGTCTCGGCGGCAACGTCTTCGGCTGGACCGCGGACCGTGACGCCTCCTTCGCCGTCCTGGACGCCTACGCCGAGGCGGGCGGGAACTTCGTCGACACCGCCGACGTGTACTCCGAGTGGATCCCGGGTCATTCCGGGGGCGAGTCGGAGACCGTCCTGGGCGAGTGGCTCGAGTCCCGGGGCAACCGCGACCGGATGGTGATCGCGACGAAGGTCGGCGCGATGAGCGGCCGGGCCGGCCTGTCGGCGGCGAACATCCGCCTGGCCGTCGAGGACTCGCTGCGGCGGCTGCGGACCGACCACATCGACCTGTACTGGGCGCACGTCGACGACCAGGAGACGCCGCTTGAGGAGACCCTCGGCGCGTTCGACGCCCTGGTGCGCGAGGGCAAGGTTCGCGACATCGGGGCCTCGAACTACGGGGCCGAGCGGCTCACCGAGGCACTGGCGATCTCCGAGCGGGAGGGCCTTGCCCGTTATGTCGCTCTGCAGCAGCACTACAACCTGCTCGAACGCGACTACGAGGGCGGGCTGCGCGAGGTGGTCGCCGCCAACGGCCTGGTCAGCACGCCGTACTTCGGGCTGGCCAGGGGGTTCCTGACCGGGAAGTACCGTCCCGGTGTCGAGGTGCGCAGCGCCCGCGCGGGCGGGGCGACGCCGTACCTGGCCTCCGAGCGTGCCCTCAGGGTGCTGGACGCGCTGGACAGGGTGTCCGCGGAGCGTGGGGTGGCCCAGGCGACGGTGGCTCTGGCCTGGCTGGCCGCCCAGCCGACGGTCGCGGCCCCGATCGCCAGCGCCCGCACCGTGGAGCAGCTGGAGCAGCTGCTCGCCGTCGCCGATCTGAAGCTGGGCGAGGAGGAGCTGGCCCTGCTGGATGAGGCCTCACGATGAGAATCCGGGCACCGACGGGCCCCCGCCCACCGGTGCCCGGACGTTATCCGGTGCCGTTCCTAGTGCCGTACGGCCTGCTCGGCGCCGATGCCGGTGAGCGAGCGGACCTCGATCTCGGCGTACTTGCCCGGGTTGTACTCCTTGCTGAGCCGCGCGCCCACGTAGCCCGCCAGGAAGCCCAGGGGGATCGAGACGATGCCGGGGTTGCTCAGCGGGAACCAGGCGAAGTGGGCGCCGGGGAACAGCGAGGTGGCGCCTCCCGAGACGACCGGGGAGAAGATCACCAGGATCAGGGCCGACAGCAGGCCGCCGTAGATGGCCGAGACCGCCCCCGCGGTGTTGAAGCGCCGCCAGAACAGGCTGTAGAGGATGGCGGGCAGGTTGGCCGAGGCGGCGACCGCGAAGGCCAGCGAGACCAGGAAGGCCACGTTCTGCCCCTGGGCGAGGATGCCGAGCCCGATGGCGACCGCGCCGATGACGAAGGCCGAGATCCTGGCGACCAGGATCTCCTCCCCCTCGGTGACCTTGCCGCGCTTGAACACGTGGGCGTACAGGTCGTGGGCGAAGCTGGAGGAGGAGGCCAGCGTCAGACCGGCGACGACGGCCAGGATGGTCGCGAAGGCGACGGCGGCGATGACCGCGAGCAGGATAGTGCCGCCGACCTCGCCGAAGACGGCTCTGCCGACCGCCTCGGCGAGCTGTGGCGCCGCGGTGTTGCCCGCCTTGTCCTGCCCGGCGATCGCCTCGCCGCCGACCATCGCCGCCGCGCCGAAGCCGAGCACGAGGGTCAGCAGGTAGAAGACGCCGATGATGCCGATGCCCCACAGGACCGACTTGCGGGCCTCCTTGGCGGTGGGGACGGTGTAGAAGCGGATCAGGATGTGCGGCAGGCCGGCGGTGCCGAGCACCAGCGCCAGGCCGAGACTGATCAGGTCGATCTTCCCGGCCAGGCCCTGGGCGGCGGTGCCGTACTTCAGGCCGGGGATGAGGAAGGCGTCGCCCTTACCGCTGCCCGTGGCGGCGGAGCCGAGCAGCCCGGAGATGTTGAAGCCGTACCGGCCGAGCACCAGCAGGGTGACCAGGGCCGCGCCGGTCATCAGCAGCACGGCCTTGACGATCTGCACCCAGGTGGTGCCCTTCATCCCGCCGACGACCACGTAGATGACCATCAGCAGGCCGACGCCGACGATCGTCAGCGCCTTGCCCGTCGAGGAGGTGATGCCGAGCAGCAGGCCGACCAGCGCGCCCGCGCCGACCATCTGGGCCAGCAGGTAGAAGATCGAGACGGTGATGGTCGACACGCCCGCGGCCGTGCGGACCGGGCGCGGGCTCATCCGGAAGGCCAGCACGTCGGCCATGGTGTACTTGCCGGAGTTGCGCATCAGCTCGGCGACCAGCAGCAGCGCGACCAGCCAGGCGACCAGGAAGCCGATCGAGTACAGGAAGCCGTCGTAGCCGGACAGGGCGATGATGCCCGCGATGCCGAGGAAGCTGGCGGCCGACATGTAGTCGCCGCCGATCGCCAGGCCGTTCTGCAGGCCGCTGAAGGAGCGCCCGCCCGCGTAGAAGTCGGCGGCGTCCTTGGTGTTGCGGCTGGCCCAGAAGGTGATGCCCAGCGTCGCCGCGACGAAGACCAGGAACAGTGCCGTGGAGAGCGTCTGGTGGCTCACGCCGCCTCCCTCTCGCGCTCGGCCTCACGGCGGAGCTCCTCGGCCAGCGGGTCCAGTCTGCGCTCGGCGTAGCGGGAGTAGGCCCAGGCGATCCAGAAGGTCGAGACGAACTGGAGCAGGCCGAGGATCAGCGCCACGTTGACGTTGCCGAAGAGTTTGACGCCCATGAAGTCACGCGCCCACCCGGACAGCACCACGTACAGCAGGTACCAGGCGAAGAAGGCCGCGGTCATCGGGAAGGCCCAGGACCGGAAGCGCCGTCTGAGCTCCTGGAAGCCCTCCTCACCCTCTATCCGTTCGTACACCGATGGTTCCTTACGCCCGGCGGTCATCGGACCTCCCGCATATGTGATGTGGATCACGGATAACGTAGGAGGGGACGGTACCCCGCGTGGAGTACCGCCGAGAGGCTCTTCGCCCAGGTGGCGTCGTGTCGCGGCAAGTTGGTGATGGTGTGCGGTGAAAGGTCCTTTCCGTGCGCCGAGCGGCCGGGGGAGCCCGTCAGCGGCGGCCCGCCAGGCGCCGCAGGGCCCTGCCGGTGGGCAGGACGGGCACCGCGCTGTGCACCATGGAGAACGCCTCAAGGCCGGGGACGATCACGGTGAGCACCGGGCACCTGTCATGCTCGGGGTTCCACCGGAAGGAGTAGGCCCCGAACCCGGCGTGCCCGAGCGTCCGCAGGATCGCGGCGATCTGCTCGCCGACGCCCTGCCCGCCGTTCTCGGGGCCGGCCTCGGGCAGCTTCGCGTCGAAGACGACACGGTCGAGCAGCGGGGCGGGGTCGAGCCGGGCGCAGCGTTCGAGCAGCGGCCAGCGCCGCAGGCTCTCCAGCCTGCGGCCCAGGGTCAGGTCGACGCCGAGGGAGAGGTTGAACGACGACTGGACCACCTCGGTCAGCGCCCGCTCGACGGCGTACTCCGGGTCGAGGGAGGCGCCGGAGCCGATCACCCCCGGGTACGGCCCGGCCCGGGAGGGGAGCGCGCAGTAGACGGGGATGCCCAGGTCGGAGGTGATGTCGATGATGATGGGGAGCGCTCCCAGATAGGTCGCGGCCTCATCGTGCAGGCGCCGCAGGTCGGGCGGGAGACTCTCCGGGTCGAGCGCGGACAGTCTCGACCTCCCGCCGAGGTACCAGTCGAGGAGCGCGTGGGACAGCGCGTCCCGTTCGACGACCTCCAGCAGGCCGTGCAGGAGGGCGTCCTGCTCGCTGACCCCGGCCGCGGTGCCGTTGTCGTAGGCGTAGCGCAGGTAGGGCTCGTAGCGCAGGTCGTCCCCGGGGATCGGGTGACTGCGGCAGGAGGGCGAGCGGGAGAAGGCCGGATACCACACCGGGGACCGCCCCGGGCTCAGCGGCTCGGCGCGCAGGCAGGCGAGACCGGCGTCCGGGTAGTCGCGGGCCAGGCGCTGGATCATCTCCTCACCGCGCAGCTCCGGCTGGGAGACCACCGTCCCGACCGGGATGGCCCGCACCCGCCCGCTGTCGTGGGCGAGCGCCGCCTGCCCCTCCTCGTGCTGGAGGTGCTGCCAGGCCTCGAACAGCGCGCTGACCGTGCTCTGGGCGCCGGCTCCCTTGCCGAGGGAGGCGGTGACCGCGCGGCCCTCGGGGTCGCGCACGGTGCAGCGGTGCACGGGGAACTCCGCCGACCCCGCCGAGACCAGCTCGGCCGAGAGCCCACGGTCGGCGAGTACGGACTCGATGACGGCGAGCGCGCCGGTCAGGCCGGTGCCGCGCTCGCGCTGGGCGCGCGCCATCGTCGTCAGAGGGTTCCGGGAGCGAACCGGACGGTGAAGAACTCGTCGAGGAGCACCCTTTCGGACAGGGTCACCGAGAAGTTGTCCTCCAGCTGGAACCCGTCCGGTTTGAGAAGCGACTGGCCGTTGGAGTTGCTGTTGCCCATCGCACGCTCCTGTTGTCACTCGAATAACAGAAATGTCCTTATATTACAGGCCATTTCGACATAAGTCATAGATCATTGTCAAGTAGAGCGGGGGTGCCAGTCACCCCGGTCGAGATCCAGCGTCTCCGGCGTGTGCAGGCGGACCATCGTCCTGGCCACACCGGGCGGGATACGGCTTCTGGTCAGCAACGAGACCACGACCATGACGGTGAACGCGACCGGCACCGACCACGCCGCGGGCTGGGCCAGCAACGCCCCGGCGAGCCCGGTGTGCGGCCCCTCCCCGATCGTCAGCAGCACCGCCCCGCAGGCCAGGCCGCCGCCGACGACCAGCCCCGCCATCGCCCCCGGCGGCGTCAGGCGCCGCCACCAGATGCCCAGCACCAGCAACGGGCAGAAGGAGGAGGCCGAGACCGCGAAGGCGAGCCCGACCACGTCGGCGACCGGCAGCGAACGCGCCGACGAGGCGAGCACCAGCGGTACGGCGACCGCGACCACCGCCGCGACACGGAAGGAGCGGACCCCGCCCCGCAGGATGTCCTGCCCGATGACCCCCGCGACCGAGACGGTCAGCCCCGAGGAGGTGGACAGGAACGCCGCGAAGGCCCCCGCCGTCACCAGCGCGGTCAGCAGGTCGCCCGCGGCGCCCCCGACGAGCCGCCCCGGCAGCGTCAGCACCACCATGTCACTGCCCCGCAGCCCCGGCAGGTAGACCCGGCCCAGCGCGCCGTAGAGGGCCGGCATCAGATAGAACAGGCCCAGCAACGACAGCACCGCCAGCGTCGTACGGCGCGCCGCCCGCCCGTCCGGGTTGGTGTAGAAGCGCACCAGCACGTGCGGCAGCCCCATGGTCCCCAGGAACGTGGCCAGGATCAGCGAGTAGGTCGAGTAGAGGCCGTACTCCCTGCCGCCGGACAGCGGCAGCGCCCAGGTGGCCACGTCCCGCGCGCTCAGGCCGGGTGCGCCGTCCGCCCGCCAGGCCAGCACCAGGAAGACCAGCGGCACGGCCAGCGCGGTGAGCTTGAGCCAGTACTGGAAGGCCTGCACGAACGTGATCGAACGCATACCGCCCGACAGCACGTTCACCCCGACCACGCACGCGACCACCAGCCCGCCCGCCCAGTCGGGCGCCCCGGTGACGGCCCGCAGCACCAGCCCCGCGCTCTGGAACTGCGGCATCAGGTACAGCCAGCCGATCAGCACGACCAGCACCCCGGCCATCCGCCGTACGGCCATCGACTCCAGACGCGCCTCGGCGAAGTCGGGCAGCGTGTAGGCGCCGGAGCGGCGCAGCGGCGCCGAGACCAGGACCAGCAGCACCAGGTAACCGCCGGTCCAGCCGACGGGCAGCCACAGCATGTCCGCGCCGTACAGCAGGATCAGCCCCGCGATGCCCAGGAAACTCGCCGCCGACAGATACTCCCCGCCGATCGCGGAGGCGTTCCACAGCGGGGAGACCGTGCGGGAGGCGACGTAGAAGTCGGAGGTCGTGCGGGACAGGCGGATGCCGAACGCCCCGATCAGCACCGTGGTGAGCATCACCAGCACGACCGCGGCCACACCGTAGACGACGTTCACCCCGCCCGGTCCACCAGGTCGGCGAAGTGGCGCTCGTTGCGCTCCGCCTGCCGTACGTACAGCCACGCGCCGATGACGAAGACCGGGTAGATCACGCCCGCCAGCACGACCCACGGCAGGGGGACACCCAGCACCAGGACCGCGCGCAGCTCGGGCACGAGCAGGAACAGCAGCGGCAGGCCGCCGACCACGCAGGCCAGCACGGTGCACACGAACAGGGCGAGCCGGAACTGGGTGCGCACCAGCGAGCGCATGTAGACCTCGCCGAGGCTGGTCTGCTCGTCGATCTCCCTGGCCACCGGGTAACGGGGGTTGCGGGCGGCCGTGGTGCGCGGGCTGGTCACCACCTCGCGGCGCGGGCGGCCCTCGTCCCCGCGCGGGTGCTCCGCCCCCGCCCTGCTCACTCGGGCCTGCCCTTGCGCGCCCTGCGGACCAGCAGGTCGCGAAGCTCCCGGGTGTGCCTGCGGCTGACCGGGATCTCGGTCCCGCAGACGCGCACCACGCACCGCCCCGAGTCGATGTGCAGCTCGTCGATGTGCTTGACGGCCACCAGGTGGCTGCGGTGCACACGCACGAACCCCGCCGAGGACCACCGCTCCTCCAGGGTCGCCAGCGAGATGCGGACCAGGTGGCTGCCGCCTGCGGTGTGCAGGCGCGCGTAGTCGCCCTGCGCCTCGACGTAGCGCACCTCGGTGCTGGCCACGAAGCGGGTCACCCCGCCCAGCTCGACCGGGATCGTGCCCGGCCCCGCCCGGCTCGCCCCGTCCCCGTCCGGCAGCTCGGCCGACACGCACACCCGTCGTACGGCCTCGGCCAGCCGTTCGGGCCTGACGGGCTTGAGCAGGTAGTCCTCCGCCTTGATCTCGAAGGCGTCCACCGCGTGCTCCTCGTAGGCGGTCACGAACACCACCCGGGGCGGGTTGGCGAACTGCGACAGCAGCCTGCCCAGCACCACCCCGTCCAGGCCGCGCATCCGGATGTCGAGGAAGACGGCGTCGATCGGACGCCCGTCGGCGATCGCCCGGTCGAGCACGCGCAGCGCCGCGGCGCCGTCCCTCGCCTGCGCGACCTCTCCGATTCTCGGGTCGTCCCGCAGCAGGTAGGCCAGGTCCTCCAGGGCGGGAAGTTCGTCGTCGACGGCCAGGACTCGAAGACCGGTCACGGGCACTCCTCCGGATCGTCGAGGGGGAATCCCTAGAGGGTGATGAATCAGACATCACCTGTCAACAGTTCCTGACCTGCCGAATCCACAGAAAGGTGTTCAGTGGGCGGAGACACCCGGGTGGTACTTCGGCACACGGACGCTCACCTTGGTTCCCGCGCCCTTGCCGGTCTCGGCCACCAGGCCGTACTCGTCACCGTAGACCTGACGCAACCGCTCGTCCACGTTGGCCAGGCCGACCCCGCCCGTCCCCGAGCGCTCCTCCGCGTCCCCGGCCAGAATGCGGCGCAGCCGTTCGGGGTCCATGCCGACGCCGTCGTCCTCCACGCTGATCCGGCACTCGGCCCCGGCGTCCTCGGCGATGATCGAGATGCGGCCGATGCCCGGCTTGCTCTCCAGGCCGTGCCTGACCGCGTTCTCCACCAGCGGCTGCAGGCACAGGAACGGCACGGCGACCGCGAGCACCTCCGGGGCGATCCGCAGCGTCACCTGGAGCTGGTCGCCGAACCTGGCGCGTTCCAGGGTCAGGTAGCGGTCGATGGACCGCAGCTCCTCGGCCAGCGTGGTGAACTCCCCGTGCCGCCTGAAGGAGTAGCGGGTGAAGTCGGCGAAGTCCAGCAGCAGCTCACGGGAGCGGTTGGGGTCGGAGCGCACGAAGCTGGCGATGGTCGTCAGCGAGTTGTAGATGAAGTGCGGGGAGATCTGCGCGCGCAGCGCGCGGACCTCGGCCTCCATCAGCCGCGTCCGCGAACGGTCGAGCTCGGCCAGCTCCAGCTGGGAGTCGACCCAGCTGGCCACCTCGTGGGTGGCCCTGACCAGGCCGGCCGAGGCGTGCCCACCGTAGGCCGCCAGGGAGCCGACCACCCGGCCGTCCGTGGTGAGCGGCACCACGACGGCGTATCTGATCGGGCACTCCGGGATGTCGCACGAGACGACCTCGGGGCCGAGCACCTGGGTACGGCCCCCGCCGAGGGTCTTGGCCGCGTAGGCGAACGCCTCGGCGGCGTGGTGCTCCCCCTCGCCGTCGTAGACCAGAAGCCGCTGCCCGTCGGTGATGGCCAGCGCCGGGGAGCCCAGCAGCTCGCGCAGATGCCGCGAGGCCTTCTGGGTGCCCGCCTCGGTGAGCCCGGCCCGCAGCGGCGGCGCGGCCAGGGAGGCGGTGTGCAGGGTCTCGAAGGTGGCGCGCTCGGCCGGGCTGCTGCCCAGCTCGCGCCTGCCGCGCAGCACGCGCCACAGCACCAGGGCCGGGACGCCCACCAGGGCGGCTACGAGCAGCGCGGCGACGAGGGGTTCCACGTCCCGGACCCTATCCTCGCACGTGGGTCGGCGCCCCTCCGACGGAGATCAGATCCCCTCCCCATGCCTTTACGTTGTAGATCAAAGACATGCCGACCGGCCCGGACCCCTTCAGGAACACCACTTTCAGGACGTCCGCGCCGAGGGGCTGAAAGGCGTGAGGGCCTCACGGACACGCAGGGCGTACGACGCGGCCTCCCCCGGGCCGTCGTAGGCGGTCCGAGGCCAGAAGAAGCCGCGCAGGCCGTCCTTGCGGTTGCGGGGCACCACGTGGACGTGCAGGTGCGGCACGCTCTGACTGATCCGGTTGTTCATCGCGACGAACGTGCCGCCCGCGCCGAGCCCCCGCTCGACGGCGGCGGCGACCGCCTGGACCCGCTGGAAGAACGGGCCGACCGAGGTGGGAGGCAGGTCGGTGAGGGTCTCGGCGTGCGCGGCGGGGGCGACCAGGACGTGCCCCTTGAAGACGGGCCGGATGTCCAGGAAGGCGGTGGCCACCTCGTCGGAGAACACCACCTCTCCCGGCCGCTCCCCCGTCGTGATGGCGCAGAACAGGCATCCCTCGGCTGGCATCCCCCCAGGATAGAGGGGGCGCGACTAGCATTCACCCCGGTCGTGTTCCCGTCCGCGAGGAGAAACCCGTGTCCGCAGAGCCCCGTCAGACCCCCTGGAGCGACTCCTACGACGGGTGGCGGGCGGACGCCGCGGACCCGGCCTTCAGCGAGTGGCTGCGCTCCGGCTCCGAGCCGGAGTGGACGGCGGTCGTCACCCACCCGTTCGCCGCCTCCATCACCCGGGGGCTGACCTCTGAGGAGGCCATGCGCCGCTACCTGGTGCAGGACTTCCAGTTCGTCGACTCCTTCACCGCGCTGCTCGGCGCCGCCGTCGCCGCCGCGGACAACTTCGAGTCACGGGTGCCGTTCGGCCGCTTCCTCGGCGAGACCGCGACGACGGAGGAGAAGACCTACTTCCACCGGGCGCTGGCCGCCCTCGGCGCGAGCGAGGCCGAGCTGACCGCTCCCCCGCTCGAACCGGTGACGGCCGACTTCCGCGCGCTGATGGACGAGGCCAGAAGGAGCCTGGACTACCCGGCCATCCTGGCGGTCCTGTGCGTGGCGGAGTGGAGCTACCTCGGCTGGGCGAGCCTGGCCGAGGAGCCGCTGCCCGGCGGTCCCGGCGGCCCGGGGAGCTTCGTGCACCGTGAGTGGATCGAGTTGCACGAGGGACCCGCGTTCCGCGCCTGGGTCGCCTTCCTGCGCGGCGAGCTCGACCGCCTCGGCCCCGCGCTCCCCGCGCGGGAGCAGGCCCGCGTGCTCGACGTCTTCCGCCGGGCCGTACGGCTTGAGCTGCGCTTCTTCGACATGGCCGCCGGTTCGTGAGAGCCGGCCGCCGGGGCTCCCGCGGGCCCCGGCGGCGGCCGACGTCAGGAACGCACCTTCGTGACGACGGTCTTGGTGAAACGGAAGACGCAGAACCGGTCACGCGCGGCGGCGCGGCCGTAGTGCCGCTCGAAGTCCTTCTGGCCGAGGCCGTCGACGCTGTCGAAGCCCAGTCTGGCCACCGCCGTCCTGCCGCCGTGGCGGGCGAGGGTGGTGCTCAGGACGATCCTGCCCTTGTGCGGAACCGGCTTGGAGACGTCGCTGGGAACCTCGCACCACAGGCCGTCACGGTACCTGTGGCAGGGGAAGGTGGCCACCTTCCTGCCCGAGGGGTCCATGAGGGTCGCCGTGCGCGGGGCCTTCGCGCCCCTGGGGAGGGTGCCGCCGACCCAGAAGGAGGCCCAGTAGGGGGCGAAGGACTCCATCCAGGTCATGGAGTAGTCGAGGGTGTAGGTGACGCGCCCGCCCTGGTGGACGCGCGGGGTTCCCTTGGCCTTGAGCTTGATCTTGACGAGGGGTTCCCGTTCGCACTTCTCCACCGCGCTGACGCAGGTCGCCGCCTGCGCGGGGGCGATGGGTGACAGGGCGACCGCGACGAGGGCGAGACCCGTGGTGAGGCCGAGAGCTCGGCGCATGAGTCCTCCTGGGGGGATCGGCCGGAGAGGGGGTCCGTACCCTGCGGCGATCCCCGCTCCGGACTCGGGAGGCGCCACATCGGGAGGCCGCGGCCACCTCGCGGCGGACAAGACCTCCCGCACCGATCACTACGTACGGACGGCCGGAACGGTTCAGCGGGGAGTCACCGGTCCCCCGGATACCGGGCGGGCGGAAAGGAGGGGGTCCGCCGCCCACCCGGAAACGGCCAGATTACCCCGCCGCCCCCCGAATCCGCCCATCCCAAAACATCACCGGGTCACGGGTGTCGGGCCTGTGGAGCGTTCTACCTCCTCCGGCCGCGCCTCAGCAGGCGGAACACGACCAGGCCGACGGCCGCCGTGACGGCCGCCACGGCCGCGGCCGCGACGGGACGCCTGGCCGCCCGCGTGGTGACCTCGTCGGCGGCCCGCCGCACGTCGGCCGGGGTGGTCCGCCTGACCCGCTCGGCGACCCCGGTCGCGGTGGCCGCGGTGGCCGCGCCCGCCCGGCGCAACTCGTCGCCGACCTGGGCGGCCGTCTCGTGCACACGCCCTCGCACGTCGGTCTTGCGCACCAGCGCCTCCACGGTCTCCCCCAGTTCGCGGCGGTCCCGCTCGATGTCCCGCCGTACGGACTCCCGGCTCGTTCCCCCGGCCTCGCCCGTCTCCTTCCCGTGGGCCTTCTCCGGAGACCTCTCCGCAGCCCCTGTGGCCTTCCCTGTGGCCCCCTCTGCGGCCTTCCCGGGGGCCTTCCCGGGGGTCCGCCGGACGGCTGTGGGCTGTCCGGTGCCCCCGTCCCCCTCGGCGAGGCTGGGCGTGCCGTCGCCCCCCTCACCCGTGGGCGCCGAGGAGGGGCCCCCGCCCGGCTGTTTGGGCGGGACGTTCAGCGACATCCTCTCGTCGGGGGCCACCGGGGCGCCGACCCGCTGTCTGTGGGCGCCGACCGTGCCCGCGTCCCAGATCTCGTCCTTCGGAGTTCCGTTGTCGCTCTCGCTCATCGGTGCGCACTCTCCTTCACCATGCCGATGTCCTCCCTGAGGCTCTCGATGGTCAGCTCGGGAGCGGGCGGAACGGCCTCGGACACCTGCCGTTTGCCGAGGAGCCCCAGAACGGCGGCCACGGCCAGGAGCACGACGCCCACGACGGCGGCGGCGACCCAGGCGGGCATCACCAGGGCGAGAAGCAGGATCACCGCGGCCACCAGGCAGCCGCCGCCGTACAGGGCCACCACACCGGCCCCGCCGAACAGCCCCGCCCCGAGCCCGGCGTGTCTGCCCTTCTCCGCGAACTCCAGCTTCGCCAGGCGAAGCTCGTCCCTGACGAGGCGGGAGACCTCCTGTGACATCCGCCGGATCAGCTCGGCGGTCGACAGCGTGTCCTTGGGATTGCCGATCATGGCGTTCCTCCTCCCTACAGGAGAAGGCGCCTACCCTGTGGCGGGACGGCAAACCCCAGGTCACCGACGATTGATCGGGCCGTTGCCCGTCCTTTCCCCGCGGCCACGCGCCCTTTCCCCGCGCCTCACGGCGCGGGCCGCACCGGCCGCACCGGCCCGTGACCTCGAAAGCCGCCCCCGTGCACGCCTTCGAGGGCCCGTCCACGGCCGGCGCCCCGGGTGGAGAGCTCCGGGGCGCCGGCCGTGGACGCCGGAGCCGCCGGCGGAACCCACGTCAGACGGCCCCTGACAACGAGGCCGTCGTCCCACAGCGGACTCACCGTAAGCCGCGCGAGACCCGGTCCACATCGGCCCGCGGGCGGATACGGCCGTGACCCGCGCGGTAGGCGCGGCGCGGCCGTACAACTTCCGCGGTACGGTCACTCATCCACCGGCTCGATGAGAGGACGGTCCGCGCCTGGCTAGCATGCCGCGCATGCGGGCAACAGTGACGGCACTCGCGCGGCGGGTGGGTGAGGTCGACCCACGGATCGTCGACACCCTGCTGGCCGTCGCGCTCACCGGGATCACCCTGGTGTGGGCCGTCAAGGACCAGACCGGCACCTGGTTGCGTCCCGACACGGTCGCGATCCTGCTGACCTGCGCGGCCAACCTCCCCGTCGCCGTACGGCGGCACGCGCCCATGACCGCGCTCCTGCTGTGCGTCGCCGCGTCCCTGTGGCACCACAGTCTGGGCTACCAGCCGAACGTGAACAACTTCTCCGTCCTGCTGACGCTCTACACCGTGACCGTACGGCGCTCGCTCGCGGCCGGGGTCGCCGGGGTCCTGGCCGCGGCCTCGGTCTGGTGGTGGTCCTCACTCGCGGCGTCGAAGGACATGGCGGCGCTGAACCTGGCGCAGAGCGTGCTGATCGTCCTGACGGCCTGGACGCTCGGCCTGGGCACCCGCAGGCTCGCCGACCGCAACAGGCGCCTGGCCGACCTCTCCGAGCGGCTCGGATACGAGCAGGAGGCGCGGGCGAGGCGCGCGGTCACCGAGGAGCGGGTGCGCATCGCCAGGGAGCTGCACGACATCGTCGCCCACCACATGTCGGTGATCTCGGTGCAGGCGGGGCTGGCCCGTTACGTGTTCGCCAGCGACCCGGGGACGGCCAGGACCGCGCTGGCCACGGTCGCCGACACCAGCCACGAGGCCCTTGAGGAGATGCGGCGGCTGCTGGCGGTGCTCAGGGTCGACCGGCGGCCGGGCATGGACGGCGTCTACGACCCGACCCCCGGCCTGCCCCAGCTCGGTCAGCTCGTCGAGCGCGTCCGCGCCGCCGGGGTCGAGGTCGCCCTCGACGTGTCGGGCAAGGCGAGGCGGCTCAACCCCGGGGTCGAGCTGTGCGCCTACCGGGTGGTCCAGGAGAGCCTGACCAACGTCATCAAGCACGCGCTGCCCGCCCACGCCTCGGTACGGCTGCGCTACGACTGTGAGGAGCTGATCATCACGGTCACCGACGACGGCGCCGTCCCGCAGGGGGACGAGGGGGGCGGCCTCGGGTTGATCGGGATGCGCGAACGGGTCAGGCTCTACGGGGGCGAGATGCGCGCGGGACCGCTGCCGGGAGGCGGGTTCGAGGTCACGGTGACGTTGCCGCTCTCAGCCCCTCAGGAGCGAGGAGACCAATGATCAAGGTACTGGTCGTCGACGACCAGATCCTGGTGCGGGCCGGGTTCGCGGCGCTGATCCGGGCCACCCCCGACCTGGAGGTCGCCGGGGAGGCCTCCGGCGGGCAGGAGGCCGTCGCCATGGCGGGCTCGACCCGCCCGGACGTGATCCTGATGGACGTGCGGATGCCCGACCTGAACGGCATCGCGGCGACCGAGCGCATCCTGGCCACGACGGGCCCGGCCCAGCCGAAGGTGCTGATCCTGACGACCTTCGACCTCGACGAGTACGTCTACGACGCGCTGCGGGCCGGGGCGTCCGGCTTCCTGCTCAAGGACACCCCTCCCGAGCGGCTGATCGCGGCGGTCCGCACCATCGCCGCCGGGGACATGCTGTTCGCGCCGACCGTGACGCGCCGCCTGGTCGAGGCCTACACCAGGGAGAAGGACACCGCGCTCGTCTCGTGGACGGGGCTCGACACGCTCACCGCCAGGGAGACGGAGGTGCTGCGCCTGGTCGGCAGGGCGCTGTCGAACGGGGAGATCGCCGACGAGCTGCAGGTGAGCGAGGCGACGGTCAAGACCCACCTGAACCGGACGATGACCAAGCTCGGGCTGTCGAGCCGCGCCCAGGTGGTCGCCCTGGCCTACGAGACCGGCCTGGTCAGCCCGCGGCACGGCCGCTGAGCGCCCCGCCGTACGGCCCGGGTCAGGGGCCCCCGGGGGTCAGGGTGTGCAGGTGGAACTCCTCCGTCCCCTCCTCCTCGACCCACGAGGGCTCCGACAGGAGCCTGGTCAGGACGAACCCGCCCTTGACCGCGACCCGGCACGAGGCGGCGTTGCCCGTGGCGTGCCGCAGGTCGAGGCGGGAGAGGCCGAGGAAGCCGAACGCCCAGCGCCCGACGACGCCCAGCGCCCGGGTGGCCACGCCGAGGCCCCTGGCGGAGGGCAGCACCCAGTAGCCGACCTCCCCGTGGCCGCGGGCCGCGCCGGTACCGATCCTGACCCTGATGTGGCCGAGCACCTCGCCGGTCGTCGCGCCGGTGACGGCGAAGGAGGCCTCCGAGCCGTCGGACCAGCCGAGCGCGCGCTGGGCGAGCCAGGCCCGCTCGTCGGCTCCCTCGGGCAGGCCGGTCGCCCAGCGGCGGATCCGTGGATCCCGCAGGGCCAGCGCCGCCGCCACGGCGTCGGCCTCCGACAGGTTCCACGGACGCAGGTGCAACGCTCCGGCGGTGATCTCCATGGGTTCCACGTCCGCCGAGCCTACTTTCGCGGAGTGGCGAAAAGTAGTGACAGGCGAGATCATGAGACCCTTGCCCTACTTCAAGTACAGAGAAGAAGGGCGGCACGCTAGAGATGGCACAGATCGTCGGTGGCGGGCGCCCGGTCAACGACGCGGAGCGGCGGGTCATCGCGCATCTGCGGGACAGCGCGCCGGACGACTGGCTGCTGCTGCACAACATCGAGGTGCCCCGTGGCGACGACGCCTTCGAGGTGGACCTGATCGTCGTGACCGGCCACTCGCTCTGTGTCATCGACGTCAAGGGCACCCGGGGCAGGATCGAGGTGGCCGGGACGCGGTGGTTCCCCGCGCGGCGGGACGCCTTCGGCTCCCCCGTGGCCAAGCTGCGCGGCAACGGGCGGGCGCTGAAGGGCCTTCTCACCCAGAGCCACCGGGAGCTCGAACGGGTCTACGTCGACAGCGTCGTCGTGCTGACGGGCGCCGACGCCGAGCTCGTCGACCCGGCGGGCCGTGACGCGCGGCACGTCACCGACCTGGCGGGGCTGGTCGCCATGCTGAGCGACGTCTCCCGGGTCAGGCGGGGATACACCCCGGACGCCAGGCCGTACCGCACGGCGGTGATCGAGGCGCTGAACGGCAGCGTGCGGCGGTCGACCTCGCCGCCGCGCTTCGGCAACTGGGAGGTCGAGGAGCAGCTCGGCGGGGACAACCGGACCACCGAGTACCGGGCGATCAACGCGACGCTGCCGGGCAGCGAGACGGTCCTGCTGCGGGTCTACCGCGCCGACCCGCTGGCCGAGGAGGAGCCCAGGGCGGCCGAGCGGCGGCTGATCGCCAACGCCTACCAGTCGCTCACCCGCATCCCCCCGCACCCGTGCGTCGTGCGCTCGCGCGACTTCTTCGCCATCGACGACGAGAGCCGGTTCGTGCTGGTCCTGGACGACGTGCACGGCCAGGCGCTGCATCTGTACATGTCCCAGGCGGGCAGGCGGCCGTCGGTCGAGGCCGAGCTCGACGTGGTCGAGGACATGTTGCTCGGGCTGGCCCACGTCCACGCCAACAACGTCATCCACCGGGCGCTCAGTCCCGCCCGCGTCCTGGTCACCGAGGACGGCAGGGCCATGCTGACCGGGTTCGACTACGCCAAGCCCGGTCCGCGTCCGCACACGGTGGCCAACGAGCTGCCCAACGTGCTCGACACCCACTACGTCGCCCCCGAGTGCCAGGCCAGGCCGGAGCGGATGACCGCCGCCGCCGACGTGTACGCGGCGGGGGTGATCGCCTTCCAGCTGCTGACCGGCGGACTGCCCGCGCCGGGGTCGGACGCCGTGGGCCAGGCGCGTCCCGGCGTGCCCGCCGAGGTGATGGAGCTGCTGCGCCGGATGCGCGACCCCTCCTCCGCCGGGCGCCCCTCGGCCGCCGAGGCCCTCGACGACCTGCGCAGGGCGCGGGAGGGGCTTGCCCCCGCGCGGGAGCCGATGCTGCTCGGCAGGCTGCGCAACCGCTTCCTGCGGTCCTCCCGCCGCTAGGACCTGTTTTGTGGATCTTCGCCGTGGCGAGGATCGTCCAGGCGGATGCCCCGCAAGGCGGAGGAGGAGCTCATAACGGAGTTATGGGCGACGACGACAACGCGGCGGGGGGCCGCCTGGACGACCGCAGTAGGCGTAAAGATCCACAAAACAGGTCCTAGGTCCCGCCTCCGTACGGCCCCGCGCGTCAGGAGTCGACGAAGTCGTCCGTGACCATGACGCGCAGGCCGTTGGGAACGGTCCTGATCGTGATCGGGGTCATCAGACGCACCTCGCCGTCGACGTCGGCCGCCAGCGGCGGGTCGGTCTCCAGGTACATCTCCTGACCGACGACGAAGGGGCCGCCCGCGAGGCTGCGCCAGCGGCCGGTCGTCGCCCGTACCAGGGTCTCCACCAGCAGCCTCAGCCGTTTGCCCGAACCGAGCTGGTAGGCCACGAGCCTGCCGTTGTCGATGCTGATGTCCCTGGCCACCTGCCAGCCGCCGTGGAAACGGCCGTTGGCGATGTTGAGCTGGTGGGTGAGCAGCTCGTGGCGGCGGCCGTCTGCCGTGATGAAGGCGCGGAAGGGCCGGTGGCGGGGCAGGATCGTCAACGCGGTGAGCGGGTAGGCGGCCCGCCCGAGCAGGCGTTTGAGCCAGGGCCTCACGGTGCCCGCGACCTCGACGGAGACACCGAAGCTGGCCAGGTTGGCGAACTCCCTGTCACCGGCGACGCCCAGGTCGACGTCGGCGACCTTGCCGGTGCGGAAGACCCTGATCGCGCCCGGCAGGTCGAGGGGCAGGCCGAGGCTGCGGGCGAAGTTGTTGGTCGTGCCGAGCGGCAGCACGCCCAGGGCCACGTCCCGGTGCGCGACGTGCTTGACGGCGGCGCTGAGCGTGCCGTCCCCGCCGCCGACGATGAGCAGGTCGGGCCGTTCGGCCAGGGCCGTGTCCAGGGTGGCGCGCAGACGGCGGGGGTCGACCACGGCGAAGGTGCGGATCGGCTCGAAGCCCTCGGCGCGCAGCGTGGCGACCACCCGGGGGTAGAGACGGCGGCCCCTGCGCGAGTGGGTGTTGACCACCACGCAGACCCTACGCCCGGTCCTGATGGCCTCGGTGTGCTCTGCCTTGCCTCGTAACTCGCCCACGCCGCCCCTTCCGGTCCACTGCCTTCCCGTCAGATCGTAGGGCCCGCCGGATCGTGGGGCTGCGCCCGCGGCCGGGTACGGCGGACGCCCGGCCGGAAAGGTCCGGCCGGGCGTCCTGGTGTCTCACCGTTCGCCGGGGTCGTCCCCGCCCGGGTGGGCCCGGACGGGGACGCGCCGGGTCACTTCTTGGGCGGGGTCACCTGGAGGAGGACACCGAGGTTGCCGGGGAGCGGGGCGAGCAGCTTGAACTTCACGCCCAGGGCCTTGCCCTCGTCACCGGGGTTACCGCTGCCCAGGACGTTGCCGTTGCCCAGGTCGACGCCGTACACGTCGGTCGCGGGGGTGCCGTCGGGGTTGACCACCCGGGTGCTGTACTGCTGGTCGCCCTTGGAGGGGACGACCACCGAGGCGTCGAAGTCACGGTAGTACAGGCTGCCGTCACGCAGTTCGAACCCGGGGTACCAGGTCTTGGCGTCGGTGAACTCGCGCACACCGGGCAGCGCGGCGGTGTTGGTGCAGTACTCGCTGAAGGGCTCGTTCGGCCCCTCGATGCACTCCTTGAAGGGGTAGGTCTTGCCGAAGGTGAAGGCCGCGTTGGAGGTCTGCACGCGTCCCTGCATGTTCTTCAGGATGGTCGTGTCCTTGGTCGCGGCCACGCCGGTCCGCCGCAGCGGCTCGAAGTGGGAGTCGACCAGGAGCAGGCTGCCCTTGGAGCCGATGCTCGGCGACAGTTCGAGGTTGTTGCTCAGGACGTTGTTGGTGAAGGTCGAGTCGCGGTACCAGACGAGCAGGCCGGGGGCGTTGTACTTGACCTTCTCCACCTTCCACGAGCCGTCACGCGAGTAGTCGGTGGTGTAGGTGTACTGCAGGCCCTTGTCGAAGCCGTCGAAGTTACGCCACTCGGCGAGGTAGAACCGGGAGACCTCACGGAAGCCGTCGTTGATGCCCCAGCCCTGGCCGTGGGTGTTGGTGTAGGTGCCACCGCTGGCCGTCCAGCCCTGGTTGCCACCCTCGACGTCGTCGCTCCAGACGGTCTGGGCGCCGTTGGTCAGCGAGAAGTCGTCGGCGTGCCAGCTGCGCGGGGTGAAGGCGGCGTCGGTGTTGTAGACGAGCCTGAGCTTGACCGTCTTGCCCGCGTAGGGGGCCAGGTCGACGTAGTCGTGCCGCCAGCCGTTGGTGTTGCCGGTGAGGGCGTACTTCCTGTTGTTGAACTTGGAGAGGTTCTTGTTCGGGTCCGGGTAGTCGTCACCGGTGGAGACCAGGGCGCCGCCCTCGGTGTAGACCTTCTGCTGGCTCCAGGTGGCGCCGTTGTCCGTGGAGACCTCGATGAAGCCGAAGTCCCAGTCCTCCTCGATCTCGTAGTTGTTCCAGAGCCAGAACTTCACGTCCGTGCCGGCGGGCACCTGGACGTCGCGGGTGAGCTTGACGTCGGCCCACTCCTGGTCGAGGTTGGACCACCACATCTTGGTGCCGCTGTGCGGCTCGACCATCTTCAGCGGCGCGCTGTCCAGGTTCACCCGGACGCCGTCCTCGGTGAACTTGGGCGTGCGCGAGGACTGACCGACGGTCACGACGCGGCTGCGGTCACCGGGGTTGAAGACCTTGGGGTTGGCCCAGCCGAGGATCCACTTGTCCCACAGACCCATGTGGGTCGGCATCGACTGGAAGATCGGGCCGCTGTGGGAGCCGGCCGACATGAGGTCCCAGAAGTCGACGGCCGAGGAGGCGCTGCCCGTGGTGTCGTAGAGGTCGGGCAGACCGAGGTCGTGACCGTACTCGTGGGCGAAGACGCCGACGCCGGAGTCCTCGGGCTGAACGATGTAGTTGGAGATCTTCACGTCCTTGCCGGGGACCTTGTAGCCACCCGCGACGGCGCTGGAGTGCGCCCAGATCGCGTAGGTGCCCTCGGCGCCGCCGTCGGAGGACTTGTCCTTGCCCGCGTGGACCAGGACGAGGTGGTCGACCACGCCGTCGGGCTCGGCGAAGTTGCCGTCACCGTCGGAGTCGGCGACGTCCTCGACGTCGTAGTCCGCCCACGGGAAGTTCGGGTTGGCGGCGGCCAGGGTGTCGACCGCGTCGATCGCGAGCTGGCCGGGGCCGAGCGGGTTGCTCGGGTGGCCGCTCATGTCCTGCGCTTCCTTGCCACAGGCGCGGGCGCCGTAGTAGGCCTCGGAGTGCGGGACCTTGACCCACGGGGTGGCCTCTCCGGTGACCGTGTAGGCGCCCTTGGACAGCTCCTCGTACATGTTCCGCATCGTGGAGCCGGCGATGTTGATGCCCTTGCGGCCGTCCCGGGGGTCGGTCAGGTCGGTACGGACCCTCTTGGTGATGCCTTCCTTGCTGTAAAGCATCTTGTTGAAGTGGTCCGGGCTGAAATCAGGCACCCAGAAACTGTTGTTGTCCTTGTGTGCCAAGGACGCGGGGTCGGGAATCTTGTTATGCAGCGGGCCGTTGAGCAGGGTGCCCGGCGGCTCGGTGACGCAGTTCGCCGGGTCGTCGTCGTTGACGTTCGGCGGGCGCTTGAAGCCCGAGAAGTCGTCGTTGGCCTTGTCGTTGAACTCCACCAGGACGGTGAGGAGTTTGGCCTGCTTGGCGACCTTGGCCTTCTTGAACAGGAATTCGGCGGGGTTGATGCCGGTCCTGATCGCCTCCGCCTCGCGCGCGGCCAGAACGCGTGCCGCGGCGGGGTTACCCTCGGAATACTTGTGGGCGATCTGCCTTGACGGGCTGATCCGGCGCTCCTTGGAGTTCGGCGCGGCCGGGTCCTGCACCTCGGGCTCGTCCCTGGGTGTGGCGTAGTTGATGTAGTAGTCGGCTGCGGTCGGCTGGTACCTCGCGACCGTGGTGTCCACCGTGGTGTCCGCCTGAGCCGACACTCCTCCCGCCGCCAGTCCCGCAGCGGCCAGGCCCACGACGGGCACTATCGCGAGCAGGCGCCTTCGAGCACCCCTGCCTTTGCTGGACAACGCTTACCCTCCCTGCCCGGGTTCGCCGGGCGCGAACGTCCCAGATGCGCCTTATGTACGCACCGAGCGGGACGTTAGACGAGAAGGTAAAGCAGGAGTAAAGCCGCTGAATGATGTTGTAAAACTGTAATGAATCATCACTTCACAGGAAATGGTGATGATTTCCACTATTTTTCTGTTGACAGCGCTTTCACAGCAGGTCAGCGCGGTGAAAGCCGGAAGGCGGGCCTCGGGGAACCGCTCCCACGGCTCCCCGGGCCCGCCGACGACCCCGAGTAGGGAATCCGGTGGCTCGCTCTCCTGCGACCCCGGTTCAGACCTCCTCGCCGGGGGCGGTCGGATCGAGCTGGCGCGGCTGCGCCTCGACCCTGGGGTACTTGAGGTCGAACGCGGGACGCTCGGACCTGATGCGCGGCAGCGAGGTGAAGTTGTGCCGCGGCGGCGGGCAGGAGGTCGTCCACTCCAGCGAGTTGCCGAACCCCCAGGGGTCGTCCACGGTCACCTTCGGCGCGTTCCTGGCGGTCCACCAGACGTTGTAGAGGAACGGCAGCGTGGAGACACCCAGGATGAAAGCGCCGACCGAGGAGACCAGGTTCAGGAAGGTGAAGCCGTCGACCGGGCTGTAGTCGGCGTAGCGGCGCGGGAAGCCCGCCGCACCGAGCCAGTGCTGCACCAGGAAGGTCGCGTGGAAGCCGACGAACAACAGCCAGAAGTGGATCTTCCCCAGCGTGTCGTTGAGCATCTTGCCCGTCATCTTGGGCCACCAGAAGTAGAAGCCCGCGAACATCGCGAAGACCACGGTGCCGAAGACGACGTAGTGGAAGTGGGCCACCACGAAGTAGGAGTCGGTGACCTGGAAGTCCAGCGGCGGGGAGGCCAGGATGATGCCGGTCAGGCCGCCCAGGAGGAACGTCACCAGGAAGCCGACCGAGAACAGCATGGGTGACTCGAAGGTCAGGTGCCCCCGCCACATCGTGCCCACCCAGTTGAAGAACTTCACCCCGGTCGGGACCGCGATGAGGAACGTCATGAAGGAGAAGAACGGCAGCAGCACCCGGCCGGTGGCGAACATGTGGTGCGCCCAGACCGTGACGGACAGCCCCGCGATGGCGATGGTCGCGCCGACCAGGCCGATGTAGCCGAACAGCGGCTTGCGGCTGAAGACCGGGATCACCTCGGTGACGATGCCGAAGAACGGCAGCGCGATGATGTACACCTCGGGATGGCCGAAGAACCAGAACAGGTGCTGCCAGATCAGCGGCCCGCCGGTCGCGGCGTCGTAGACGTGCGCGCCGAGCTTGCGGTCGGCCTCCAGCGCCAGCAGCGCGGCGGCCAGCACCGGGAAGGCGATCAGCACCAGCAGTCCGGTGAGAAGCACGTTCCAGGTGAACAGCGGCATGCGGAACATCGTCATGCCGGGAGCGCGCATGCAGATGATCGTGGTGATGAAGTTGACGGAGCCGAGAATCGTCCCCAGGCCCGACAACACCAGGCCGACGATCCACAGGTCACCGCCCACCTGCCCGGAGAAGGTCGCGACCGACAGGGGGGTGTAGCCCGTCCAGCCGAAGTCGGCCGCTCCGCCGTTGGTGGCGAACCCGCCGAGCGCGATGATCCCGCCGAACAGGAACAGCCAGTAGCTGACCATGTTGAGCCTGGGAAAGGCCACGTCCGGCGCGCCGATCTGCAACGGCATGATCACGTTCGCGAACCCGGCGAACAGCGGGGTGGCGAAGAACAGCAGCATCAGCGTGCCGTGCATGGTGAACAGCGCGTTGTACTGGACGGTGTTGACGAGCTGCAACCCGGGATGCGCCAGCTCGGCCCGGATGACCAGGGCCATCACGCCGCCGATCAGGAAGAACACGAACGCGGTGATGATGTAGAGGTCTCCGATGACCTTGTGGTCCGTCGACGTCAGCCACGAGACGACCACCCTCCCCGCGCGGACGGGCTCGGCCGCGGCCCGCTGTTGCACAGTCGTCACAGCGAGGCTCCCTTCGGTTGGGCGACAGCCGTACGAATCGAGACTTCTCCTCACCTGGCCGTCACGTCACCACATTTGGCAGAACCCTCACCGAGCCTCGCCCGCATCATCACGTGACATCCCGTGTGATCCCCCCTCGGACCGGGCCCCGTACAGTCCCCCTGTGAGCGTTATCTCCGAACTCGTCGCCGCCCTCTCGCCGGAGAAGGTCCTGACGGACCCTGACGTCACCGACTCCTACGCGCGGGACAGGACCTTCCTCGAACCGGGCAGGCCGCTGGCCGTCGTGCCGGCCGAGACCAGGCAGGACGTGGTGGCCACCCTCAGGTGGGCCACGGAGCACCGGGTGCCCGTCGTGCCCAGGGGCGCGGGCAGCGGCCTGGCGGGCGGGGCGACGTCGGTCGAGGGCTGCGTCGTCCTGACGCTGCACAGGATGACGGCGATCAGGGAGCTCTCGCCCGCCGACGAGGTCGCCGTGGTCGAGCCCGGCGTGATCACCGCGGACCTGGACAGGGCCGCCAGGGCGCACGGGCTGATGTACGCGCCCGACCCCTCCTCCCACGAGATCTCCACGATCGGCGGCAACCTGGCCACGAACGCGGGCGGCCTGCGGTGCGTGAAGTACGGCGTGACCCGCGACTCGGCGCTCGGCCTGGAGGTCGTCCTGGCCGACGGACGGGTCCTGGAGACGGGCAGGCGCACGGTCAAGGGGGTGACGGGCTACGACCTGACCGGCCTGTTCATCGGCTCCGAGGGGACGCTCGGGGTGATCACCTCGGCCACCCTGCGACTGCGCCGGGCTCCGGCCGTCTATCCGGCGACGATCGCGGCCGAGTTCACCTCGCTCAGGGACGCCGCCGCCGCGGTCGCGGCGATCATCGCGGCGGGGTGCCAGCCCTCCCTGCTTGAGATGCTCGACCGCACGACGCTCAAGGCCATCGACGACTGGCGCAACATCGGGCTTGAGGCCGGCACCCAGGCGATGCTGATCGCGCAGTCGGACGCCGCGGACGGCCCCGTGGTCGCCGAGCGGATGGCCAGGCTGTGCGCGGAGAACGGCTCGCCCTTCGTCGCGGTCTCCTCCTCCGAGCAGGAGGCCGAGGAACTGGTCGGGGTCAGGAGGCTCGCCTACCAGGCCAAGGAACGGCTCGGTAAGTGCCTGGTCGAGGACGTGTGCGTGCCCCGCTCCGCGCTGCCGTACATGATCGAAAGGATCGAGGCCATCGCGGCCAGGCACGGGGTGCTGATCGCCACGGTCGCGCACGCGGGCGACGGCAACCTGCACCCGGTCTTCGTCTTCGACCGCGGCCTGGCGGAACCGCCGCCCCAGGTGTGGGCGGCGGCCGACGAGGTCTTCAGGGAGGCGCTCGGGATGGGCGGCACACTGACCGGCGAGCACGGGGTCGGGCTGCTGAAACGGCGCTGGCTCGCCCTGGAGGCGGGACCCGTGACCGAGGAGGTCCACCACGGGATCAAGCGGGTCTTCGACCCGCTCGGCATCCTCAACCCCGGCAAGGCCATCTGACGGGCGTCTCCGGCGCGCCATCCGGACCACGGCTCACGCTGGTAGCGTTCTGCACCACATAACCCAATTCGTAGGTTTTGTCGGGGGGCATCGTGGTACAGCCGCTCACGTCGGGGGATCCTCCGCGGCTCGGGCCGTTCGAGCTGACCGGCAGGCTCGGCGAAGGAGGCCAGGGCGTCGTCTACCTGGGCAGGGGGCCCGCGGGCGAGCAGGTGGCCGTCAAGCTTCTCCACCACGGGCTCGCCACCGATCCCGAGGCCAGGACGCGCTTCCTGCGCGAGGTCTCCGTCGCCCGGCGGGTGGCGAGGTTCTGCACCGCCCCGGTGCTCCACGCCGACCTCGCGGGCAGCCAGCCGTACATCGTGAGCGAGTACGTGCCCGGCCCCTCCCTGCGCCAGCTCGTCGACCGGGAGGGCCCGAGGCGGGGCGCGGCGCTCGAACGCCTGGCGGTCAGCACCGCCACCGCCCTTTCGGCCATCCACCGGGCGGGCATCCTGCACCGGGACTTCAAGCCCGCCAACGTGCTGATGGGGCCCGAGGGGCCCGTGGTGATCGACTTCGGCATCGCCAGGGCACTTGACTCGCCGGGGACCACCGCGACGGGGACGACGATGGGGACGCCCTCCTACCTCGCTCCCGAGCAGCTCGGCGGGGGTGAGGTGACGGCGGCGGCCGACGTGTTCGCCTGGGGCGTCACGATGGTCTTCGCCGCGACCGGGCGGCCCGCGTTCGGCGCCGACTCCATCGCCGTGGTGATGAACCGCATCCTGACCGTCGAACCCGACCTGGGCGGTCTTGAGGGGCATCTGCGCGAGCTGGTCGCCGCCTCCCTGTCGAAGGACCCGGCGTCACGCCCGACCGCCGAGGAGCTGGTCAGCCATCTGATGGGGGCCACGGTCCCCTCCCCCGTCAGGAACGCCGCGCCCGCCGCCCCGGCACCGGCACCGGCGCCCGCCCCCGTGGCTCCACGGGTACGGCGGCGCCCCTCCGGGATGCTGCTCGCCGGAACCGCCGCGATCGTCGTCTTCGGCGCGACGGCGGGCGCCGTCGTGGTGCTGCAGGGCGACTGGGGGGCCGCGAGCACGCGGGCCGCGGTCTCCCCGCCCGTCACGGTGCGGTCGCCGTCGCCGGACCCCGTGCTCTCCCCCGCCGACCCGCCCTCCGCCTGGACGTCCGCGACGCCCCGCCCGCGGCAGCGCAGGAGCACCGAGCCCGTCGGCCGTCTCACCGCGGAGCCCGGCACGGCCCGGCCCCGGCAGCCGTCCGGCCCGCCTCGGGCGACCCGTGAGCCCAGCGCGAAGCCGACCCAGGACCCCACGCCCAAGCCCACCCCGAAGCCCACGCAGAAGCCCACGGTCAAGCCCACCGTCGAACCGACCGTCGCCCCCACCGTGAAACCCACTACGAAGCCCACCGTGAAGCCCACGGTGCAGCCGACGGTGAAACCCACGGTCAAGCCGACGCCGAAACCCACTCCGAAGCCGACGCCCAAGCCGACCCCGAACATCTACACCGCGACCGGTGTCTGCGGCTCCGGCTACAAGGTGATCGACTCAAGGGGGATCGGCGCCGCGACCGTCTACCTGCTCTACAACTCCGCGGCGGGCAAGAACTGCGTCGTCACCATGTCGAGGTACATGGTCCCCGGGAAGATCAAGATGAACGCGATCCTCCAGGTGAAGGGGGGCGCCTCCGGCTCGAACCCGGGCAGTTTCACCGCCTACGCGGGCCCGGTGCGGATCGCCGCCGTCAAGAAGTGCGTCATCTGGGGCGGCACGTACGGCACGGCGACCTGGAAGAGCGGCTGGAGCCACTGCGGCTGACAGGAGTCCCGCCCGCCTCGCCCCGGGCCGCGCCGGGTACCGTTCTGCGCGTCGGCGCCGAACCCGGGGCCGGGAGCGACCAAGGAGCGTGGATGAACACCGACACGGACCGGCCAGTGGAGCGCCTGGTGCGCAAGGAGGTGTCCGGCGGGATCGCCACGATCACCCTGGACTCCCCGCGCAACCGGAACGCGCTGTCCGTGCGGCTTCTCGGCGACCTGGAGGACCTGCTCACCCAGGCGCTCGCCGACGAGGAGGTGCGTGTCGTCGTGCTCACCGGGACGGGGCCGGTCTTCTGCGCGGGCGCGGACCTGAAGGAGCAGCGGACCGAGCCCGGCGGCGCGCCCGGGGCCCCGGTGACCGCCTCGTTCCCGGAGATCATGCGCCTGATCTGGGAGAGCCCGAAACCGGTCGTCTGCCGGTTGAACGGCACCGCCCGCGCCGGGGGTCTCGGCCTGGTCGCGGCCTGCGACTTCGCGATCGCCCCCGACACGGCGTCGTTCGCGTTCACCGAGGTACGGCTCGGCGTGGTCCCGGCGATGATCTCGGTGACCGTGCTGCGCAGGCTCGACCCCAGGGCCGCGGCCGAGTACTTCCTGACGGGTGAGACCTTCGACGCGGCCAGGGCGCAGGAGATAGGCCTGCTGACCAGGGCGGTACCCGGGGAACTGCTCGACGAGACGGTCGCCCACTACGCCGGGATGCTGCTGCGCGGCGGCCCTGAGGCGCTGGCGCTCACCAAGCGGCTGGTGCGCGAGGTGCCCGCGCTGTCCTTCGAGGAGGGGACGCGGCGCATGGCCGAGCTGTCGGCGCAGCGGTTCACCTCCGCCGAGGGGCAGGAGGGGATCACGGCCTTCATGCAGAAGCGCGCCCCCTCCTGGGTGCCCGAGCGATCCTGAGCCGTACGGCGGTCGCGCGCCAAAAGTCCTATTAATCCCATATTTCATGAAATATGGGCATTTCAGGATTTGAAACCCTCATGCAACCTTCCGAAGTCTAGGATTGCGCGCAATTGTCCGAAGATGCTGGATTGGGGAAGGAATCAGTCATGCGTTCGCGCTTTCCGACCCCCTCCGGCCCGCGCCGCACCCCGGGAGGCGGAGCCAGGAGCCCGCTCGCCGGACGTTCCCACACATATTGATCACGATTGGGGAGACGGCTATGGCACGATCCGCGCGCTCGGTCTACCCTCGTGCGAACCATGCGGGAGATTCGACGGGCGCGCGGAACGGGCGAGCCGGTGGGCGCGCGGGCGCCCCGCCCCCCGCGATCCGCGGAGGAGATCGGGTGAGCGAGTTCCAGCAGGTCCGCACCGAGCTGGGCGCCCGGCTCAGGCAGCTGCGCGAGGCCGCGCAGCTGTCCGGCAAGGAGCTGGCAGAACGGCTGAGGTGGCAGCCGTCTAAGGTCTCCCGCATCGAGAACGCGCGGCAGACCGCCACCGAGGACGACGTCACCCTCTGGGGCCAGGCCGTCGAGGCCACCCCCGAGATCGTCGAGGAGCTGGTCGAGCAGGCCTGCGTCCTGCTGGAACGTCAGGACTCCTGGCGGCAGCGGCACCGTACCGGCCTGGCCACGCTCCAGGAGGACATCCGCGACCTGGAGTCGCGGACCCAGACGTTCCGGGTGGTCGAGCCCGGCGTGATCATCGGCCTGCTGCAGACGACCGAGTACGCCCGCAGCGTCTTCACCAGGATCAAACGCCTGTACAACGCGCCCGACGAGGTCGACGCCGCCATCAGGGTGCGGATGCGGCGCCAGGAGATCCTCTACGACCCGAGCAGGACGTTCCGGTTCCTCATGTCCGAGGCCGCGCTGCGTTACCGCCTGGCGCCGCCGGAGGTGATGTGCGGCCAGCTCGACCGGCTGCTCGCGGTCACCGCGCTGCCGAACGTGGAGTTCGGCGTCCTGCCCTTCGAGGCCCCGCTGCCCGCGGCCCCGATCAACGGCTTCTGGATCTACGACAGGGGGCAGGTGGCGGTGCCGACCAGGACCCGTGACCTGATCCTGCGCGACCCGGAGGACATCGCGTTCTACGAGCACAGCTTCGAGGAGTTCCATCAGGTCGCGGCCTTCAGGGAGGACGCCAGGGCGGTGATCGTCAAGGTATTGGAGGATTTCACACGACAATCTCGGGTTTAGTATCCGCAATTGCTTGATTAACCTCCCAAGATCGTGCAATTCTCTGTCGAGACGGAGGTGATGCACGATGCTGGACACGCTGTCTTGCCTTGAGAAGTTCGCCGCCGCGGCGCGGCAGCACGCCGATCTGGCCGTGCAGCGGGTCTCCTTCGACGACCCCGCCTACGTCTCGGTGCGCAATCGTTTCAGCAGCACCCTGACCGAGACCGTGACCTGCTCCCAGGACGGCGGGTTCATCACCTCGTGGGGCTACCGGCTCGGCAGCGCCGACAACATCGAGGACGCCGCCGCCCGGCTCGCCTTCCTGCTCGCCGCGCTGCCCGCCTGACCCCTCACCCGGTCTCCGGCCCTCGCCGGCGCCCCGTCAGCAGGGTCCCGGCGCCCTGGCGCCCCTGTTCCTGATCCAGCGTTCGAGGTTGCCCTCGCGCCCGCCGAGGATTCCCACGAGGTCCGTCCGGCCCTGTGGTCGCGCGTACAGGCACCATCTGTCGCCGGTGATGTCGCCGATCGTCCACGGCCGGTGACCCGCAGGCCCGGGGGTCACCGCGGGCGGTACGGCGGGCGCCCGGAGACACAGGGTCCACGGCTCGCAGGAACGCCCGTCCGCCCGGGTGTCGGCCGCGGTCGCGGTCGCGGTGGCCCCCGCGGCCAGGATCACCAGCGCCGACAGCGTTCCCCTGATCCGCAGCCTCCGCAGGGCGTCCACTCCCGCCTCCCCTTCGAGATCGTCCCGGCGGGGCCGTCCCGACCGGCGGCACAAGCATGGCCCACTCCCCGCCTTCCCGGCGTCACGCCACGGAACTGTCCGTAACCGGCCAAATGGCGAACTCCCATTTGTGGTCGACCTCAAACCAACCCCAAGTCGTCTCCAAATCGGTCACGCCAGAGTCGGGGCATCGACCGAAGGGATAGATCATGACAATCGGGAACGACCTGCGGCGCGCGGTCAGGGGGCAGGTGCTCGCCTCGGGTGAGGAGGGCTTCGACCGGGCCAGGGCCGCCTGGAACCTGGCCGTTGACCAGCCCGTCCTGGCCGTGGTCGAGGTGCGGGACGCCGCCGACGTGGCCGCCCTGGTCCGCTACGCCCGGCTGGCCGGGCTCTCGGTCTCCGCCCAGCCGAGCGGCCACGGCGCGACCGGCGACGTCGAGGGGGTGATCCTGCTGCGCACCGGCGCGCTCGGCGGTGTCGAGGTGCGGCCCGAGGAGCGGCTGGCCCGGGTCGGGGCGGGCGTACGGTGGGCCGAGGCGCTCTCCGCCGTGAGCCCGTACGGCCTGACCGGTCTCGCGGGCAGTTCCACGGCGCCCAGCGTGGTCGGCTACACCCTGGGCGGCGGGCTGAGCTGGTTCAGCCGCCGTCACGGGCACGCCGCCGACTCCGTCCGCGCCCTCGACGTCGTGGACGCCGAAGGGGAGGCGTTCCGGGTGGACGCGGACTCCGACCCCGAGCTGTTCTGGGCCCTGCGCGGCGGCGGCGGTGACTTCGCACTGGTGACGGCCGTCGAGTTCGACCTGCACCCCGCTCCCCACCTGTACGGCGGGCGCCTGATGTGGCCCGCCGAGCGGGCGGGCGAGGTGCTCGCCGCCTTCCGTGAGGTCACCGCCTCGGCCCCCGAGGAACTCGCGGTCTGGTTCACGCTGCTGAACTTCCCCCCGTTCGACTTCCTGCCCGATCACCTGCGCGGCAGGTCGATGGTGACGATCGACACCACCTTCCTGGGGGAGGCGGCCGAGGGGCGCGACCTGCTGCGCCGTTTCGAGGCGATCGGCGGGACGGTCTCCGACACGCGGGGGCCGCTGCCCGTCGCCGCCCTGGGGGACGTCTGCGCCGAGCCGTCCGACCCGGCGCCCGCCCTCGGGCACGCGGAGTTGCTGACCGGCCTGGACGACGCGGTGGCCGGGGCGCTGCTGTCGGAGCCCATCGCCCCGCTGGTCAGCCTTCAGGTCCGGCACCTGGGCGGCGCGCTCGCCCGTCCGGTGCCCGGCGGCGGCGCCTGCGGCCATCTGACGGAGCCCTACTCGCTCTACATGTTCGGCGTCACCCCGGGCCCCGAGGCCACGGCCGCCGTGGAGACCCGGCTCAAGGAGATCGCCGGGAAGTTCGTGCCGCACACCAGCGGGCGCAAGCCGTACACCTTCCTGGGGGTCGGGGAGCGCGCGGCGGCGGCCTTCCCCGGCGACGTCCTGGCCCGGCTGCGTGACGTCAAGCGGGCCCGTGACCCCCGTGGCGTGCTGCGCGCCAACTACCCGGTCCTCGGCTGATCCCCCGCTGAGGCGACGGTGAGGGAGGTGAGGGGTCAGTCCTCGGGGGCGGGAGACTGCTCCTCGAAGACGGCGGGGCTCAGGCCGACCTCGCGGGCCGCGGCGACCCTGGCGTGGTGCAGCAGCCTGCTGCGGGACATGCCGCCCGCGTGCAGGGTGTAACGGACCACCAGGCCGTCGAGCATCCCGTCGATCCGCTCGGCCGCCCCCTGGGGGTCGTCGCAGGTGAACTCGCCCGTCTCGGCCCCCTGTGAGATCACCTCGGCGAGGATCTCGATCCAGGCGCCCTCAAGCTCCAGCAGGATGGTCCTGACGTGCGCCTCGCGCACCCCGACGGCCCAGGCGTCGAGCCAGAGGATCCAGCTCTGGTCGGAGCGGGAGGCCGGGATGTAGAAACGCAGGACCCGGTCGAGCCGCTCGACGGCGCCGCCCCGCTCCGCCGCGATCTCCCTCAGCCGCTGGATCTCCGACTCGCTGGTGCTGCGGAGCATCTCGGTGATGAGGTCGTCCTTGGTGGCGAAGTGATAGTGGATCAGCCCGCCGCTCACGTTGGTGGCCTTGGCGATGTCCGCGACACGGGTGCTGGCGAGCCCGCGCTCCAGCACCACCCGCCGGGCGGCCTCAAGAAGCTCGGCCCGGCGCTGGTCGGCCTGGTCCGCGCGGCTGCCGCGCGCCCCTCCTCCGCTCTGCACTGCGCAAGACTACAGCAGCGGGCACCGGGGCCCCGTACTACTTGACTGGCCGCCCAGTCAAGGGGCCCCGGCCCCGGTCGTCAGTCTCCGCAGCGGTAGAGCGACCGGCCGTCCTGGGTGTCTCCGCCGTACTCGGCGCCGTACTCAGCGGGGGCCACGACGGCGCAGTTGGCGCTCACCCACGCGGTGACCTGGGAGCCTCCCGAGTCGGGACCGCCCCGGCCGCCGCCGGGGATGACGTAGTGCAGTTCCCCCGAGGCGACCAGCGCCGTGAGCCGCTCGACCGTCATGGCGGGGTCGCCTCCGACGAAGCCGCCCATGGCGATGACCGGCAGGCCGGTGGACAGGATGGCCGAGGAGGCGCCCTGCGCGCTGCTCACCGCGACCAGCCAGGTCGCGCCGCCCATGTTCTTCCTCAGGTAGGCGATCGTCTTCTCGCTCATGCCGCCTCCCGGCCCGCCGGGGAAACCACCGGGAAGGCCCTCGGGAGAACCCTCGGGAGGATCCTTGGGCAACCCCTCGGGGAGGCCCTCCGGACGGTCTCCCCGGCGGTCGCCGGGGAACCCTCCCGGAAAGCCACCTCGCATCCCGCCGAACCCGCCGGTCTGCGGCCCCGCGGTGGGGTTGGTGCCGTTGACCGCGGAGCCGAGCGGGGTCAGCGCGTACGCCGCGGGACCCGCCAGCCCGGCGAACAGCGCCGCGACCACGCCGGCCGCCGCCAGGAGCCGGGCGCGGCCCCGCGGGGATCCCGGCCTCAGCCCGGACGACGTTCCGGACAGCGCTCCGGACAGCGCCGTGGCCGCCACCGCGACCGCCGTCACCCCGGCGACCGCCCAGGCCAGCCAGGGCACGAAGTCCGGTGTACGGCGCAGCACCGTGAACGCCCACGCCCCGGTGACGGTCAGGGCGGCGGGCAGCACCCAGGCCCAGGAGCGCCGGGTCCGGCCCGCGTGCCACGACAGCACCCCGCCCAGCCCGGTCAGCGCCGCGACCGCCGGAGCCATGGCGGTGGAGTAGTACGGGTGGAAGGTGCCGCTGGAGAAGCTGAACACCGTGTAGTGGACCGCGAGCCAGCCGCCCCACAGCAGCAGCGCCACCCGGGCGGGGCGCAGGCGGGCACGGGCGGTGAGCACCAGCCCGGCGGCCAGGGCGACGGCGGCGAAGGGCAGCAGCCAGGAGATCTGCCCGGCCATGACGTCGTTGAACAGCCGTCCCGCCCCGGACGCGCCGCCGAAGCCCGCTCCCCCGAAGCCACCGCCCCCGGGGCCGCCCTCCCCCGGACCGCCCCCGGCGAAGTCCTGCCCGAGGATCCGGCCGAGGCCGTTGTAGCCGACGACCAGGTCCCGGACGGAGTTGTCCGTGCTGCCGCCGATGTAGGGACGATCTTCGGCGGGCCACAGGTCCACGACCACCATCCACCAGGCGCTGGAGACCACCAGCGCGGCGCCCGCGGCGAGCAGGCGGCCGAGGCGGCGCGGCACCGTTCCGGGGGCCGTGGCGAGGTGGACGAGGGTGAAGGCGGGCAGCACCAGGTAGGCCTGGAGCATCTTGGTGTTGAAGGCCAGGCCGACGAGGACGGCCGACAGGACGAGGGTGCGGGTACGGCCGGTGCGGATCGCCTCCTGGCAGCACCAGGCCGCCAGCACCAGCAGCAGCACCAGGACGGTGTCGGGGTTGTTGTCCCGGTTGATCGCCACGGTGATCGGGGTCAGCGTCATCACCAGCGCCGCGATCAGCGCGGCCGCGTGACCCGCCGTACCGGGCAGGGCGCGCCGTACGGCCGAGTGCGTCACGCCGACGGCGGCCACGCCCGCGACGGCCTGGGGCAGCAGCAGACTCCAGGTCCCGAACCCGAGGACCCGCGCGGAGATCCCCATCACCCACAGCGCCAGGGGCGGCTTGTCCACGGTGATGAACGACCCGGCGTCCAGTGCCCCGAAGAAGAAGGCCTTCCAGCTGCGGGTGCCGGACAGCACGGCCGCCGAGTAGTAGGAGTTGGCGTAGCCGTTGCGGCCGAGAGCCCACAGGTGCAGTACGGCGGCCAGCGCCAGGACCGCCCACAGGGCGGGACGCGCCCACCGGGGGTCGCCGGGGGCGCCGAGGAGGATCCGGCGCGGCCTTCCGACCCTGGCCGGGGGCTGCGTGACGGGGTCGTCGATGACGGGTGAGTCGTTCCCCGTGGTGGTCATCGGCCCGGCCTCCTCGTGCGGCGCGGGTTGAAGACCCAGGTGCGCAGCAGCAGGAAACGGATCAGGGTGGCCAGGGCGTTGGCCACGACGACGGCGGTGATCTCCGCCGCGGCCGGGGCGCCCGGTGCCAGGCGGTGCAGCAGGGCCAGGCCGCCGGTGCTCAGCAGCAGACCGGCCAGGAAGGCGAGGCCGCCCTCGAACTGGTGGCGCAGCGCGCCGGCGCGGCCGGTGACGCCGAAGGTGAAGCGGCGGTTGGCCGCGGTGTTGGCCACGGCGGTGACGAGCAGGGCGACGGCGTTGGCCGCGACCGCGGGCGTCACCAGCCGCAGCAGGACGAACAGCCCGAGGTGGGCCAGGGTGCTGACCGCGCCGATCACCGCGAAGCTGGGCAGCTGCCCGGCCATGCCGGTGGGCAGCCGGGCCCGCTGGACCCTCGGCGGCACCGGGATCCTGGCCGCGCCGGACAGGGTCTTGCGGGTGACCCTGGCCATCCCCCTGAGGTCGTCCAGGACGGTCCTGAGGATGTCCACCCGGCTGTCGGGGTCGTCGGTCCAGTCGACGGGCACCTCGTGGATGCGCAGGCCGTGCCGTTCGGCCAGCAGGAGCAACTCGGTGTCGAAGAACCACTCCTCGTCCTCGACGGCGGGCAGCAACGCCTGGACGACCTCGGTGCGGGCGGCCTTGAAGCCGCACTGGGCGTCGGAGAAGCGGGCTCCCATGGCCGAGCGCAGCAGCAGGTTGTAGGTCCGCGAGATGATCTCCCGCTTGGGACCCCTGACGACGTTGGCGCCCCGGGACAGCCGGGTTCCGATGGCCAGGTCGCTGTGCCCGGACAGCAGCGGGGCGACCAGTGGCGGGAAGGCGTCCAGGCCGGTCGAGAGGTCGACGTCCATGTACGCGACCACGTCGGCGTCACTGGCCGACCACACCCTGCGCAGCGCCCGCCCGCGTCCCTTGGCGTCCAGGTGCACGGCGTGCACGTGGGGCAGCTCCCGGCCCAGGCCGACGGCGATCTCCCAGGTGGCGTCGGTGCTGGCGTTGTCCGCGATCGTGACGCGGAAGCCGTAGGGGAGGTTTCCCGACAGGTAGTCGTGCAGGCGGCGCACGCTCTCGGCGAGCACCCGCTGTTCGTTGTGCACGGGGACGACGATCTCGACCAGCCGGGTGCGCACGGGCGCGGACATCTGCTTCACGCTGCCTCCCATGGGTGACGACTCGGATCTCTCATGTCCCCCAGGCTCATCGGGGGACCTTGGGCGATCCTGAGCCGATCGTTAACGACCGGTGAGAAAACCGGCGGACCCACGGGCGAGGCGGAACACCCCGAGACAACCGGGAAGCCGTCCCCGCGAACCAGGCCCCTTTCTCGGGACTTTTCAGGAAATTTCGGGACAAGTGGTGGGTCGAATGCCCGGGTCAGGCCGATCCCGGGGAGCCGGGAAGCCGTACCCTGGCCAGGACACCGCCGTCCTCCGCGTTCTCCAGGACGACCTCTCCCCCGGCGTCCCGTACGGCCTGCGCCACGATGGCCAGTCCCAGCCCGGAGCCCGGCATGCTCCTGGCCGACGAGGAGCGCCAGAACCGGTCGAAGACGTAGGGCAGGTCCTCCCCCGCTATGCCGGGGCCGTGGTCCCTGACGGACAGCTCCCCCGCCGCGAGCCGTACCAGGACCGGGCCCTCGGAGAACTTCACCGCGTTGTCGAGCAGGTTGACCACGGCGCGTTCCAGGGCGGCCCGCTCCCCCCGCACGTACCACGGTTCGAGCTCGACCCGGATCGGGCTCTCCTGGGCCCGCAGCCTGGCCCTGCGCACGGCGGTCTCGACCACCTCGTGGAAGGCGACCTCGACGTGCGGTTCGTGCTCGCTCTCCGAGCGCGACAGCTGCAACAGGTCTCCGACCAGCGTGGACATCTCCTCGAACTGGGCCTTGAGACCGGCCAGCAGCCTGCGTTTCGGGGCGGCCCCGAGCGGGCGGCCGGTGTTCTCGCTGCGCAGCAGCAGGTCGATGTTGGTGCGCAGGCTGGTGAGCGGCGTGCGCAGCTCGTGCCCGGCGTCGGCGACCAGCCTGCGCTGGCGCTCGCGGGAGGCGGCCAGGGCGGTGGTCATCGCGTTGAAGGAGGCGCCGAGGCGGGCGATCTCGTCGGTTCCCTCGACCGGGAGGCGGGTCTGCAGGTCCTCGGTCCTGGCGACGTGTTCGACGGCCTCCGCGAGGCGGCCGACCGGGCGCAGCGCCGTACGGGAGACGAACAGACCGGCCGAGGCCGCGCCGACCACGCCGAGCGCGGCGACCCCGGCCAGTATCCAGGCGAGCGTGGTGAGGGTCGACTGGAACTCCGCCAGCGGCCGGGACTCCATCACCGCCAGCCCCGAGCCGACGCTCCTGACGAGCACCAGGACCGGGGCGCCCTCGTCCGTCACGCCGTCGCGGAAGTGCTGCGTCCCCTCCGGCGCCTTCGCCACGGCCTGGTCGCCCGGCACGAGCCGGACCCCGGTGTAGCCGATGACGCACCTGACGCCGCCGGTGTCGATCGCCTGCAGGAGCTGGAAGCGGGGGAAGGGCGGCTGGTGCTCGGGAGGGGGGCTCGCGCAGCTGCGTTCGATCCACTCGTTGCCCTGGGGGCCCTTGGGCGCGTTCAGGGAGCGTTCCATCTGGTCGAGCAGCTCGGACCTGACGATGAACCAGCAGACGGCCGCGCACACCGCGATCGCGACCGCGACCGCCGTCGCGACCAGCAGGGTGAGCCTGGAGCGCAGGGAGCGGCGTTTCCCTCTCACGGCTCAGGAGGCCCGCAGCACGTAGCCGACGCCGCGGACGGTGTGGATCACGCGGGGCAGCCCGGAGCTCTCGGTCTTGCGGCGCAGGTACATGACGTAGACGTCGAGGGAGTTGGAGGAGGGTTCGAAGTCGAAGCCCCAGACCTGGCTGAGGATCTGGTCACGGGTGAGCACCTGGCGGGGGTGGAGCATGAACAGTTCGAGCAGGAGGTACTCGGTCCTGGTCAGTTCGAGCGCTTCGCCCGCCCTGGACACCTCCCGGCTGGCGGTGTCCATCCGCAGGTCGCCGTAGCCGAGCACGGCGTCGCCGTCGTCGTGCGCGGCGGAGGCGGCCAGCGCCCCGCGTCGCAGCAGCGCCCTGACCCTGGCCAGCAGCTCGTCCAGTTCGAACGGCTTGACCAGGTAGTCGTCGGCCCCCGCGTCCAGCCCGGAGACCCGGTCCCCGACGGCGTCGCGGGCGGTGAGCATGAGCACCGGCACGTGGTTGCCCGCCGCCCTGAGCCTGCGGCAGGCGGTCAGCCCGTCCAGTCTCGGCATCATCACGTCGAGCAGGACCAGCTCGTACGGCTCCCGCCGCAGGACGTCGAGTGCGGCCTGACCGTCCTGGGCCAGGCCGACCCGGTAACCCTCGAACTCCAGGCTGCTCTGCAGCGCCTCCCTCAGCGCGGGCTCGTCGTCAACGACCAGCACCCGCGCCGTCTCACCGTCGCCCATGCCCCCAACGGTAGACCGCTCTCATGAGAGACGGATGAGGACCTCAGCCGTCCTCACGCAGGCTGAGCGCCCTGGCCGGGCAGAGCCGTACCGCGTGACGGATGCCGTCGGCGACGGCGGTACCGGTCTCGGTCTCGGTGTCGCCCACCACCCTGACCAGACCGTCGTCACCGGAGTCGAAGACCTCCGGCGCGGCGAGCACGCACTGCCCCGCGCCGACGCAGCGCTCCCTGTCGACGACGATCCTCGCGTTCACCACGCCACCGGCAGCTCACGGACGCCGAAGATCGCACCGGCGTACTTGAACGGCAGGTCGTCGTCGGCGCCCACCACGCGCAGGCCGGGAATCCGTTCGAAGAGGGTGCGGTAGGCGATCTCCAGCTCGGCGCGGACGAGGTTCTGCCCGAGGCACTGGTGCACGCCGTACCCGAACGCCATGTGGTTGCGCGCGCCGCGCCGGAGGTCCAGGTCGTCGGGCCGGTCGAAGACGCGGGCGTCCCGGTTGGCCGAGGCGCCCAGGACGAACAGGCCCTCACCCGCCCTGACGACCTGGCCGCCGATCTCCACGTCCTCGGTCGCGACCCGGTCGAAGCCCACCCAGTCCACGATCGAGAGATAGCGCAGCAGTTCCTCCACCGCCGTCGGCCAGCCCGCCGGGTCGTCGCGCAGCGCGGCGAGATGACCGGGGTTGCGCAGCAGCGTCAGAACGCCGAGCGAGATCATGTTGGCCGTGGTCTCGTGCCCCGCCACGAGCAGCTGGATCGTCATGCCGACCAGGGCGTCGTGGGAGATCTCCTCGCTCTGCGCGGCGGCCGTCACGAGCCGCCCGACGAGGTTGTCGCCCGGCTCCCGCTCGGCCTTGGTGACCAGGACGTCGAGATACTCCCAGACCTCCGCGGCCGCCGTGACGGCCTCCTGCGTCGAGCTGCTGCCGACGGCGATCATCGTGTTCATCCGGTCGCGGAAGAAGTCGCCGCCCGCCTCGGGCAGCCCGAGCATCCTGCAGATCGTCAGCGACGGCACGGCCAGCGCGAACGCCTCGACGAGGTCGGCGGAGGAGCCCTGCTTGAGCATGTCGTCGATGAGCCGGTCGACGTCCTCCTGAATGCCGGGGCGCATCTCCTTGACCTGCCGGACGGTGAACTCGGGGATCAGCAGCCGCCGGTAGAGAGTGTGCCCGGGCGGATCCATATCACCGAAATGTCCCTGCTGATACTTTTCCCGAAAGCGCAGTTCCTCCTCGGAAGGGGATTCGATCACCAGGGCGGCCATCGGATGTCCCGGATTGGTTGGATTAGTGCTGATTCGGGGGTCGATGAGAACCTGCTGCGCCTCGCTGTGCCGGGTCACAAGCCAGACCTGGCCGCCGGGAAGTTCCGCCCTGACCAGCGAACCCTCCTCCCGGAGACGCGCGTACTCGGGCGGCGGCGCGTACGGACAGGTACGGGGAACGGGGAAACTCTGGGTCATAAGGCTTACTCCTCACGGACCGAGCCACTCCACTTACCACATGAAAGTAGGGACGAGGGCAATAGCCGTCAAGGTATGACATAAACCAGAAAGTGCATAATGGCAATAAATGTCCGGCGAATCTATATAAGAGGGCTAATTCAGCAGGTAGATGGTTTTGTTCGCCGAGTGGGGCGGCCGACTCGCCCGCGGCGCTCCGGCGCCCATACCAGGGCCGGGCACCCTTCCCGGAGCCGCACGGCGAAGGGAACGCCTCACTCCCGTGCGGTCGCCAGGCTGATCCTCAGCAGCGTCGCCGCCGGTCCCGTCGGCGTACGGCCCCGCCGCCAGATCGCGCGCAACCGGCGTTCGAGGTCGATGCCCTTCGTCACGACCTCGATCAGGCGTCCGGTGGCCAGCTCGCCCTCGACGGCGTAGCCGCTGAGCACCGCCGGGGCGGCCCCCTCACCGGCCGCCCCCTTGACCGCGGCGTTGGAGCCGAGTTCGAGCCGGGGCGCGGCCACCTCGTGCCCGGCCAGCGCGCGGTCCAGGGTCTCCCTGGTCCCCGAGCCCCGCTCGCGGACGACCAGCGGCGTCGCCGCGAGCTCGGCCGCCAGCAGCGCCGTACGGCGGCGCGCCCACGGATGGCCGGGCGCGACCACGACGACGAGCCGGTCGGCCGCGACCACCCTGGAGGCCAGTCCCTGCGGGACCGAGGGACCCTCGACGAAGCCCAGCTCGATGCCCGCGCCGACCAGCCTGGCGACCTCCGCCGAGTTCTGCACGTCCAGCCCGACCTGCACCTGGGGCTCGCGGGTCTGCAACTCCCCGAGCCAGCGCGGCAGGAGGTACTCGGCCACGGTCATGCTCGCCGCGATGTGCAGGTGGGCCTCCCTGCCGTGCCGTACGGCCCGCGCGCCGCGCATGAGCTCCTCCGCGGCGGCCAGCACCTGCGACGCCCAGGCCGCGATCATCACGCCCTGCGGGGTGAGGGTCGAGCCGCGCGGGGTGCGTTCGAGCAGGGGCAGCCCGAGGCGGCGCTCAAGCAGCATGATCCGCTTGCTCGCCGACGGCTGGGCGATGCCCACCGCCCTCGCCGCCTGGCCGAGACTTCCCAGGCGTTCGACGTCGACGAGCAGCCGCAGGGACTCCAGGTCGGGCAGGTCACTCATAGCCCTAGGCTATGACCTTCCAGGTAGAGCGCGGCTACCGGCCACCCCTGTCCGGTTTGAGACTCGGAACATGTCCCTCTTCCCGCTCTCCGCCTCCCCTCGCCACCGGCCCCCTGCCGGACTCCTCGCGGGCCCGCCCCAGGTCGTGGCGGTCCTGCGTCTCCTGCCCGGCCTGGCCCTGACGGCGTGCGCCGTGGCCGTCGCCCAGTGGGCGGGCCGCGCGCTGCCCGGGGTGAGCCCGGCCGTGGTCGCGGTGGTGCTCGGGGTCGCGCTGGGCAGCCTCACCACACCGCCCGCCGTGTTCGGCGCGGGCCTGCGCTTCGCCTCCCGCAGGCTGCTCCGCCTGGCGATCGTGGTGCTCGGACTGCAGGTCGCGCTGCCCGAGGTGCTGGCGCTCGGCTGGCGGCCCCTGGCGCTGGTCGCCGTCTCGACGGTCTGCACGTTCGCCCTCACCCGGTGGATCGGCCCGCGAATGGGGATGAGCCCGCGCAGGTCGCTGCTCATCGCCACCGGCGTCTCGGTCTGCGGCGCCGCGGCGGTCGCCGCCATGCATGAGGTGGCCGACGGAGACGACGACGACGTGGCAGGCGCGGTCGGCGTCGTCGTCCTGTACGGCAGCGCCGCCCTCGTCGTCCTGCCCGTGGTCGCGCGGCTCGCCGGGCTCTCGCCGTACGGGCTCGGCCTGTGGGCGGGCGCCTCGGTGCACGAGGTCGCCCAGGTCGCGGCCATAGGCGCGACCGCCGGGGGCGGGGTGCTCGCCTGCGCTGTCATGGTCAAGCTGGCCAGGGTCGCGCTGCTCGCCCCGCTCGTCGCCTTCACCTCCCTCACCCTGCGCCGCCCGGCCTGTGACCGCAGCCGTGACCGGAGCGGGGTACGGCGCCCGCCGCTGGTGCCGCTGTTCGTGCTGGGTTTCCTGGCGGCGGTCGCGGTCAGGAGCCTGGGAGTCGTCCCCGTCGGGGTCGTCGAGATCGTCCCCCAGGTGACCGCGCTGTCGCTGGCGGCGGCGCTCTTCGCGCTGGGGACCGGGGTGGATCTCAGGACGCTGGCGCGCGGTGGCCGTTCCCTGGCCCTCGGCGGGCTGGCGACCGCTGTCATCGGCGCTATCTCACTGATCGGCGTCCTCGCCATCGGCTGATGTCCCGGTAGACGCCATCCGATATCCCCCGTAACGTGCTCTTTCTGGAACAAGCAGCTTCTTTACCCGGTTCCACTGAGCAGCCATCCAGGCAGGACGAGGAGACAGAACCCGCTCATGCGTACCACCGAGCAGCCCATCGACAGCGTGCTCCGCCCATCCGACGAGGTGGCCGAGGCACTGGCGCAGGGCGCCCCGGTCGTGGCGCTGGAGTCCACGATCATCTCGCACGGCCTGCCCCAGCCCCGCAACCTGGAGGTCGCGCGGGAACTTGAGGGGCTCGTCCGCGAGGCCGGGGCCGTACCCGCGACGATCGCGGTGCTCGACGGCGTGGCGCGGATCGGCCTGGACAAGGACGGCCTCGAACGGATCGCCACCGAGCCCGGCCTGCGCAAGCTCGGCTTCCGCGACCTGGCGGTCGCCGCCGCGCTCGGCTCAAGCGGCGCCACGACGGTCTCGGCGACCTCCTTCCTGGCCGCCAGGGCGGGCATCCGCGTCTTCGCCACCGGCGGGCTCGGCGGAGTGCACCGTGAGTGGACCGAGACCCAGGACGAGTCCGCCGACCTTGACACGCTGAGCCGTACGCGGATCACCGTCGTCTGCGCGGGCGTGAAGTCGATCCTGGACGTGCCTGCGACCCTGCAGCGCCTGGAGACCCGGGGCGTCGGCGTCGCGGGCTTCCGCACCGGCGAGTTCCCCGGTTTCTACCTGCACACCTCCGGCCGGCCCGTCGACTGGCGCATCGAGACGCCCGAGCAGGCCGCGGAGATCATGCGGGCCCAGGACGCGCTCGACGGGCCCGAGTCCGCGCTGATCGTGGCCAACCCGGTCCCGGTGGACGAGCAGCTCGACCCGGCCCTGCACGACCGGGTCCTGGCCGAGGCGCTCGCGCAGGCGCGGCAGCGCGGGGTGACCGGCCAGGCCATCACCCCGTTCCTGCTGGAGTACCTGGTCAAGGGGACGGACGGCGCCTCGCTTGAGGCGAACCTGGCCGCGGTGCGCGGCAACGTCCGCCTCGCGGGACGGATCGCGGTGGCCTGGAGCCGGGGAAACTGAGGCGATCGTGGCCGGATCGGGTCTGCTCGTCATAGGTGACGTCGTCACCGACGTCGTCGCGCTGCACGAGGGTCCGGCGCTCTCCGGACTGGCCGTCGGCACGGACACCGCCGCCGACATCGTGCTGCGCCCGGGGGGCTCGGGGGCCAACACCGCCTCCTGGGCCGCCCATCTGGGCGCGGACGCGCGGATCCTGACCAGGGTCGGGTACGACACCGGGGAGTGGCACGCCGCGGAACTGCGCCGCGGCGGGGTCAGGACGCACCTGCGCGTCGATCCCGAGCGCCCGACCGCCGTGGTCATCGCCATGGTCGATCCGACGGGTGAGCGGTCCATGCTCACCAACCGGGGCGCCGGCGGGCACATCTGCGCCGACGACTGGGAGGAGGACCTGCTCGACGGGGTCGGCCACCTGCACCTGTCCGGCTACACCCTGTTCGCCGAACCGGGCCTGCAGCTGTCCAGGCTCGCCCTGGAGCAGGCCGTGCGGAACGGCGTGTCGATCAGCGTGGACCCGGCCTCCACCGGTTTCCTGCGCTCCTTCGGCCCCGAGCGGTTCATCAGGGAGACCTCGGCCGCCCAGCTGGTCATCCCGAACCTGGACGAGGCCCTGCTGCTGACCGGCGCGGACGACCCGGAGAGCGCTGCGGGCCGGCTGAGCCTGCGCTACGGCGCCGCGGCGGTCAAGCTGGGCCCCGGGGGGGCGTTGCTGGCGCGGAAAGGAAAGTTGACCGCACGGCTTCCCGGACTCACCGCGGAAGTGGTTGACTCGACGGGAGCGGGTGACGCGTTCGCCGCCGGTCTGCTGACCGCCCTCCTGAGAGGGGACGACGACGAGGCCGCGCTGGACGCGGGACGCCGCGCCGGAGCCGAGGCCGTGACAGCGGTCGGCGGTCGGCCGCGTATTCTCACGTCTGGTTTGGCGTCCACCGGCTTTACCCACTCTCATGCTAATTGATAGCTTGCGGCGTAGGCTGCACCATTAGCCACATGTGTCACTTTGGGGAGGTTGCGGTCCGCCGATGGATGCCGAGTCATCGATCTGCCTGAGCGATCTGGTCCCGGCCCTGCGCTGGAGCAGAGCACAGCAGGTCGCCGAAGCCCTGGCCGATCCCCGCCTGCCCGCGGGATGGTGGTCCTCGGTCACCCTGCCCAAGGCCCTGAACTCGGCCGGACTCGACTGGGTCTGCGACCGGCTGGCCCGGCTCTCGATGTCCAGATGGGACCACCTTCCCCTGAGCGACGTCCTGCCGGCCCTGCACGTGCACACCGTCGATCCCACGCTGCCCGGCTGGCCGGAACCCGCCCGCGCGGCGATCACCGGCCTCGGCGGCTGGTCGAGGCTGCGCCGCCTGACCGCGGGAGACCTGGGCGGCTCCTCCCTGCCCACCACCCCGGAGACCGTGATGACCGCGGTCTTCCGTGAGGTGCTCAGCCAGATCCCCGGGATCGCCGTCCCCCCGGCCGCCGAGTTGTCCGCGCAGGTGGAACGGCCCACCGCGGAGGCACCCGCAGCGACACCCGCGGAGGCGTCGGCCGGGGCACCGGCAGGGGCACCCGCGCAGGCCGAGCAGCAGGAGCCGCAGGCACCCGCCGTACCCCAGCAGGCCCCCGCGCCCGAGCCGCAGGTCAGGCTCAGCGACTACCCGCTGGTCGGCCTGGTGGACAACATGTTCCGCGACTGGGGCCCTCTCGAACGCGCGGTCGCCGTCGACCGCCTGTTCGCCGTCGACCCGATCAGCCTGCGTGCCCTCGCCCACAAGCTCAACGCCGACCTCGGCGCGCTGTCGGTCGCCCAGCGCGCCGCCGAGGAACGCATCCTGCTGTGGCTGCGCTCCTCGGAGTCGGCCCCGCTCACCGGCCACATGTTCGGGCTCACCGAGTGGCTCGGCGCCGCCGCCACCCAGGAGCAGCTCATCGGCGCCGACCCGGCCCACCCCATCGAGGTGCCCACACTGCGCACCCCGCTGTGGCGGGTGCTGGTCACCCTCATGCCCGACCGGCGGCTCCAGGACGGCTGGCTCGTCGTCGGCGACCTGGGCGGCCTGCGGGACCGCACCCGGCAGCTCATGGGCGGCAAACCGGCCGACTCCGAGACGGTCTCGCTGATGGAGCAGCGGCTCGGCATCCGCACCCACTCCGCGCAGGCCTGGCTCGACGCCCTGGCCGCCAGCGCGGAGCGCGGCTCGGCCGCCCCCGACGCCGCCGCGGAGCCCGGCAACAGGCAGCTGCCCCGCCGTACCCCCGGGGCCAACGGGCACCACCACCACCGGGGCGGCCAGCCGATCCCGCAGGTGAACGCCAACGCCATCGACCCCCGTGCCGCCCTGGCCACGCTGTCGGCCCTGTCCGGCAACACCAGGCCCCACCTCATCACCAGCCAGCGCGCCCCGCTCCACCCGCCGACCAGCCCGGCCACCGACCCGAGCCGCTGGCAGCGGATAGAGGTGACCAGCGAGCACCTGCGCGGCGCCCCGGTCGCGGTGCCCGAGGGGTACGCCACCCAGCTCGGCATGCGTCCGGGCACCCTGCTCTCGGTCACCGGTCCCGGCGACAACGCGGTGGTGCTGGTGTGGCGGGACCACCCCGTCTTCGACTCCCTGCAGCCGGTGCTGATGCGCCTGAACGCGCGCCCCGGGGACCAGGTGTACGTCACGGTCGACGGCTACCGCCTGGACGCCCAGCTGCCGTCCTGACGGGCGGACGGTGGGCGGCGGCCGCCGCCCACCGGGTTCACGGGACCGGCCCCATCCGCCGTCGCAGCTCGCGGCAGAAATCCCTGGCCGTCCCCCAGAAGATCGATATCCGCCAGTCCTCGTAGTAACGGGCCACGTCCCGCTGGATCTGCAGGATGTCGGCCCTCGCGCCGGCGGGGGACGGCGCGAGCTGCACGCTCACGTGCCTGCGGCGGTTGATGCCGGGCACCGCCTTCACCAGGCTGTGGAACAGGAAGCGGAAGGTCCAGTCCTGCAGGCTGTACCCCATGAAGAGGATGGGCCTCCTGGTCAGTGCCTCCAGGATCGAGGTGGGCAGCATCCGCTGCCCGTCGGCCGCGCTGTCCAGCGCCAGGTTGGCGACGAACTCCAGGTAGTCGTCCTCGGCCAGCACGATCGAGGCCGGGTCCCCCAGCCTGCCGTGCAGGTGGTAGACGAGCGGCCTGTCAGGACGGGGGCCGCTCCCGTCCCCGGCGAAGAGGTCCTTGGCGTAGGCGAGCCCGTCGTTCCAGGCGCACACCGCGACGTCGGGGCTTTTCCCCGCCGCCTCAAGCGACCGGAAGATGAAGTCGTCGTAGTTGGTCGTCAGATAAACCGGCAGCGGAAAACTCGCCAGCAGGCTGTGCGGTTCCAGCGGATCGAGGAAATCGGGGACCGCCCCGGCGTCCAGTTCCTGGCAGACCAGCCGTTTGACGTACACGGGGTCGCCGTAACGCATGGCCGCGAACTGCGCGACCCGGGGAAGGTCGTAGTCGTTGTCGAATGGATAATCCCACCGGCGTGCCATGTTCCGGCTGAGCGCCGTCCCCGTGGGAAGGACACCGGCGCAGGCGCCCGACCCGAGAAACGGTGTGCAGTCCCCGTGTTTCAACTGGTCGAGCAGGCGTTCCCACTCGGCCTCCCCCATGTCGTGCACCTAGGGCACCACCTCGAAGACCGGGATTCCAGCGGAAACGGCTCCCCGGCGGCGCGTTTGCGCCGGTAGGGCACCCCTCCGCCCGTGGAGCGCGCCGCCTTGCCGTACGGCAGGGGCGGAACGCGGCCGCGCCCGTCCTCTCGACCGTCGTGAACGTCCGGGGGTGCGGGAGGCGTTCACCTCAGGCCTCTTCCCCGTATCGCGGCCCCGGCGTTTTCGAGTTTTTCCCGGCGTTCGGTCAACGAGACGCGGGACCTGGGGAGCGATCGGCCTCTTCTCGACGCCGTGAATATATGATCTTCACGCCCCATCGCGCCTCACATTCAGGTTTCGGTCAACCAAAAGCACACCACGACGCTATTCAAGGGAGCCTGCACCTTTTAGTGGCTTACGCGATTCTGTAATACCCCATCCCGTAAATCAACCTTCGGCGCCGGCGGCGCTTTCCTCGGGGAGGAGGACGCCTCGCCACGGGGAGAGGGATCCACTTCCGTGGCCTCGCGGCGCGCGGGGCCCACTTCCCGAGAACGGGCCCAGGCGCCCGGAAATCACTCTATTTTACGAAATATCCTGTATACCCGTACAACATACTTACCGATGCCAACTCCACCCCCACCGGGAACTTCATCCCGAACAGCGGCTCACGTCCCGATCGGAGCGCCGCGAATTTCCGCACAGGCGTTCGGCCCGCCTCTCCTCAATGACCCCGGACACTTTCCCCTATGCTGTAATCCCCCTGAGGCGTCACACGACCTGGTCTCGAAGCGGAGGCTGATCAGCGGTGCGCGAGTGGCCTTCGAATCTGGATGTCGAGGGTCTGACGGCCGGAGGCTGGCAGCCGACTCCGTTCCGCCAGTTCGTAGTCAAGATTCACAGCCGTTGTGATTTGGCGTGCAAGTACTGTTATGTGTACGAAATGGCGGATTCAAGCTGGCGTGACCGTCCCAAAGTCATGTCAGCCGAGATCCTCGCCGCCACGGCGGCGAGAATCGGCGAGCACGTCCGCGCCCACGACCTCGACGCCGTCGAACTCGTCCTGCACGGCGGCGAACCACTGCTCGCCGGTACGGAGCCGATCCGCGAGATCGTGACCCGCGTCCGCTCGGAGACGGCTCCCGGCACCCGCCTGAAGGTCAGCCTCCAGTCCAATGCCACCCTGCTCGACCTTCGCTACCTCAGGCTCTTCGACGAGCTGGGGGTCCGGGTCGGGGTGAGCCTCGACGGCGACGAGGCGATGCACGACCGCAGCCGCCGCCGCGTCAACGGCCAGGGCAGCCACGCGGCGGTCATGACGGCCCTCGGGCTGCTGACCTCGCCGGACTTCCGGCATCTCTTCGGCGGCCTGCTGTGCACCGTCGACCTCAGAAACGACCCGGTCGGCGCCTACGAGGCCCTCGCCGCCTTCGATCCGCCCGCCGTCGACTTCCTGCTTCCGCACGGCAACTGGTCGGCGCCCCCGCCCGGCCGGGAGGCGGGCGCCTCCGGAACACCGTACGCCGACTGGCTGATCCGGGTGTTCGACCACTGGTACGGTACGCCGCGCCGGCGCACGGACGTCCGGCTGTTCGGCGAGATCATCCACCTGCTTCTCGGCGGCTCCTCCGCGAGCGAGCAGGTGGGGCTGTCCCCGGTCGCGATGGTGGTCGTGGAGACCGACGGGGGCGTCGAACAGTCCGACCTGCTCAAGTCGGCCTACCAGGGCGCTCCCGAGACGGGCCTGCACGTGACCCGCGACCCCTTCGACGCCGCTCTCGCGCTGCCCGCGATCGCCGCCCGCCAGATCGGCGCCCTCGCGCTGGCCGCCGAATGCCGTCAATGCCCGGTGGGCGAGGTGTGCGGAGGCGGGCTCTACGCGCACCGTTACCGCGCGGGCAGCGGCTTCGCCAACCCGTCGGTCTACTGCCCGGACCTGCTCCGCCTCGTCGGGCACGTCAGGAAGACCGTGGAGAAGGACCTGGCGGCCCGGGTGGGAGCCGCAGCCGAGAGAGCGCGAGACGAAGGAGCACGATGAACCTGCGTGAACACCGGATTCCGGAGGAGATGTTCGCCGAGCTCGCCCGGGGCGGCGGCGGGACCGCGGCCGTCACGTGCCTGGCCGCGGCCCAGCACAGCAAGCACGTCCTCCTCGTGCGCGGGGTGCTGGAGGCCGCGCGGGCGTGCGGTCATCCCGAGGCCGCCGCCACCCGCCGCGCCTACGACCTGCTGGCCACGATCCAGCGCGCGCACCCCGGCGTCGTCAACGCCGTCGTCCGCCATCCGGCGGTGGGCGCCTGGGCACGGCGTACGATCAAGGCCCTTGAGTCCGGGGATCCGGAGGCCGCCCCCGCCCGGCTCGCCGCGCTCGCCGCGGTCGCCGCGATCCGCTCCGGCACGACCTGTGACATCGACGTCCCCGCGGTCGACGGGGTGGTCACCCTGCCGTCCCTGGGACAGGCCGTCCTGTCGCCGACCGTCTCCTGCGTGACGGTCCAGTGCGATCCGGAGTGCGCCGAGGTCGCGGCAGAGGGGGTGATCGTCCGCATTCCCGCCGACCCCCGGCAGGACGCCCCCGGCTGGCGGGGGATGCGGGAGCTGTCCGCGGAGACGGACGGCACCCCGATCAACGTCGTCATCGACGACATCGACCCCTACCGCATGCCGGAGACCACGAACATGGGCGAGCGCCTCACCCAGGCCGAGGCGAGGCGCTGGCAGGAGACGCTGCACAGGGCGTGGGGCCTGCTGGTCCGCCACCATCGGACCACCGCGGATGAGGTGGCCGCGGCCATAACGGTGCTGACCCCTCTGCGGCCCCCGGCGCTGGGACAGTCGAGCTCGACCTCCAGGGAGACCTTCGGCTGCGTCGCGCTGTCGACCCCGCCCGACGCCTCGACCCTGGCCGTCACCCTGGCGCACGAGACCCAGCACGCCAAGCTCTCGGCCCTTCTCGACCTCGTCCCGCTGACCATGCCCGACGACGGGTCGCGTTACTACGCCCCCTGGCGTGAGGATCCCCGCCCGGTTCCCGGTCTTCTCCAGGGCGCCTACGCCTATCTGGGGGTGACCGACTTCTGGCGGCGTCAGCGGCACCTGGAGACGGGCCAGGCCCGGGTGCACGCGGACGCCGAGTTCTCCCGGTGGCGTGAGGCCGCCTCCATGGTGGCGCGGACCCTCGTCGACAGTGGAAGGCTGACCGCCCCGGGCAGGACCTTCGTCACCGAGATGGCGCGCCGGCTCGACGGCTGGGCGGGTGAACCGGTCCCCGCGGGCTCACGGGCGATCGGTGAGGAGCGCGCGAGCCGCCACCGCGCGCGCTGGCTCAGGAACAACGGGCGGGCGGACATCTCCCCCGTGCCCCCTCCTGCGGGCACGTGAGTCACAGCGCGGGCGGGTCGAAGTCGAAGTCGAGCCGCTCACCGCGCATCGCCACCTTCACGTCGGGATGCTCGTTGGTCAGCACACGCTGGTAGCGCTCGAAGGTGTCGACCGCCAGGATGTCGGCCCATTCCTGCTCGCCCTCGGCGCGCAGGTCCGCGATCAGGTTGATGGCGCAGGCCAGGGTCAGCGGATGGTCGGTGCCCAGCAGCGCCCGCAGCTGCTCCAGCGTCCGTCCGCCCAGCTCTCTGGCGGTGTGCGTGTCGCCCTGGGCGGCCAGGTCGCTGGCCAGGTTGATGGCGCAGGTGAGCGAGTAGTGGTGCTCCCTGCCGAGTCTCACGTCGAAGCCCGCCAGTGATCTGCGGTCGAGTTCCGCGGCCTCGTCGACGTCCCCGTTGACGCGTATCAGCAGCGCGAGGTTCATGTCGCAGCCGTACTTGAAGGGATGGTCTCCGCCGTAGATGCGGGGGTAGCGGTCTGCGGTGTCCCGCAGCAGTTCGAGCGCCGCGGTGACCTCCCCCGTCGCGCGCTGCGCGTTGGCCAGGCACAGCGCCGCCGCGAGGGTGTCGGGATGGTCCCTGCCGAAGGTGCGCTCCTCGCGCTCGAAGGTCCGCTGGGCGATCTCCAGGGCCTCGTCGGTGAGCCCCGCCCTGCGTTTGGCGATGGACAGGTCCTTGGCCGTCCGCAGGGTCCAGGGGTGGTCGCCGCCCAGTTCCTGGACGCCGAACTCGTAGGCGTCCTGACCGAGGTCGCAGGCCTCCGAGTAGTTCCCGCTGAGCCTGACGACACGGGCGAGGCCGTTCCAGGAGGCCAGCACGTTGGAGGTGCTGGCGTCCGAGTTGGCCAGGCTCTGCAATCTGTAGGCGTTCTCCTGGAGTTTGCGCGCCTCGACGTAGTTGCCCAGCAGGAGATAGTCGATGGAGAGGTTGTTCATCGCCCGCAGGGTCCGGCGGTGGCGAGGACCGAAGACGATCTCGTGCTGGCGCCAGGACTCCTCATCGTGCCTGAGCGCGGCGGCGAAGTCTCCCCGGGTCCGCAGGTCGCCGCCGTGGCTGTTGGTGAGCAGGAGAGTCTCCTCGTGCTGCTCGCCGAGGATCGTCCGCATGCGGTCCAGGGTCCTGCGGTTGAGCTCGTAGGAGGCGCGGTAGTCACCGAGCTCGCGCAGGACGATGCCGAAGTGCCGCTGCGCGGAGAGCACGTACTGGTCGTCGGGACCGCTGTCTGCCCGCCACCTCTCGATGAGACGGCCGACCAGGTCGCTGGCCGACTGGTAGCTCCCCGAGGAGTACAGGTAGCGCACCATGTCGAGGGCGAACCCACGGATGCCGGGCTTGCTGCTGCTCTCCACGTCCGCGGGCGTCACGTGCCCCAGCAGCTGGGAGTATCCCTGCCACAGGGCGTTGTCGTCGGGAAGACCCGGCGCCGCCGCCGCCAGAAGCAGGTGCGCCTCGTCGCGGTAGGCGGGGTGCTCCCGGGGGTCGAGGCCGTCGCGCAGCAGCGCCTGGACCAGCCGGTGGACCTGGATGGTCCGCGCGTCCGAGTCGATGCGCGCCAGGGCGTAGCGGCCGAGTTCCCTGATCGCCTTGCTCAGCAGGATCGGGTTGGCCAGGAGCGCGCCGAGCTTGGAGTCGGAGGCGAGGTCCTCGGGCAGTCCCTTGAACACGTCCCTGGGGATGGGCTCGGGACCGAAGAAGGCGCAGCATCGCAGCAGTTCGACCGCCTCGGGCAGCTTCGCCTGGAGCTGCGAGACCGACAGCGACCACGCCGCCGTCATGGACAGCGGGTAGTCCGAGGGTTTGTTGGCGTCGAGCAACTGGGTCGTCTGCTCACGCAGCAGCCGGAAGTACTCCTCGACCGACATCCCGGTCTCCGCCTGCAACGCCCCCGCCTGTTCGAGGGCCAGCGGCAGATCTCCCAGTTCCTCGGCCAGCCGCTCCGTCTCCTCGGCGCCGACCTTCCCCGGCAGCCGCTTGCCGAGGAACTCGACGCTCTCCTGCCTGCTGAACACGTCGACGGGCAGGGTCTCGACCACGCTCCCCCACGAGTGGTTGCGCGAGGTGATCAGCACGTGCCCCGGCCCTCGGGGCACGATCTCGTTGATCTCCTCCGGCTGCTCGGCGTTGTCGAAGATGAGCAGCCACTTGGAGTACGGCCTGCCCCTGCGCAGCGCGTCGAGCACGGCGGTGAACGCGTCCTCGATCCCGGTCGTGGTCAGGGACGGCAGGCCGAGGTGCGGCGCGAGACCGGCCAGTGAGGAGCGCACCAGTATGGGTTGGTCCGCCGGAATCCACCAGACCACGTCGTACTCGTGGCGGAAGCGCCAGGCGTACTCGATGGCCACGTGTGTCTTGCCCACTCCGCCGAAGCCGTGCAGGGCGTGGGGGACGACCGCGGTGACGTCGGACGTGACCGACTCGTGCAGTCTTTCGAGCAGGCTCTCCCGGCCGGTGAAGTTCTTGTTCTGCTGCGGCACCTTGCCCCAGACCTGGGGCTGGCGTCCCGGTGTCCGGGAACCCTCCGACGATTGTGCAACGGACACGCGACCGCCTCCACTCGCCCGATCCGAGATGAGTTTAGACTTCCGAACACGGCGCGCACCCATACAAAGAGGCCAGACTCCCGTTTCAATGCCACTAAATATGTTTTAGGGAGCAAATCGCCCGACTTCTTTGGTGAGCGCGGGTCGCCGGTCCCCCGATGTTAGGAGCCCCCGGCCGGACATGGAAGGATGACCGGGTAAGCCGAGCGGGCGGAAAACGGCACGGACGCCGGCCTCGCCTCCAAGCGCCAGGAGTCCAGATGAGCGAAAAGGCCACAGATTTCAGCAACGGCCTGATTGACGTCACCTCTTTGAACCTCGCCGACCTCGACCGGGTCGACGACTCTCGCCTCAGCCAGGCCTTGCGGCGCCTGCTCGACACCGAGGAAACCGGTCCGGTCGCCGGTTTCCAGTCGGCCATATAACGCCGTTCCATCCGGCCGGGAAACGCGCCCGGCGGCCGTGGGGCCGGGTTTTCCGAACCCGGCCGACGGCGATCGCCCCTCCCTCCGGCGAAGGAGACCGGAACCGATCCCCCCGGCGACTGGCCCGTCCTTCTCCTCCGCCTTATCGTGCGAAAAGCCGCTCCATCCCGAACGACCGTACGGCTCGATCTTCCTGGCCACCGCGCCGGAGCTCCCCAACGGCCCCGGCGGAGACAAGAACGGACGGGCGCCATGACGGACCCGGCGCAGGTGAGAGGTGAACCCGTCCAGCCCTACGTGGGGCTGCGTCCCTATCTGCGGGCCGACCACGCGCGTTTCTTCGCACGCGAACGGGAGACCCGTGAGGTCGCGACCATCTGGCAGGCCGCCGGGCTGACCGTGCTGTTCGGAGCGTCGGGGGTCGGCAAGACCTCCCTGCTGCACGCCGGGGTGCTGTCCCGCATCGAGACCGAGCGGGCGGACGTGCTGCCCATCGCCCGGGTCTCCCCGCGCGGGTTCTCCACCAGGGGAACGGCCAACCCGTACGTCCTGGCGCTGCTGTCGGCGTGGGCGCCGGACGAACCGTTGTCGGTGCTCGCCGGGCTGACGGTCTCCGAGTTCCTCGCCGGGCGCCCCGAGCGGACCGACCGGTACGGTGACCCCGTGCCGACTCTGGCGGCCGTCGACCAGGCCGAAGAGCTGTTCGGCGGCTCGCTTCGCGGGGAGGAGGACCGCGGCGCCCTGCTCGCCCAGCTGGTCCAGGCCGTGGACGAGCATCCGGGACTCCACCTGCTGCTGTCGCTGCGCGAGGAGCACCTGGCCGCCGTGCTTCCGTACGAACGCCCGCTGGGCCGGGGGTCGCGGGCGCGTTTCCACCTGCTGCCCTTCACCCCCGCCGCGGCCCTGGACGCCGTGACCAAGCCGATCGAGGGCACGGGACGGTTCTTCGCCAGGGGCGCGGCCGAACTGCTGGTCAACGACCTCCAGACGACCGTGATCGCCAACGACGAGGGGGACCGGACCATACTGACCCTGAAGTCCATAGAGCCGGTCCAGCTTCAGGTCGTCTGCTCGGCGCTGTGGGAGTCCCTGCCCCCCTCCCTGCGCGAGATCACCTCCGAGCACGTGAACCTGCACGTGAACGTCGACCGGTTCCTCACCGGGTTCTGCAGGACGGCTCTCGACGCCGTCGCCGCCGAGCACGACGTGCCCCCCGCGGAGCTCGGATACTGGCTGCGCAACGCCTTCGTCACCGAGCACGGCACCCGCAACACGGTCTACGAGGGTCTTCAGGAGACCGCGGGCATGCCCAACGCCGTCGCCAGGGCCCTGGAGGACCGTCATGTCCTGAAGGCCGAGCACCGGCTGGGAATCCGCTGGTACGAGCTGCAGCACGATCGTCTCATCAGCTCCGTCCGCGGACCGGAACGCCCCGCCTCCTACCTCAGGGACGCACGGGAGCTGCTGGCCAGGCAGAGCTGGGAGAGCGCGGGAAGGCTCGCCGAGGAGGCGGCTCGTGTCGCGGAGTTCGACGAGGTGTGGGTGCGGGCCGAGGTGAAGGCCATCCTGGGGGAGGTCGCCGCCGCCCGGGGCGAGGTGGAGACCGCCCGCGCGCACCTCAGGGAGGCCGCTGAGACGTTCGCGGTGCTCCAGCGCTTCGACGGGGTGGCGCGGGCGCTGACCGCCGACGGGCGGCTCAGACTGGCGCAGGGTGAGTACTCCGAGGCCGTCGACGTGCTCAAGTCCGCCCTGTCGTGGGCCCCGAACGACATGTTCGTCCAGTCGGCGCTGGGGCAGGCCCTGTGGTGGCTCGGGCAGCCGCTCGCCGCCCTCGCGATGCTCAACGGAGCGGTGAACCTCGCCGGGGAGCCGCCGGTCGAGGCGCTGGCGTTGCGCGGTGAGATCCTCGCCGATCTGGGCAGGTCCGATGAGGCGTTGCGTGACCTGAACCGGGTGCGGCACCACCAGCGGGCCGGCACGGTCGCGGCCAGGGCGCTGGCCCTCGCCCAGGCGCAGCGGCTCGACGCCGCCGAGCAGGAGATCCTGGACGCCACGGGCGCGGAACCGGGCAACGGGCCGGTGTTGCTTCGGGCCGCACGGGTCAACGCGCTGCTCGGCAGGACGGGGGTCTCGGCGGATCTGGCCGCCCGCGCGCTGGAGGCGGGCGATCCCGGGCTGCCGCCGCACCTGCGCGGGCAGGCGGGACAGCTCCTGCTCAGGTCCGCCTGACGCCCGGAGCCGGGTTCTGCAGGGTTCGCTCCCCGGCCTCCGCCGCGTCGGCGGGGAGAACGGGGACCGGGGGGACGTCGTGCCGGGCGGCGTTCCAGATGTGGTCGAACTGCTCGACCCAGTATCCGTACCAGCGCTCGTCGCGCCCGCGGGTCAGTTCCAGGTGCATGCGGGAGGAGGTCGAGAGGTTGTGGAAGCCGTGGATCTCCACGATCACCCGGCCCGCCGGGGTGTCCGGGTCGAGGAGCACAAGGCTGAAGCCGGGGCTGTAGGACAGCAGGCGGTAGTCGAAGGCGCCCGGGGTCTTCCAGCGGCTCATCAGCCGCAGCCGTTCCATCGTGGTCTCCAGCGCGGCGGGCAGCCGCTGGACGGGGAACTCGACCGACTCGTCGAGCTGCCTTGACGCCTGTCTGACCGACGCCTCCTCGCGAGGGTCGAGGATGACGATCCTGACCCTGCCGTTCTCGCGCCGCAGCACGCTGTTGCGCAGGATCTCACAGGTCTGCGCCGACAGCAGGTTGACGGCCGAGGGGGCGAAGACCCGGACGTCGCGCACCCCGGCGAACAACGACGCCGCCGGGACCGTGTCGTAGACCGACCGGTCGTACAGGACACCCTCGGCCATCTCGGGGGTCTCATCGGGAAGCGAGCGGTAGATCAGCAGGCCGAGCCCCGACAGCAGCACCGCCCATCTGAAGTCGTCGTCCAGCCTGTCGCTGAAGAGCGAAACCAGGGCGTAGAGGACTGCGACGACGGTCAGGGCGTGGGCGTCGATGTTCCGCCGCTTCCTGAGGTCGCCGGCGACCCGCCGCAGCCATCCCACTTCGCCCCCCGGCTCCTTGGTCGTCCCCGGTCGTGGTGCCGATTGTCGCCCGCACCGGACCGGCGATCCATGGAGCCGGAGGTGACATCCAGGTTCGGCGGGCCGTCAGGAGACGCCGGCCGTACGGCGCCGCTGCCAGAGGTCGTCGAGGGCGAGAGCGCCACCACCGCTGAAGGCGATGGCGAGCAGGGCGCAGATCAGGGCCAGGACGAACTCGTAGCCCCCCTTGGCCGCGTCGAAGCCGTTGGCGCCGTGGACGAAGACGATCGCCCCGAGCATGTCCAGGACGAGCAGGATCGCGGCGATCGGCAGGGCGGCGCCGAGAATGAGCGCGATGCCGCCGACCAGCTCGATCACGGCGACCGCCGGTGCCGCCAGGCCCGGCAGCGGTACGCCGATCTGCTCGAAGAAGGCCGTCGTGCCGCTCAGGCCCATGGTGGCGAACTTCTGCCAGCCGTGGACGACGAAGATCACTCCGACGCCGATCCGTGCCAGCAGCAGCGCGATCGGCCTCGCACGCTCAAGCCAAAACATGAGGACTCCCCATGGTCGTTCGAATTTGAACCACCACCTTAACTCCCTGGTTCAAATTCGAACAACCCATACACTGGAAAAGTGGCGGACACGAGATGGTTGAGTGAAGGTGAACTGGATGCCTGGATGGCCTACCTCAGGGCGACGCACCTGCTGGAGCGGCGCATCGAGGAGCAACTGAAGGCCGACTCTGGACTTACCCATCCCCACTACGAGATTCTCGCCAAGCTCTCGATCGCGCCGCAGCGGCGGCTGCGCATGAGCGACCTCGCCCGCAGACTGGTCGTCTCGAAGAGCGGGCTGACCTACCAGATAGGGCAGCTTGAGAAACGAGGGCTGGTCGAGCGGATGGACTGCCCCTCCGACGAACGGGGCGTGCTCGCGGTGCTCACCGACGAGGGAGTGCGCTGCCTTGAGAAGACCGCGCCCGGCCATGTGGCCGTCGTCCGCGCCTTCCTGATCGACCAGCTGACCCCCGAGGAGCTGGCGACCATGGCGCGCATCATGTCGAAGGCCGCCGCGGCGATGTCCCCGAACGGCTCGCACGGTTCACCGCCCGGCTCCCCAGGCGAGTCGCAGGGCGGCTCCCCGAACGGAGACCGGCCGAGCCCGTCACAGGCCGACCCCGCCTGAGGGACCTCACCCCCGCCTCGCACGCCGTACGGCGAGGGCGATCAGCCGCATCTGCACGGCCGGCGGCGGGGTCAGCGGCGCCGCGGCAAGAAGGGCCTCCAGCATGCCCGCAGACCCCCCACACTCCATGGACTCCCGGTACACCGGCCGGGTGCAGGAGCCGTGGTCGAGGAGCCAGGCGAGCAGCGTCCGGTCGGCGAGGGCAGTCACCGGCGGTGCCGCGACCGCGACCAGGACGGCGCACCCCGCCCTGTCACGGGCCGTGTCCGTCCTGACCGCAACGGGCTGAAGACGCCCGGGGACCTCCATGAGGTCAGCCCGGCACGGAAACGTGCGGATTCCGTGCGGGAAACGTGGAGATCACGCACGAACCCCGGCGCCGCCGTCCTGGCGGCGCCGGGGCCGGGGTCTCACAGGCTGGACAGGCCCAGCTCACGGGCGATGAGCATGCGCTGCACCTCGCTGGTGCCCTCGCCGATCTCCAGGATCTTGGCGTCGCGGTAGAAACGGCCCACCGGGTACTCGTTCATGAAGCCGTAGCCGCCGAAGATCTGGGTGGCGTCGCGGGCGTTGTCCATGGCCGCGTTGCTGGAGACCAGCTTGGCGATGGCCGCCTCCTTCTTGAACGGCTCGCCCGCCAGCATCCGCTCCGCCGCGTGGTGGTAGGCCAGGCGGGCGGTGTGGGTGCGGACCTCCATGTCCGCGATCTTGAACTGGATGGCCTGGTAGTGGCCGATCGGGTGGCCGAAGGCCCGGCGCTCGTGGACGTAGCGCAGGCACTCGTCGACACAGCCCTGGGCCAGGCCGACGGACAGGGCCGCGATCGCGATGCGGCCCTCGTCGAGGGTCTGCAGGAACTGCGCGTAGCCCCGCCCCCGCTGGCCGAGGAGGTTGGCCGCCGGGACCCGGCAGTCGGTGAAGGACAGCTCACGGGTGTCGGAGCAGTTCCAGCCGACCTTGGAGTACTTCTTCGAGACGGTGAACCCGGGCGTCCCCGAGGGGACCAGGATGGTCGAGATCTCCTTCTTGCCGTTCTCCCGCTCCCCGGTGATGGCGGCCACGCCGACGACGCCGGTGATGTCGGTGCCGGAGTTGGTGATGAACGCCTTGGAGCCGTTGATCACCCACTCGTCCCCGTCGAGCACGGCCGTGGTCCGCATGCCGCCGGGCACGTCCGAACCGCCGCCGGGCTCGGTCAGGCCGAAGGCGCCCAGAATCTCGCCCGAGGCCAGGCGGGGAAGCCACGTGGCGCGCTGCTCGTCCGTACCGAAGCGGTAGATCGGCATGGCGCCCAGCGAGACCGCGGCCTCAAGGGTGATGGAGACGCTGGAGTCGACCCTGGCCAGCTCCTCAAGGGCCAGGCAGAGCGCGAAGTAGTCGCCCCCCATACCGCCGTGCTCCTCCGGGATCGGCAGGCCGAACAGGCCCATCGCGCCCATCTGCCGCACGATGTCGTAGGGGAACTCCTCGCGTTCGTACAGGTCCCCGATCACCGGGGCCACCACGTCGCGGGCGAACTCCTCGACGGTCTTTCGCAGGTCCTCGTATTCCTCAGCGAGCTTGGGCATCGTCACTCCTTGACGTCCGGGGCCGTTCCCAGGGCCTGTACGACCCGGGAGGGGCTGGGGCGGCCGAGCCGCTCAGCCAGCCAGGTGCTGGTCTGCACCAGCGAGGGCAGGTCGAGCCCGGTCTCCACGCCGAGACCGTGCAGCATCCACACCAGGTCCTCGGTCGCGAGGTTGCCGGTCGCGCTCTCGGCGTACGGGCAGCCCCCGATGCCGCCGGTCGAGGCGTCGACCACGGTCACGCCCTCGCGCAGGGCGGTGAGGGTGTTGGCCAGGGCCTGGCCGTAGGTGTCGTGGAAGTGCACCGCGAGCCGCTCCGGACCGCCGAGGTCCCCGGCCAGGGCCCCGATGAGGGCGGCCACGTGCCCGGGGGTGCCCACCCCCACGGTGTCGCCCAGCGAGAGCTCGTAGCAGCCGAGGTCCAGGAGCCTGCGCCCGACGGAGACCACCTGGGCCACGGGGGTCGGCCCCTCCCACGGGTCGCCGAAGCACATCGAGACGTACGCCCTGACGCGCAGGCCGTTGCCGAGCGCCCGCGCGACCACCGGCTCGAACATCTCGAACTGCGACTCAAGCGTCCGGTTCAGGTTCCTGTTCGCGAACGTCTCGGTGGCGCTGGCGAAGATCGCGATCTCCTCGACGCCGTGTTCGAGCGCCCGGTCGAGCCCCCGCTCGTTGGGCACGAGCACCGGGTAGCGCACACCGGGCACCCGTTCCACCCGTTCCAGCAGTTCGGCGGCGTCGGCGAGCTGGGGAACCCACTTCGGGTGCACGAAGCTGGTCGTCTCGATCACCCGGTGGCCCGCGGCGGCGAGCCTGGCGACGAACTCCGCCTTGACCTCGACCGGGACCGTGACCGCCTCGTTCTGCAGCCCGTCGCGCGGGCCGACCTCGTAGACGGTGACCCGCTCGGGCAGCCCCCGTGCCTCGATCCTGTACGGCTCACGCATCATGCCCGGTCCTCCCCGCCCTCGCCGGAAGCCTCCGCGACGTCGACGACCGCGAGCACGGCGTCCATGTCGACCGCCTGTCCGGCCCTGACCCGCAGCTCCGTGACCGTCCCCGCGGCCGGGGCGGTCACGGTGTGCTCCATCTTCATGGCCTCGACGACGAGCAGCGGCTGGTCCCGCTCGACCCGCTCCCCGACCACGGCCTTGACCAGCAGTACCGTTCCCGGCATGGGGCTGCGGACGACTCCGTCGCCTCCCGAGCCGGCTCCCGCCCGGTCTCCCGGGTCGCCCAGGTGGTGGCGGGTCAGCGCCCAGGCGTCCCCGTCACGCCCCAGCCAGAGCGTGTCCTCGGCCCCCTGTGCCCAGCTGTAGCGCCTGCCGACCCCGTCCAGCGTGACCAGCAGGTCGTCCCCGTTCAGGGCGAGGCTCGCCCGCGCGATCCTCCCGCCGGGCAGCCGGACCTCGGCGCCGCGCGCGGGCAGCCCGCGCACCCCGACCTCGACGACCTCGCCCCGGTTCTCCAGCCGCCAGACGGTCCAGGCGGCTCCGCCGAGACGCCAGCCGTCCGGCACCTCCCAGGGGTCGGCGACCGCCGGTACGGCGGGCGTCCGCCCGTGGTGCAGCAGCAGCGCCGCGGCGACCGGCACGTCCTCGGGCAGGCCCTCCTCGGGCAGGAGGTCGTCCAGGTTGCGTTCGACCAGGCCGGTGTCGAGGTCTCCGGCGACCACCTCGGGGTGGGTGACCAGCGCCCGCAGGAACGCGACGTTGGTCGGCACACCGAGCACCGCGGTGGCGGCGAGCGCCCCGTCGAGGCGCCGCAGCGCGCTGTCCCTGTCCGGTCCCCAGGCGACGATCTTCGACAGCATCGGGTCGTAGCCGCTGCCGACGACCCCGCCCTCGGCCAGGCCCGAGTCGACCCTGACCCCCTCGACGACTCCCTCGGGCTCGCGCAGCGCCAGCACCCGGCCTCCGGTCGGCAGGAAGCCCCTGGCGGGGTCCTCCGCGTAGACGCGGGCCTCGACGGCGTGGCCGCGCAGCCGTACCTGGTCCTGGGTGAGCGGCAGGGGTTCGCCTGCCGCCACCCTGAGCTGCAGTTCGACCAGGTCGAGGCCGGTGACCAGCTCGGTGACGGGGTGCTCGACCTGGAGCCTGGTGTTCATCTCCATGAAGTAGTAGTCGCCGGTCGTGCCCTGCACGATGAACTCGACCGTCCCGGCGCCGGTGTAGCCGACGGCCCTGGCCGCCTCGACGGCCGCCGCGCCCATCCGCTCCCTGGACTCCTCGTCGAGCAGCGGGGAGGGCGCCTCCTCGATGATCTTCTGGTGGCGGCGCTGGAGGCTGCACTCGCGCTCGCCCAGGTGGACGACGTTGCCGTGGGCGTCGGCCATCACCTGGATCTCGATGTGCCGCGGCCCCTCGACGAACCGTTCGATCAGCAGGGTCGCGTCGCCGAACGCCGCCGCGGCCGTACGGCGGGCCGACTCCAGGGCCTCGGGCAGTTCGGCGGCCGAGCGCACCAGCACCATGCCCTTGCCGCCGCCACCCGCCGAGGGCTTGATCAGCGCCGGGAAGCCGACGCGGCCCGCGGCCTCGGCGAGGTCGTCGTCCGGTTCTGCGCCGCCGGGCACGACGGGCACGCCCGCCGCGGAGACGGTCGCCTTGGCGCGGATCTTGTCGCCCATGGCCTCGATGGCCTCCGGCGGCGGCCCGACGAACACCAGGCCCGCCCGCGCGCACTCGCGGGCGAAGGCGGGGTTCTCGGCCAGGAAGCCGTATCCGGGGTGCACGGCCTGGGCTCCGGTCGCCGCGGCGGCGGCCAGGATCCCGTCGATGTCGAGGTAGCCGCCGCCGAGCCGTACCGCGATGTCGGCCTCCCTGACGTGACGGGCGTCGGCGTCGGCGTCGCTGAAGACCGCGACGGAGCGGACGCCGAGCCTGGAGAGGGTGCGGATGACGCGCAGGGCGATCTCACCGCGGTTGGCGACCAGGACGGTGCCGAACATGCCGCGCGGGGCGGGTGCCTGGGTCACAGGTGTCATGAGGTGATCACATCCGGAAGACGCCGTAGCCGACGGGGTCGAGGGGGGCGTTGGCCGCGGCCGACAGGGCCAGGCCGAGGACCGTTCTGGTGTCGAGGGGGTCGATGACGCCGTCGTCCCACAGGCGGGCGGTCGAGTAGTAGGGGTTGCCCTGCTCCTCGTACTGCCTGCGGATGGCCTCGGGGTCGGCGCCGCCGACCGTGGAGAGCACGTTGGCGGCCTGCTCACCGCCCATGACCGAGATGCGGGCGTTCGGCCACATCCACAGGAACCTGGGCGAGTAGGCGCGGCCCGCCATCGCGTAGTTGCCCGCCCCGAAGGAGCCTCCGACGACCACGGTGAACTTCGGCACCCTGGCGCAGGCGACGGCGGTGACCATCTTCGCGCCGTGCTTGGCGATGCCGCCCGCCTCGTAGGCCCTGCCGACCATGAAGCCGCTGATGTTCTGCAGGAAGACCAGCGGGACGCCCCTGCGGTCGCACAGCTCGATGAAGTGGGCGCCCTTGAGCGCGGACTCGGCGAACAGGATGCCGTTGTTGGCGACGATGCCGACGGGGTGGCCGTGGATGTGGGCGAAACCGGTGACGAGCGTGGAGCCGTACTCGGCCTTGAACTCCAGGAAGCGGCTGCCGTCCACGACCCGGGCGATGATCTCCCGCACGTCGTACGGCGTGCGGGTGTCGGCCGGGACGATGCCGTACAGGTCGCGGGGGTCGTGCGCGGGTTCCTCGACGGGGACGCGCTCCCAGGGGGCGGGGGACCGTGGGCCCAGGGTGGCCACGATGTCGCGGACGATCCGCAGCGCGTGCGCGTCGTCCTCGGCCAGGTGGTCGGTGACGCCGCTGACCCTGGCGTGCAGGTCGCCGCCGCCGAGTTCCTCCGCGGTGACCTCCTCCCCCGTGGCGGCCTTGACCAGCGGCGGGCCGCCCAGGAAGATCGTGCCCTGGTTGCGGACGATCACCGCCTCGTCGCTCATCGCCGGGACGTAGGCGCCGCCTGCCGTGCAGGAGCCGAGGACCGCGGCGATCTGCGGGATGCCGCGCGCCGACATGGTCGCCTGGTTGTAGAAGATGCGGCCGAAGTGCTCCCGGTCGGGGAAGACCTCGTCCTGTTTGGGGAGGAACGCGCCTCCCGAGTCGACGAGGTACAGGCACGGCAGGTTGTTGTGGAGGGCGACCTCCTGGGCCCGCAGGTGCTTCTTGACCGTCACGGGGTAGTAGGTGCCGCCCTTGACGGTGGCGTCGTTGGCGACGACCACGCACTCGCGCCCGGAGACCCGGCCGACGCCGGTGATGATCCCGGCCGCGGGGGCCTCGTCACCGTACATTCCGGTCGCGGCGAGCTGGGAGAGCTCAAGGAAGCGCGAGCCCGGGTCGAGCAGGGTGCCGACGCGGTCGCGGGGCAGCAGCTTGCCCCGGGCGACGTGCCTGGCGCGTGAACGCTCAGGACCGCCCTCCCCTGCGGCGGCGACGCGCTCGGCCAGGTCGGCGACGAGCCGCTCGTTGGTCTCCGCGTTGCCCTTGAACCCCTCACCGCCAGGATCGCAGGCGCTTCGCAGCACCGGCCAGCCACTCATGCGAGCTCCCTTGTCCGGGCCGTCCCCGACTCCGTCGTCGCGGGTTAACGGTCGCTAACGTCACCGCCGATGTTAGTCACCATTAACGTCAGCGTCTACCATGCGAGATGTGACAACCGCTCGGACCCCTGCCCGCAACCGAGGGACGCGACGCGTGGAGATCCTGGACGCCGCGGCCCAGCTGTTCGCGGCGCGGGGCTTCCACGGTGTCTCCATCGAGGACATCGGCGGCGCGGTCGGCGTCTCCGGCCCCGCCCTCTACCGGCACTTCAGCGGCAAGGAGGCGCTGCTCGCCGAGATGCTGCTCGACGTGAGCGAGCGCCTGCACGCCTCGGCCGCGGACCGGGTGACGACCGCCCCCGGCCCGGAGGCCGCGCTGGACGCCCTGCTCAGCGGCCAGATCGAGTTCGCCCTCAGCCATCCTTCGCTGATCACCGTGCACGACCGCGAGCTGGGCAACGTCCCCGAGCCCGCCCGGCGCCAGATCCGCAGGCTCCAGCGCCTCTACGTCGAGGAGTGGGTCACGGTGCTGAGCGAGCTGCACCCCGCGTGCCCGCCCGCCCGCCTGCGCGCCGCGACGCACGCCGTCTTCGGCCTGCTCAACTCGACCCCGCACAGCGCGGGCGAGCTGCCAGGGGAGGCGATGGCGCGCCTGCTGCTCGGCATGGCCCGTACGGCCCTCGCCACGCTGAACGACGACGAAAGTTAGCGTTCGTTAACAGTGGGCGAACGGGGCCGTACGTCCCGGACGTCCGGGAAGGAATGCGTCTTCTTTCGGCCCCTCACTCTTCCATTGATACGCCCAGCCGAAACCTAAGCATCATTAGGTCAAATAGACACACAAGTCGGTCTATTAGTTGATAAATCCGGCAGATGGTGTGAGTTTTCACCGACGACACCTCCCATCAGGCACGACGCCGCAAAACGGGCGGGGCGTGACGCCAAAGACCTCAAGGTGCCGGTGCGGCACTCTCCGATGGGGACATAATCGGGCTGTGGCGCGCGACGCAGTTGAGACCAATTTCACCGAGGCGGTGGCCGCCCTGTCCCCGGGGGCCCCGCGTGATCCCGGCCTTCCCGTGCGTGAGGGCACGAGCCTGACCGGGGCCCGTTGCCGGGAGTTGTTCGAGTTCCAGCTCGGCAGCAGGCTCCTGGACGTGGCCGCCCGCTGGCTGCGCGCCCAGGGGGAGGGCTTCTACACCATCGGTTCCTCGGGGCACGAGGGCAACGCCGCGGTCGCCGCCGCGCTGCGCGTCACCGACCCCGCGCTCCTGCACTACCGTTCTGGGGCCTTCTACCTGACCAGGTCCGCGATGGCCGGACGGCTGCCCGAGCAGGGGTTGCGCGACGTGCTGCTCGGCCTGACCGCCTCGGCGGAGGAGCCCATCGCGGGCGGCCGCCACAAGGTCTTCGGTCACCCCGACCTGGCGGTGATCCCGCAGACCTCGACGGTCGCCAGTCACATGCCGCGCGCGGTCGGGGTCGCCTTCGCCGTCGAACGCGCCCGAGCGCTCGGCCTGCGCTCGGCCTGGCCGGACGACGCGATCACGGTGTGCAGCTTCGGCGACGCGTCGGTCAACCACGCCAGCGCGCTGTCGGCCCTCAACACCGCGGGCTACGTCTCCTACCAGGGGGTGGCGCTGCCCCTGCTGCTCGTCTGCGAGGACAACGGCCTGGGCATCAGCGTGCGGACACCGCAGGGCTGGGTCGAGGCGGCACGCCATCCTCGGCTGACCTACTTCGCCGCCGACGGCTGCGACCTGGCCGACGTCCACGACGTGGCCCTCGCCGCCGCCCGGCACGTCCGCGAGCGCCGCTCCCCCGCCCTGCTGCACGTCCGGACCGTCCGGCTGATGGGGCACGCGGGCTCGGACGTCGAGCTGTCCTACCGGACGAAGCGGGAGATCAACGCCGACCTGGAGCGCGACCCTCTCGTCGCCACGGCCAGGCTGCTCGTCGAGGCGGGCCTGGCCACGCCGGATGAACTGCTGCTGCACTACGAGACGACGCGTGAGCATCTGCTCAAGATGGCCCTGGAGAGTTCGCGCCGCCCGCGTCTGACCTCGGCCGCCGACGTCATGGAGCCGCTGGCGCCCCGGACCCCGCGCACCGTCGCCCCGGCCAGCGCGGTCTCCTCCGGTTCCAGGGAGAAGGCCTTCGCGGGCAGGCTGCCCGAGCAGGAGGGCCCGCTCACCCTCTCCCAGGCGATCAACCGGGCTCTGGCCGACCAGCTCGCCGCCCACCCCGACGTGCTGGTCTTCGGTGAGGACGTGGCCCGCAAGGGCGGCGTCTACGGGGTCACCCGGGGGCTGCAGAAGCGCTTCGGCGCCGGGCGGGTCTTCGACACACTCCTCGACGAGCAGGCCGTGCTCGGCCTCGCGCTCGGCTCCGGCGTCTCCGGCCTGCTGCCGGTGCCCGAGATCCAGTACCTCGCCTACCTGCACAACGCGCTCGACCAGATCAGGGGTGAGGCGGCGACGCTGTCGTTCTTCTCCCAGGGCGCCTTCCGCAATCCGATGGTCGTGCGGGTGGCCGCCTACGCCTACCAGAAGGGCTTCGGCGGTCACTTCCACAACGACAACTCCGTGGCCGCCCTCCGCGACATCCCCGGTCTCGTGGTCGCCTCCCCCGCCAGGCCCGACGACGCCGCCTCCATGCTGCGCACCTGCGTGGCCGCCGCCAGGACCGACGGCAGTGTGTGCGTCTTCCTTGAGCCGATCGCCCTGTACAACACCCGTGACCTGTTCGAGGAGGGCGACAACGGCTGGCTCTCGCCGTATGTGCCGCCCTCGCGCTGGGCCGAGACGCACGTCCCGATCGGCAGGGCCCGCAGCTACGGCGACGGCCGCGACCTGACCATCGTGACCTTCGGCAACGGCCTGCGCATGAGCCTGCGCGCCGCGGTCAGGCTCACCGCCGAGGGGTACGGCTGCCGCGTCCTCGACCTGCGCTGGCTGTCCCCGCTGCCGGTCGAGGACCTGCTGCGCGCGGCGGAGCTGACCGGCCGGGTGCTGGTCGCCGACGAGACCCGTCGCTCGGGCGGCGTCTCGGAGAGCGTGGTGGCCGAGCTGCTCGACGCCGGGTTCACCGGCCGGATCGCCCGGGTGACCTCCTCCGACAGCTTCGTCCCGCTGGGGGAGGCGGCCAGGCACGTGCTGCTCTCCGAGGCCGAGATCGAGGACGCCGCCCGCAAACTGCTGGGCTGACCTCGCGAAACCGCCCCCGCCCCGTCGTCGACGGTGTTCGATTGGCCACGCACTGTGATGACTCCGTCACCCGGCCCGCCGTTCGACGGAGGCTCCCCCCGATCAGGAGATAGCATGACCGACGTGGCGACGACGAGCACCTGCCGGCGAGTGGCGGCGCTCGAATCCTGGGCCTTCAGGACGGGCTCGGATCTCGCCGACATCAAGGGGACGCTGGGCAACCTGCCCGTGATCATCCGGGAGGAGATCATGACGTACACCTCCCCCGTGCTCGAAGAGATCATGAACAGGATGGCCACCGGGGACGACCTGGTCGCGCTCACCGCGCGGGTGGACGGCCTGGAGACCGAGGTCAGGAACCTGGGCGTCCGGGTGGGCGGCCTGGAGACCAAGGTCGGCCAACTGGAGACCAAGGTCGACCGGCTGGACGCCAAGGTGGATGGCCTGGAGAGCAGGATGACCGCCCTGGAGACCAAGGTGGACAGCCTTGAGGCCGAGGTGAGAGGCCTGGGCGGCCGGATGGACGCCATGGAGAAACGGATGGACTCCATGGACGACAAGCTCGACCTGATCCTGGCCAAGCTCGGCTGAGCGGCCCCGCAATCCCCTGTGGCCCCGGCCGTGTGCCGGGGCCCCGTCGTGTCCCCGGGTTTCACAGAAACGTCGACAAATTCATTTACCCGGCCCGGTGAGAACGCCTTCCGCCCGGCGGCGGCGCCGTACGGGAAAGGCGTTTCACAGCGGGCGGAAAACACGGAGAACGCGGACGGCCGGTTCGGTCACAACCAGTCACGGCGTTTGAAGACGATGTAGAGGGTCACGCAGACGGCCGCCATCAGGAGCACCGCGAACGGGTAACCGAACCACCAGTGGATCTCCGGCATGACCTCGAAGTTCATGCCGTAGATGGTGCCGACGAGGGTCGGGGCGAAGAGGATCGCGGCCCAGGCGGAGATCTTCTTGACCTCCTCGTTCTGGGCGTTGCTGACCTCGGTGAGGTTGGTCATGTGCTCGTTCTGGGCCTGGGCCACCATGGTCGAGTTGACCACGAGGATGTCGTGGAGCATCTGCCGGAAGCCGCTGACCCGCTCGGCCACGGTGATCGCGTGGTCGGCGACGTCGCGCAGGTGCCGTTGCACCTCCTCGTCCATCCCGTACTTGGGCGCCCCGGCGATGAGTCCCTCGACCATCCCGAGCAGCGGCTGGGTGGCGCGCTGGAACTCGATCACCTCGCGGGACAGCTCGTAGATGCGGCGGGAGACGCCCGGCTTGTTGCTGAAGACCTCGACCTCGATCTCGTCGATGTCGTTCTGCAGCCCAGCGACCACCGGCGCGTAGCCGTCGACGACCGCGTCCAGGATGGCGTAGAACACCGCCTGCGGCCCCTTGGCGAGCAGTTCGGGGTCGCTCTCCATCCTCCTGCGGACCTGGGACAGGTCCGGGGTCTCGCTGTGCCGTACGGTGATCACGAAGTTCTGGCCGACGAAGACGTGCAGTTCGCCGAAGTCGACCTCCTCGGCCTCGTCGAGGTATCTCGCGGGGCGCAGCACCACGAACAGCGTGTCGCCGTAGCGGTCGGCCTTGGGCCGCTGGTGGGCGACGATGGCGTCCTCGACGGCCAGTTCGTGCAGGTCGAACTCCTCGGCCACGTTGACGATGACCGAGTCCTCCGGCCGGTAGAAGCCGATCCAGGCCATGCTGCCCGGCGTCCTCTTCAGGAACTCGAAGGCCTCGGGCAGGGACTCGGGGGTCACGTCCCTGAGACCGTTCACGTAGATCGCGCTGTCGATGACGTGTGAGCGAGGCGGGGGCAGCTGATCGTCCGCCCGGGGGTCCATGGAACGCTCGGGAGAGTCACGCTCTCCTCCGGAACGCCCGCGTACCAGGCTCAGTATGCTGCGCATCTGCCGATCGGCCACGCCTGTCTCCTCATCCGGCTCATCCGGCCCTCATGAAGTCCTCCAGTGACCGCATCGCCCTGCCCCGGATCGTGTCCCGGAACACCGATGTCCAGCCGAACGGCAGGCCGGTCGGCTTGCCCAGCGCCATCCTGGACCAGCGCCTGAAGTCGAACTCGTCGTGGTGCCGGACGATCAGGCCGTCCTCGAACCTGAACAGGGCGTCGATCTCGTTGATCACCGGCCTGCCGGTCCTGCCGAAGACGTAGCGGGCGGTCCAGTGCGCCGCGCCGTCGTAACGCCTGGCGGTGACGTCCCTGACGGACACGGCGACGCCGCCCTCACCGCTCAGCAGCATCCGCCACATGCCCATCACCCTGCTCCTGCCTTCGAGCTCCAGGAAGACGGGGTCGCCGAAGGTGACCTCCGGGTGGTAGCACCGTTCCATGGAGTCGAGGTCGGCGCGGGCGAAGGCCGCGTAGAAGCTCTTGATGAGCCCGGCATTCTGATCGTTCACGTGATTTCCCCCGATCACGGATGTTCCGCTGACCGAGTTTAGGCGGGGACCGGGCCTGGTGACAGCCCTGAAAGTGAGATTGGGAACCCCAGGTTCGGGGGTGAAGGTGACCGCCGAGGGACACCCGGGAGTACGGCGGGCGAACCGGCCGGGACCGTCCTGTCACGGCTTTATCGCCAGCACACCGGATGTCGTGGGACGCTTTGCTCCGGCACCGCGAAAGGCCTGAGGGAGTCAGGGAACTCGAAGGGTTCGGAAGATTCTAAGGAGAGATGGTCGTTGTCGGAGGTCTGGAGGGCCCTGACCAGGGTCCAGACGGAGCCGCCCGGATGGGCCGTGCTGCTGTCCGCGCTGGTGGCCCTGGCCGTGGTGACCTGGCCCACCTCGTGGCAGCTGTCCCGTGGCCTGGTCACGATCGCGCACGAGGGCGGGCACGCGCTGATGGCGCTGCTGACCCGGCGCAAGCTGCAGGGCATCCGGTTGCACTCCGACACCTCGGGCGTGACCCTGACCCGGGGCAGGCCGACGGGGCCGGGGATGATCCTGACCGCCGCCGCCGGATACGTCGCCCCCTCCCTGCTCGGGCTCGGCGGGGCGTGGCTGGTCTCCGCGGGGCACGTGACGGCGCTGATCACGATCGTGCTGGGCCTGCTGCTGTGCATGCTGCTACTGATCCGCAACCTCTTCGGCGTGGTGAGCCTGCTGGCGACCGGTGGGGCGATCTTCGCCCTGACGTGGTACTCCCCGCCCGCCGTCGACGCCGTCCTGGCCCAGCTCGCCGTGTGGTTCCTGCTGTTCGGCGGGGTCAGGCCGATCCTGGAGCTGCGCCGCAAGCGCCGCCACAGCCGTACTCCCGACTCCGACGCCGACCAGCTCGCCCGGCTGACCGTCCTGCCCGCCGGGTTCTGGATCTTCCTCTTCCTGCTGGTCGCGATCGTCTGCCTGGCCTTCGGCGCCTGGCTGCTGAGCCCGCTGCCTGCCTGGCCGTCGCGCTGACCCTCACGTCCCGCCGGTGAAGGCGGGGAAAAGGGCACGGCCCGCGTCGCCGTTTCACGCCGTTCCCCGCCGAATGACGTTCTCATTCATTGACAGTTAAACGGTTTTTTGCCTTTATTGCCGTATATGCACCTGCCGCACAAGGGTCGTTGATGCCGCACCAGCTGTACGCCGTCACGGCGGTCGCGGTGGGGGCCCTGCTGGTCTCGTTGGGCGTCACGATCGCCCTGGCGCTCAGGGTCGGACGGTTGCGCGCCGAGCGGGACAGAGCCGTACGGCATGCCCGGGAGGAGCTGGCCCGCGACATCCACGACCTCGCCGGGCACTGGCTCTGGCTGGCCTCGATCAAGAGTGAGCTGGCCTACCGGCACGCGGCGGACGACGAACGGCTGCGCGAGGAACTGGCCGAGACGCTCCAGGCGGTACGGCGCGCCGCGCACGCCGTACGTCACGTCTCCCGGGGGAGCCGGCGGCTGTCGCTGCGGGGGGAGAGCACCCGGGCGCAGGCCCTGCTGACGGGCTTCGGGATCGACTGCTCGGTCAGCCTCGGACGGCCGGGACTGCCGGAGGACGTCAGCGCGGTGCTGGGGACCGTGGTCCGCGAGGCGGTCACGAACATGCTCAGGCACAGCGACCCGGGCAGATGTGTGATCGAGCTGACCGGACGGGACGGCCTGCTGCGGCTGAGCGTGGCCAACGACGGGGCACCCTACGAAGCGCCGCGCAGTGCACCGCGCGGGGCGCCGGACGGGACACCACCTGGGGAGTGGCCGGGTGGGGAGGAGACCGCGGGGAACGGGCTGGGCAACCTGCGGCACCGGGTCACCGGGATCGGCGGCACGTTGCGGGCGACGGCCGGTGAGGACGGCTGGTTCCGGCTCGTCGCCGAGGTACCGGAAAAGTTTTTCTGAATAATTTTCACTTATACCCTAAATGCCCAGGTAGCACCCAATCTCGCGATTAAACCTGTGAATTTTACATATGCGACCCATGGAGTTTGTAACTAGTCATTTCTCTGGTTATCCGGAATTCTTCCTTCTGGAAGACAGCAGGGAGAATGCCGTGAATGCCCAGTATGAGGTTTACTGTCTCGCTGACCGGATCTTTTACGACACCCTCGACGGTTCCCGGGGAGAGCACACCGACTTCCCCCAGGCGACCCGGGAGGTGCCGCCGGGCTGGAGGCACCAGGCCGGCGACACCTGGATGCACTACGCGCCCGCCGACGGCAGGACGCCCGCCCAGGGGTGGAAGATCCACGTCTCGGCGTGTGTCGAGGACGCCGAGCGCGCCCTTGAGGTCGTGTGGGACTACTGCGTGCCCCGGGGTGTGGCGTTCAAGTTCCTGCGCAGCCTGCCGATCATGGCCATGCTGAACTCCAAGGCCGCCGCCCGCGGGTCGAGCGGCAAGCTCGTGACGATCTATCCCGTCGACGAGGCCCAGCTCGAACTGGTCCTGAAGGAGCTCGACGAGCTGCTGCGCGGCGTCAGGGGCCCCTACGTGCTCAGCGACCTGCGCTACGGCGACGGCCCGCTGTTCGTGCGCTACGGGGGTTTCGTGCCCAGGCACTGCGTGGCCGACAACGGCGAGCTGGTGCTGGCCGTCGAGGACGACGCGGGGCGTCTCGTGCCCGACGTCCGCGGCCCCGCCTTCAGTCTGCCCTCCTGGGTACGGCTGCCCGCCTTCCTCGAATCCCACCTCGCCGCCCGCAACGCGGTCACCACCGGCGGCCTGCCGTACGAGATCGAGAGTGTGCTGCAGTTCTCCAATGGCGGGGGCGTCTACCTGGGACGGGACCGGGGCACAGGGCGACGGGTCGTGCTGAAGGAGGGGCGCCCGCACGCCGGGCTCGACGCCGCGGGACGGGACGCGGTCGCACGGCTGGCACACGAACGTGACATGCTGCGCAGGCTGGCCGGTCTCGACGCGGTGCCCGAACTGCTCGACTACTTCACACTGGGCGAGCACCACTTCCTGGTGCAGGAGTTCGTCGACGGCAACCCCCTGCAGCGGCACCTGGTGAAGCGCTACCCCCTGACCAGGGCGGTCCGCGACGAGGAGGCCGTCGCCGGCTACACCGCCTGGGCGCTGGAGATGCTTCCCAAGGTCAGGCAGGCGGTCCGGGCGCTGCACGAGCGCGGCGTCGTCTTCGGCGACCTGCACCCGAACAACATCCTCCTCACCGAGGAGGGACGCCTCGTCCTGATCGACTACGAGGTGGCGACGCTCGCCGAGGACAACGCCCGCGCCAGTCTCGGCCACCCGGCCTTCGGGGCGCCGCGCGACCGCAACGGCGTCGAGATCGACGAATACGCCCTGGCCTGTCTGTGCCTCGGGCTGTTCGCGCCGCAGCTGACCATCATGCTCCCGCTCGACCGGGCCAAGGTCCTGCACCTGGGCGAGCTGGTCACCCGGACCTTCCCGGTGCCGCCCGAGGTGGTCGAGGAGGCCGTCACGACCATCCTCGGCGCGACGGAGACAACCCCCACCCGAATACCCCGGCCGGAGAGCGACGGCTGGCCGGAGGTCAGGGAGTCGCTGGCCAGGGCCATCCTGGCCAGCGCGACCCCCGAGCGGAAGGACCGTCTCTTCCCCGGCGACATCGCCCAGTTCCGTCCCGGCGGCGGTCTCGGCGTCGCCCACGGCGCGGCCGGCGTGCTCTACGCCCTGGAACGGGCGGGTTGCGGCCGTTTCCCCGAGTATGAGGAGTGGCTGCGGCGCGGGGCGCTCGACCCCGAACCGGGCACCGGCCTCGGTTTCTACGACGGCCTGCACGGGGTGGCGTACGTGCTCGACCTGCTCGGACACCGTCAGGACGCGCTCGACATCGTCGAACGGTGCATGCGGGAGAAGTGGGAGGCCCTGGACCTGGGCCTGTTCGGCGGCCTGTCCGGCATCGGGCTCACCCTCTTCCACCTGGGCGAGACGACCGGCGAGACGGGCCTGACCGAGCTGGCCCACCGGATCGCCCGTGTCTGCGCCGACCGGCTCGGCGGCCCCGGCGACGTGCCCGAGATCAGCGGCGGGAGCAACCCCCGCGCGGGACTGATGTACGGCTCAAGCGGCCCGGCCCTGCTCCTCACCCACGCCTACGAGCGTGGCGGCGACCCCTCGATGCTCGACGGCGCGGCCGTCGCGCTCCGCCAGGACCTGCGGCGGTGCACCACGAGCGAGGACGGTTCCCTCCAGGTCACCCAGGGCTGGCGCGTCCTGCCCTATCTCGACGAGGGGTCGGTGGGGATCGCCCTGGCGCTGGGCCGCTATCTGGCCCACCGCGACGACGCGGACCTCAGGACCGCCCTCGACGGCTGCGAGCGTGTCACCGAGGCCGGCTTCTACGTCCAGCCGGGCCTGTTCACCGGCCGCGCCGGCATGATCGTGGCCCTGGGCGCCGGACGGGCCAGGACCGGAGGCTCAACGGCCCTGAACGACCTCGTGTCCGCGCAGCTGAGCGGGCTCGGCTGGCACGCCCTGCCGTACGCGGGCGGCCTGGCCTTCCCCGGTGACCAGCTGATGCGGCTCTCCATGGACTTCGCGACCGGCACGGCCGGAGTCCTCTTCGCGATGAGCACCGTGCTGCGCGACGAGCCGGTGTTCCTCCCCTTTACCGGGCCGCCCGGCGGCGCAGGCTCCCTGACCAAGGCAACGCCTGCGTGAACCGCCGAGCGACCTCGACTCCCACGAACACCAAGATCGAAGGAGGTGTAGATCACATGGTACTTCTCGACCTGCAGAGCCTGGAAGCCCCCGGGGGCGGCCACGGCGGCGGTGGCGGCAGCACGCTGACCGTCCTGGGCTGCGAGTCCCACACCCCGAGCAACCTCAGCCTGTTGCTCTGCCACTGACCCCTCACCCTTCCAGCTCACCAGAAGTGGAGTCACACCATGGTTCTTCTCGACCTGCAGACCCTGGAGACCCCCGGCGGCGGCAGCGGCGGTGGCGGCGGCAGCACGCTGACCGTTCTCGGCTGCGAGTCCCACACCCCCAGCAACCTCAGCCTGCTGCTCTGCCACTGAGCCTCCCCCGAGGTTCTTCGCGTATCCCCCGGTAAGCGCTTTTCCCCCAGAAGTGGAGTTACACCATGGTTCTTCTCGACCTGCAGACCCTGGAGACCCCCGGCGGCCACGGTGGCGGCGGCGGCAGCACGCTGACCGTCCTGGGCTGCGAGTCCCACACGCCGAGCAACCTCAGCCTGCTGCTCTGCCACTAGTCAAGCGGATGCCCGGGACGGCCGGCGACGGCAGCCGTCCCGGGCATCGCCCTTTCCAGGAAATACCAAGAAATCTCAGGAAATACCGGGAAATACAAGGAAGCCCTCCACGAGAACCCGCGGCGAAGGAGAAACGGTGCGGACGGCGGATCGGCTGGTCACGCGGACGCTGAGGCACAGCGGTCCCTGGCTGTACGTGCTGGTGTTCACCTCCCTGGCGGGCGCGCTCGGCGAGCTCGCGCTCCCCTACGTCCTGGGCAGGACCGTCGACACGCTCGTGGCGGCCGGGCCCGCGAGCCGTACCTGGCTGGTGACCTGCGGGTCCGTGGTGGTTCTGATCGCGGCCTGCGACGTGCTGGGCGTCTGGGCGGCCGGGGGCGGCGGCGCGCGGGCCACCCGGTGGCTGCGGCTGCGGATCCTGCGGCACGTGCTCGGGGCCGGTCCCGCGATGACCCGCCGTTTCCCCGAGGGGGACCTGGTCACCCGGATGGGCGTCAACGCCGACGAGACCGGGCGTGCGCCCGAGTCGATCGTCACCGGGGCCGCGCTGCTCGTCCCCACCGCGGGCGGCCTTGTCGCCCTCGTCCTCATCGACGTCTGGCTCGCCCTGACCCTGGTCGCCGGTCTGGTGCTCATCGCGTTCGTCCTGCGGGCCTTCCTCAGCACGACCACCTCCCTCGCCGGTGACTACCAGCGGACGCAGGCCGACATCGCCGCGCGCCTGGTCGACGCCCTCTCCGGGGCGCGCACGATCGCCGCGGCCGGCACCGAGGAGCGGGAACGGGCCCGGGTGCTCGCCCCCCTGCCCCGGCTGCGCGCGCACGCCATGGACATGTGGCGGGCCAACGCCCAGGCGGGGGTGAGGGCGGGGGCCGTGGTGCCGCTGCTCGAAGTGGCCGTGCTCGGCGTCGGCGGGCTACGGCTGGCCGGGGGCGACCTCACCGCCGGGGAGCTGTACGCCGCCGCCCGCTACGTCGTGCTCGGCGCCGGACTCGGTGCGGCGCTCGGCCACGTCGGCCGTCTGGCCAGGGCACGGGCCGCCGCGGGCCGCCTGGCGGAGCTGACCGAGGAGCCCGTGATCGCCTACGGAGGCCTGTCCCTGCCGGAGGGCCCCGGCACCCTGGAGCTGCGCGGTGTCGGCGCGGGCGTGCTCAGCGGGATCGACCTGGTCGTCCCCGGCGGCTCCTCGGTCGCCGTCGTCGGCAGGTCCGGCTCGGGCAAGTCCCACCTCGCCGCCCTCTCGGGACGGCTGGCCGACCCGGAGACCGGGCAGGTCCGCCTGGACGGCGTGCCGCTGCCCGACCTGTCCGCGGAGGCGCTCGGCGCGGCCGTCGGCTACGCCTTCGAGCGCCCGGTCCTGGCCGGTGGGACGATCTCCGGCGCCGTCAGCCTCGGCGTCGCCGAGACGGACGGCCGTGAGGCGGCCGTACACGCCGCCGCCCGTGCCGCGTGCGCCGACGGCTTCGTACGCAGGCTCCCCCTCGGGTACGGCACGCCGCTGCGCGAGGCCCCCATGTCCGGCGGGGAACGGCAGCGGCTCGGCCTGGCCAGGGCCTTCGCGCACGGCCGTCGCCTGCTCGTCCTCGACGACGCCACCTCCAGCCTGGACACCGTCACCGAGCGTCAGGTCAGCCGGGCGCTGGCGGGCGAGCTGGGAGGCCGTACCCGGATGATCGTGGCGCACCGGGCCGCGACCGCCGCCTCCGCCGACCTGGTGGTCTGGCTGGAGGAGGGGCGGGTGCGCGCCTGCGACACGCACACCAGGCTGTGGCGGGACCCCGCCTACCGGGCCGTCTTCCAGCCTCTACCGAGCCCTCCGGTCACCGGGGCGGGTGCGTCGTGAGGGCGGCCGTACCGGGCGGTCCCGTCCGCCGGGCGTTGCTGCGCGAACCCCGCCTGCTGCTGAGGCTGGGCGCCTGGTCGGTCGCCGAGACCGCGCCCGCCCTCGTGGTCGGCCTGGCCGTGGCCAGGGCCATCGACGACGGTTTCGCCGCGGGCCGGGCCGGGATCGGCTTCGCCTGGCTCGCCGTACTGGGCGGCGCCTGGCTGGTGGCGGCGGTGGGCGCGCGCCAGGTCGTGCTGACCGTCGGCGCCGTCGTCGAGCCCTTCCGCGAGGAGCTGCTCGACCACGTCGTCGGCGGCGCGCTGCGCCGTTCGGCCACGGCGGGGAACGGCCCAGGAACCGCCTCCGTCGCCCGGGCCAACCTCCAGGTCGAGCTGGCCAGGGACGCCCTGGCCTCGGTCATCACGGTCGTCAGGTCCTTCGCCTTCACCGTGGTGAGCGTCGTGCTCGGTCTGGGCGCCCTCGCTCCCGGTGTGCTCGTGCTGGTCCTGCCGCCGTTCGCCGCGGGCCTGTGCCTGTTCCTGCTCTCGCTGCCCGCGCTCGCCCGGCGGCAGCGGGAGTTCATCCTCGCCGACGAGCGCACCGCCGAGTCGCTCGCCGACATGGCGGGCGCGCTGCGTGACATCACCGCCTGCCGCGCCGGGTCGCGGGTGGCCGACGACCTCGGCCGCCAGGTGCGGCTGCAGGAACGGGCCGGGCGCGCCCTGGCCGGGGTGACCGCGCTGCGCACCGCCTCACTCGCCGTCGGGGGCTGGCTTCCGGTGCTGCTGATCCTGGCCGGCACCCCCTGGCTGGTACGCGGCGGGGCCGGGGCCGGGGTGATCCTCGGCGCCCTGGTCTACGTCACCCAGTCGCTCGCCCCCGCGCTGGGCAACCTCGTGCAGGGCCTCGGGATGAGCGGTGTCCGGCTGCGGGTCTCGCTCGAACGCGTCCTGCGCCACGGCGCCCCGCCCCGCCCCGAGGTGGAACGGCGCGCCCCCGGGGACGCCGGAGTACGGCTGCGCGACGTGTGGTTCGCCTACGGCCCGCACGCCGAGCCGGTGATCTCCGGCCTCGGCCTGTCGATCCCGGACGGCGACCACGTCGCGGTCGTCGGCCCCAGTGGCATCGGCAAGTCGACGCTGGCCGCGCTCGTCACCGGGGTGCTGCCGCCGGACACGGGGGAGGTCCTGGTCGGTGGCGTCCCCGCGGGCCTGCTCGATCCGGCGAGCCGGGTGCTGATCCCCCAGGAGGCCTACGTCTTCCGGGGAACGCTGCTGGAGAACCTGACCTACCTGGCCGCCGCGGGAACGCCGGTCGAGGCCGTCGAGGAGGCGGTGGACGCGGTCGGGCTGACCGCCCTGGTCGCCAGGCTCGGCGGCCACTCGGCCGAGGTCGATCCGGGCCTGCTCTCCCCCGCCGAACGTCAGCTCGTCGCCCTGGCCCGCGCCTACCTGAGCCCCGCCCGCCTGGTGGTCCTCGACGAGGCGACCTGCCACCTGGACCCGGTCGCCGAGGCCGTCGCGGAGGAGGCCTTCGCCCGCAGGGGCGGCACGCTGCTGGTCGTCGCCCACCGGCTGACCTCCGCGAGAAGGGCCCGGCGGATCCTCGTCATGGACGGCGTCGACGTCCGGCTGGGGACCCACGACGAACTGCTCGCCTCGTGCCCGCCGTACGCGGAACTGGCCGGGCACTGGAACCCCGCCGAGAACCAGGAGCTTGTCCCATGATCTATCCGCCCGCCGAGCGGGAACCGGTCGTCGACCTTCTGGGCGGGCGGGCCGTACCCGATCCGTACCGGTGGCTTGAGGACGGGGACGACCCGAGGACGCGTGACTGGCTCGCCGCCCAGGACGAGCTGTGGCGTGCCCACGCCGCCACGCTGCCCGGCCGTGACGGGTGGCACGCCAGGGTGGCCGCGCTCACCGAGGCGGGGACCGCGGGAACGCCGATGTGGCGGGGCGGGCGTCGCTTCTTCCTGCGCCGTACGGCCGGGCAGGAGCACGCCGTGCTGTACACCGCCGCAGCGGGGGAGAACGTCAGGGCGCTCGTCGATCCGGGGGTGCTCGACCCCGGCGGCCTGGTCACGCTCGACCACTGGCAGCCGGACGCCGAGGGCCGTCTGCTGGCCTTCCAGCTGTCCAGGAGCGGGGACGAGCACTCGCGTCTGTACGTCGCGGACGTCGTGACCGGCGAGGTCGTGGACGGGCCGGTCGACCGTTGCCGCTACTCGCCGGTCGCGTGGCTGCCCGGCGGGAAGGCCTTCTTCTACGTGCGGGGGCGCAGGGTCTGCCTGCACCGGCTCGGCACCCCCGCCGACGACGACGTCGTGGTCCGCGCCGAGGAACGCTCCTACGGCCTGGGGATCAGCGGGGACGGACGCTGGCTCACGGTCTCCGCGGGCCGTCCCGGCGGCAACGACCTGTGGCTGGCCGACCTGGTCGCCTCCTCCCCCGAACGGCCCGCGCTGCGGACGGTCCAGGAGGGGACGGACGCGGTGACGGTCGCCGCCGTCGGTCCCGACGGCCGCCTGTACCTGCTGACCACCCGGGACGCGCCCCGCGGCCGGCTGTGCGTCGCCGACCCGGAGCACCCCTCACCCGAGGGCTGGAGCGAACTGGTCGGCCCCGACCCGGAGGCCGTGATCGGGGACTTCGCGATCGCGGAGGGAACCGGGGGACCGGTGCTGCTGGTCGGCCGGACCCGGCACGCGACCGGCGAGATCGGCGTCCACGACCCGGTGACCGGGGAACGGCTCGGCCTGGTCCCCCTGCCCGGCCTCGGCTCCGTCGGGCACATGTCCACCCGTCCTGAGGGGGGACACGAGGTCTGGTTCACCTACACCGACGGCGTCACCCCGGTCGGTGTCCACCGCTACGACGCGCGCACCGGGCGGACAACGCTCTGGGAGGCGGCGCCCGGCGCCGTCGAGGTGCCCGAGGTCGAGTCGCACCGGTTCGTCTGCGTCTCGGCCGACGGCACCCCGGTGCGGGTGGTCGTCCTGGCCCGCCCGGGCGCGGGTCCCCGGCCCGCCGTCCTGTACGGCTACGGCGGATTCGGGCGCCCGCTGGCCCCGTCGTACTCCGGCTACGTGCTGCCCTGGGTCGAGGCGGGCGGGATCTTCGCGTTCGCCCAGGTGCGGGGCGGCGGCGAGGAGGGGGCCGACTGGCACAGGGCGGGCACACTCGGCCGCAAGCAGAACACCTTCGACGACTTCGTCGCGGTGGCCGAACACCTCGTCGCGGAGGGCTGGACCACCCCGGACCGGCTGGGCGTGTGCGGCGAGTCGAACGGCGGCCTGCTGGCGGGCGCGGTGCTGACGCAGCGTCCCGATCTGTTCGCCGCCGTGGTCTGCTCGGCCCCGCTGCTCGACATGGTCCGCTACGAGCGCTCCGGCCTCGGCCCCTCCTGGCGGGGTGAGTACGGCTCGGCCGACGACCCCGAGCAGTTGGGCTGGCTGCTCGGCTACTCCCCCTACCACCGGGTCGAGAAGGGCACGGACTATCCGGCGACGCTGCTGACCACCTTCGGCGGCGACTCCCGGGTCGACCCCCTCCACGCCCGCAAGATGTGCGCGGCCCTGCAGTGGGCGACCTCGGGAGACAGGCCCGTCGTGCTGCGCCACGAGGACGGCGTGGGACACGGGGCCAGGGCGGTCAGCCGGTCGGTCGGCCTGGCCGCGGACATGCTGGCCTTCCTCGCCCGGCACACCGGTCTCGAACCGGGAGCGCCTGGATCAGGCCCGTGAGCGGTAGCGGATCAGGCCGATCCGCCTGACGTCCTCGGGCCACAGCCAGCCCGACTCCTGGGCGATGGTGACCGCCTCGACCCTGGTCCTGGCCCCCATCTTGGCGAGGATCCGCGACAGGTAGTTTCGGACCGTTCCGCCGGAGAGGAAGAGCCGTTTGGCGATCTCGTTGACCGGCTCCCCCTCGGCCGCGACCTGGAGCACCTCAAGCTCGCGGGCGGTGAGCGGGTTCTCCCGCGCGTGGAGGGCGGCGACGGCCAGCTCCGCGTCGATGACCCGCTCGCCCGCGGCGACCCTGCGCACGCACTCGGCGAGTTCTCCCGCCGGGGCGTCCTTGACGACGAAGCCTCGCGCCCCGGCGTCGAGCGCGCGCCGCAGCGCGGCTGGGGTGGCCAGGCCCGTCAGCATGACGTTCTTGCAGGAGGGCAGCACCCTGGCCAGTTCGCAGGCCGCCGACAGGCCGTCGGTGCCGGGCAGTCCGATGTCGAGGAGGGCGACGTCCGGCCTGGCCCGCAGGCAGGAGGGCACCACGTCGTCGCCGTGACCGACCTCCTCGACCACCTTGATGTCATGCTCGACGGAGAGCAACGCGGCCATCGCTCCGCGAACGAGGTGCATGTCCTCGGCGATCAGGACGCTTATCACGGGTCGTGTCCCCTTTTCGGCGGGAAGCTTATGTGTTAATTGCTCCGGATGTCACCCGCGGAAATCATTGTGCTACCCGCCGGAACCGTTCGCCACCCGGATAGGCCAGACGAGTACCCACCCCCCGCGAATTACGCCTCCCCAGGGGCGCGAATCCGAACAATCGGATATCCGGAACGACTCTTCCGCCCCCAGACCAGGTGAAATCCATCCTGCCCCGGCCTGCGCCCACGGTCCAGTCCACGACCACCCCCGCCCTGCCCACGATCGCAAAATGGACCTCCAACGCAAACATTCAAGGACTGCCACAATTCGTTAAACACGGCAGGTATCGGGAAATATCACGCATGATCGGGAATTCGCCCTGATCCATTATCCTTTGTGAGCCAGCCGGAACCCCCGTCCCCTTTCCCGCCGATCATCTTCGTGCGCCTCACGTGCCGTACGGCCCCACCGCGGGCGCGGTGCCGTACGGCGTCAGGGCCGTGATTGTCGGGCCCAAGCCTTACGGTAGGGCGCGTGCCAGAGACGAACCACGAGATCACGCTCGACTCGGCCCTCTCCGAGGAGGCCGTGCTCGCCACCTACCGCCGCATGTTCGCCGCACTCGCGCGCGACAGCGGCGCCGTGGTCGACGACCCCGTGCTGGTCGACATCGCCGAGACGCTGTTCGCGGCGTTCGCCGAGGCGGGCGAGGAGTGGCTGACCCACGAGCAGATGCGGCACGTCTGCCGGGCCTACCCCCTTGAGCTGTTCGAGAACCGTCTGCGGGTGCTCAGGGGTCTCGGCGCGATCCGTGAGGTCTTCCCCAAACCGAACCAGCTCCGCTACCGGGCGTCGTTCACCAGCGTGGTCGGGCTGATGTTCGTCCGGCGGATGATGGACGACGGCGGTCAGTCGGAGATGCACCGGCTGCTCGCCCTGGAGGACCTCAACGTCGCCGACCCCCGCACGACCATGGAGGAGGCGCGGCTCAGCGCGCAGAACCTGTCGCGGGCCTTCAGGCTGTGGGCGCTTGAGCTGATCACGCTGACCGGCGGCACCATCGAGGAGCTGCGTGAGCAGGCGCCCAAGCTCTGGGGCACCGAGGAGATCGCCCGCAGGGCGCAGAGCCTGCACGCCACGATCCTCACCCGCTGGCCCGACCTGGACCGCACCTGCACCGAGCTGCGCGCCTCGATCTACTCCTACAGCGACGCCTCCCGCCGGGCCGCGGGCCGTCTGGCCGACTCCGCGGGCACGACCAGGAACCTCACCCTGCTGCCCGCCGAGACCTGGCGGACGTTCGCCCAGACCGCGCCCAGGGAGCGGCTCGCCGCCGTGCTCGACGGGTTCGTCTTCGACGTCCCCGCGCCGTGGCACGATCCTGCGGCGATCGTCAGGGCCGTTGACGAGAGTCCCCGGCCCGCCCCCGCGCAGCCGACGCCGCCACGTTCCGCGCTGCCCGATCCCGGCCCCGCCGACTCCCACGAGCCCGGTGGCGGTGGGCTCGACCACCTCACCGCCGTCGCCGAGGCGGCCCTCGCCGGGCGGCCGAGCGCCCGGCTTGAGGAGCTTCTCACCGCGGACGGCGAGTGGGTCTCCGCGCGCAGACTGCTGGCCGACCTCGTCTCGGCCGACCTTCGTCCCGAGTCCCCCTACCGGCTGCGCTGGTCGGACGCCCTCACCGCGGACCCGGACGGGGAGCCGTCATGGCTCTCGCACGGGCTCCTGGAGAGGACTGGCCATGACGCCTGAGCTGGCGCACGCGCGGGCCAGGGCGACCGGCCCCCTCACGCTCGGCGCGGGTGAGCCCGCTCCCCCGGGGATGACCCGGCTCGGCAACCCCGACGGGACCGGTACGGCGCTGCCCGCCTGGCCCGACGGGGCGACGCCGTCCCTCCTCGACGAGTACCAGGTCGCGCCGGTGAACGTGGAGCGGGCCGGAGAGACGAGGCGGGTGCTGGCCGCGGCGCTGAAGTGCTGCTGGAACGACCTGTCCGCCGATCCGTGGCCCGGCTCCCCCGCGCCGGTCGAGGACGTGCTGTCCGCCTACCGGGCGCTGATCGGCCGCGGTGACGACCTCATGCGCAACTGGGCGATCGGCGCGCTGCGCCGCCTGCACGACTCGGCCTGGCTTGAGGTCGACGCCGGTCTCGTACGGCTCGGCCCCCGCTGCGCCGGCTGGCCCGCCGCCTCCCACGCCCAGCTCAGGGAGTTGCTGCGGCGTCTCCCCTCGGGAGAGGACGGCTCCACCGGACTCGACGTCCTGCCCGCCCCTGACAGGGCACAGGACAGGCCACAGGACAGGACCGGGCGGCAGGCCGCCGAGGAGACCGGGGCGGGCGCGACCGCGAGCGTCTCCGAGCCCGACGGGGTCGACGAGGACCTGCTCGCCCCCTTCGACGAGCGGCGCAGGGCCGAGATCGTGGCCGCCTTCATGGCGGTCGAGCACGCGGCCGAGCCGGTCGGCGAGGCGCGTTTCCCCGCGCTGCGCGATCCGGCGCCGCGCCGTACGGTCGCGGAGATGCTGCGGCGGCGGGGCCGCGTCCTGGTCCAGGACCGTGAGCGGTGGACCTCCGGCTACGAGGACGGGACGGCCGCGCTGGCCGGGTCCTCCCTCGGGGAGGCCGAGCGCGCGGTGCTGGTGCTGGTGCTGGTCCACTCGGTGGCCATCCCCCGCGCCGACGGGCTGTTGCCCGCCGACAGCTGGCTGTCTCCGTTCCCCGCCCAGGTCGACGAGCTGCGCAGGCACACCAGGCTGCCGGTCGGCGAGCTGGACGCGGCGCTGCGGATGTTACGTCACGCGGGCCTGGTCACGCAGGTCAAGGCGGGAGAGGAGGCCGGAGGATACGTCCCCGGGCCGCAGTTCCACCGGTTGACCCCGCAGGCCAGGCGCCGTCTGCAGGAAGAGCTGATCCTCGCCGCGGGGCCGCACACCCCGCTGGCCGCGGCCGTGAGGGCCAACCGCCGATGAGACAGAAGAAGGGAACGACAGGGGTGACCGAGCAGCCGGACCCGTCAGCCGGGGACTCGCCGGACAACGCAGGCGGGCGAACGGGGCAGGCCAGTCTGGTGCCCGTCGAGGCCAGGGTGGCGGCGCCGGGTGAGAACGTGGTCGGCGACCGGGTGCTGATCGCCGTGCAGGCGGTCAACATCTCCCGGCTGTCCACCCACCCGGTGCCGACGGTGCCGGGGACGCTGATCGTGGTCGCCGGGGCGGGCCCGAAGGACTCCAACGGCGCGGGCAAGTCCTCGTTCATCGCGATGATCACCGCGTTGCTCGGCGACGAGCAGTGGCGCTTCGCCTCCGGGGCGAAGGCGGTCTCCGAGCTGCTGTTCAACGCCGAGCTCGCCGCGGGCGGGGGCGGAAGGACCTGGGCGAGCGCCGACCACGGCTACATCGTGGGCGTCTTCGCGAACGCCGGCGACGGGCGGGCGGGCACCGGCGGGCTGGGCGAAGGGCTGGACGACGCGCTGACCGTGTGGCTGCGGGTCAACCAGGAGGCCCCGCACCTGGAGATCCGCTGGACCCCCGGGGTGTGCGTGGCCTCGGCCTCCTCGGAGGCCGAGCGGGTGACGCGGGCCGACCACCTGTGGGCGACGCTGCCCCGCTCGGCGGGCCGCAGGGACGTCGTCGCCCGTGACCTGACCAGGTTCCTGTACGGCGACCGGGTCAGGTGCGTGTCGTTCCTGTCCACCTCGGTGCGCAGCAAGGTCGCGACGAACCTGCTGTCCCAGCCGCTCAACGAGATCTCCCCCGAGCGGGTCTTCGAGGCCATCGCCGCTCTGACCGGCCTGGACACCGAGCTGGACCAGGAACGCGACGCCCGGCGCGACGAGCACGCCAAACGGGTGCGGGCGGCGCGGGCCGCCGAGTTGCTCAGGGAGTTCGAGGACGAGTCGCGGGCGCTGCTTGAGACCTTCGACCGGCGCGACCGGGCCAGGATACGGCTGGCCGAGGGGATGCGCGGCTGGCGTGGGCGGCTGGCGCGCAGGCTGGCCGACACCGCGCGGCGGGACGAGGCTCTCGCCGCCGACCTGGAGCGGGCGACGGCGGAGGGTGAGCGGGCGGCCGAGGCCGTCGCCGAGGTCCGGGCGGAGATCGCGACCCTGAAGGACGACACGCTCGACCGCGGCCTGGCCGAGGCCCGCAGGGAGCTGACCGCCCTGCAGGCGCGGACGGCCAAGCTGGACGCCGACCGCGCGGTCGCGGAGAACGCGGTCGACGAGCTGCGCGGGCAGATCCCCGGCCTTGAGGAACAGCGGCGGCTGGCCGACGGCCGTGACGTGCGGACCGCCGAGGACGAACTCGGGCAGGCCAGGCTCAGGCTCAACGAGGCGCTGAAGGCCCTGGGTGTCGCCGACCGCGAGGCCGAGGGGGCCAAGGCCGCGCTCGACGACGCCGAGGGCGGCCCGGCCGCGGCACAGCTCAACGCGCTCGCCGCGGCGGGGGTCGAGGCGAGCGGCCTGCTCGACGCGCTCGACGTCGCCGAGCACGCCAGGGACGACACGGGCGGCCTTGCGGGGCGGGCGGTCGCCGTGGCTCTCGGCGCCCGTGGCTGGCCGAGGGAGCACGCCGTGGTCGTGGACGCCGCCGACCTGGCGTCCGCGGCGCGGGCGCTGGCCGCGCTGCCCGGCTCCGTGCTGGTCAGCGCGGCGGGCGTCACCGTCGTCGGGGCGTTCGAGGCGGTCACGACCGGCAGGGAGGCCCGCATCAAGGCCGCCGAGCTGCGGCTGCACCGGGCGCGTGACGCGCAGGAGGTGGCCGCGGAGACGGTGCGCGCCGCCGAGGACGGCGTCGCGGAGGCCGGGCGGCGGCTGGAGGGGGCCAGGGCCGCCGTACGGCTCGCCGACGTCGAGCGGCGGCTGGCCGAACGGCGGGCCGCGCTCACCGGTCTCACCGAGGCGCTGGCCGAGGCCGGGCCGAAGGTGGGTGAGGCGGAGCGACGGGCAGGCGCCCTCGACTTCCGTGCCAGGACCAGGAACATGGAGATCGAGCGCCTTGAGGGGCGCAGGGCCGGGCACGAGGCGGAGCGCGACCGGGCGGCCGAGCGGGCGGCCGCGATCACGGCGGAGCGGCAGGCACTCGGCATCGAGGCGCTGGCCGCCGAGTGGGGCGGCACCGCGCAGAGCGCCCGCGAGTGGCTGGAGGCGCTGGGCGAGCAGGAGTCCCCGCTGACGGCCGAGGAGTGGTGGCGGACCGCGGAACGCCGCCTCGACGAGGCGCTGCGCGACACCTTCCCCGGCGAGGACGACGAGATGCCCGAGGAGCTCGCCTTCCTGGTACGGCGGCGCACCGAGCCCGGCGCCGGGCGCACCGCGCGTGAGCAGACGACCTTCCCCGGCGTCTGCGCCGCCCTGGCGTCCTACCTGCGCGGCCAGGAGGAGTACGAACGTCACCAGCGCCGTCAGATCGAGTCCCAGCTCGCCACCAGGCAGCGTGACCTCGCCGCCGCGGCGAAGGGCGCCGAGGAGGCCGCGCAGTCGACCGCCGTGCACCGGGCGGCGTTGAGCGCGGCGATCAAGGCGCGCCTCACCCGGGTCGCCGAGGAGTTCGACCGGCTGGACACCTCCTACGGCGGCTACGGCGCGACGCTGGAGTTTCCCGTGCCGCCCGCGCCCGCCGACCCCGAGCAGCGCTGGGCGTGGCGGGTCACCCCCAGGTGGCGCAGGGGCGAGGGTCAGGGCTTCGTGCCGTACAACCGGCGGGCCAACACGGCGTTGATGGACGAGAAGGCGGTCAAGCTGGTCTGCGCCGCGGCGATCGCCTCCTCCGGCGGCGGCCACCTGTGCCTCGTCCTCGACGAGCTGGGCCGCAACCTGGGCAAGGAGCACCGCAGGGAGGCCGTGGCGCTGTTCCGCAAGATCGGCGAGACCTACGGCATCACCGTGATCGGCGCGCTCCAGGACGACATGGAGCCCTACGCGGTCGACGCCTGCGGGCAGTACATCAAGCTGCGCCGCTCCTCCGACGCCATGCCGTACAACGAGCCGCCGGTGATCGTCGGTCATGACGCCCACGCGGAGCGGGTGCGGGCGCTGGCCGCCGCAGTGGGCAGGCGGACACCGGAGACGGACGGTGCGGAACAGGTGATGAGGGACGAACGGTGAGAGACGGGCGGCGAACCAGATAATCTCGCATGAGGTGCGGCCGGTGACGGCCGGGAGGGTCAGGGAGGATCGGTGTCGGCGTCGCCGCTGGATCGGACACCCCAGAAACACGACCTCTACCGGGCGATGGCGCTGGCGCTGCGGGTCGGTGAGCTGCTGCTCGGCAGCGGCGAGAGCACCGAGACGGTCTCCGGCGCCATGCGCAGGATCACCAACGCCTACGGCGTGCCGCACTGCGAGGCGGACGTCAACCTGTCGGCCATCACGCTCTCGCACGTCCCCTCCGACGGGAGCGTCCCGGTCACCGCGGAACGCCGGGTACGGCGCCGCCTGCCCGACTACGACCGGTTGATCGCGGTCCACGAGATGATCAGGGAGACCGCGGGCGGGTCCATGCCGCTTGAGGAGGCCGAGTCCCGGCTGCGGAAGGTCACCCGCCGGGTCCGGGTCTACCCCGACTGGTTCCTGGTCACGGCGCTCGCGCTGATCGCGGCCTCGGCGAGCATCCTGGTCGGCGGCGGCGCGCTGGTCGCGACGGCGGCGTTCGCGGCGACCGTGCTCGGCGACCGGGCGAGCGCCTGGCTGGCCAGACGCGGGGTCGCGGAGTTCTTCCAGCTCACGGTCGCGGCGATGCTCGGCTCGCTGGTCGCGGTGCTGATGCTCGCGATCGGCGCGCCGGTGCGGGCGGAGGCCGTCGTGGTCGGCGCGGTCGTCGCGCTGCTGCCCGGACGGCCGATGGTCGCCTGCGTGCAGGACGGCATCGCGGGCGAGTACGTCACGGCGACCGGGCGGCTGTTCGAGATCTTCTTCATCCTGACCGCGATCGTGTCGGGCATCGGCATCACGCTGTACGCCGCCGTCCGTCTCGGGGTGCCGCTGACAGTGGAGAACGTGCCGTCCGCGCCGCTGCTGATCAGGCCTGAGCAGCTGCTCGGGGCCGTGGGGGTGACGCTGTCGTTCGCGGTTGCGCTGCTCGTGCCGCCCCGCCATCTGTTCGCGGCGGCGCTCGGCGGCGCGATGGTCTGGGTGGTCTTCGTGCAGCTGCACGTCTGGCAGGTGCCGGTCGTCCTGGCCACCGCCGTCGCCGCGGCGGTCGTCGGGCTGTTCGGCGGCGCCTACGCCCTGCGTGCCCGGGTCCCCTCGATGGTGATCACGATCCCGGCGATCGGCTCGCTGCTGCCGGGGACCGCGCTCTACCGGGGCATGCTCGAGGTCAACCTGGGCCACGGGGGCGCGGGGCAGGAGAGCCTGCTCCAGGCCCTGTCGACCGCGCTCGCCCTGGGCGCGGGCGTCATCCTCGGCGGGGAGGTCGTGCGCGCGGTCACCGGTTCCGACCTGACCAGGAAGGTCAGGCGACGGGGTGGCCGTACCCGCGCGTTCATCAGCCGTCCCGCCGCCCGCCGTACGCGGGGCTACTGAGCCCGAAGGCCGTCCATCACCAGGCCGAGGAGGCGTTCCGAGGTGTCGTCGCCGCAGTGCTCGCCGATCCAGGCGACCGCGTTGACGAGGCGCATCAGGTCGGTCCCGGTGACGTCGTCGCGTACGGCGCCGGTCCGCTGGGCGGCGGCCAGCAGCGCCGACCCGCCCGCGCGGGTCTGCTGGCAGGCGCCGTACAGCTCGGAGGCCGGGTCGTTGAGGCTGCTCATCAGTGTCGCGGCCAGTCCCCGGTAGACGGTGGCGTGGGCCATCAGGTGGCGCGTCCACTCAAGGAGCGCCTCCTGCGGGGAGTCCGAACCGAGCAGTTCGCGGGCCTGTGTGTCGAGGGTGACCAGACCGTCGTGGAGCACGGCCTCCAGCAGCGCCCTGCGGGTGGGGAAGTGCCGGTAGAGGGTGCCGATGCCGACCCCGGCGGCCCTCGCGATCTCCTCCAGGGACGCCTCAGTGCCCTGCTCGGCGAAGGCCACCCGCGCGGCGGCCAGCAGTCGTTCGTAGTTGCGCCGCGCGTCGGCCCGCATGGGGCGCTGGGTGGTCGCCACCTTGACTCCTCACTTTCCCGGCGTTCTCCGCACATCTACTCGGAGACCGCCTCCGCATACCCTACCGCCCGGCCCGTGCCGCCGGTCAGGGCTCGTCAGGGCTCGTCAGGGCACGGTGACCTCGACGGTCGAGCCCTTGCGGCCCTTGCTGACGCGTAGCTGCGCCGGGACGCGGGAGCGCAGTTCGGTGACGTGGCTGACGATGCCGACGGCCCTGCCGCCGTCGCGCAGGCCGTCGAGGATGTCCAGCACCCCGTCGAGGGTCTCCTCGTCGAGGGTGCCGAACCCCTCGTCGATGAACAGCGCCCCGATCTCGACTCCCCCGGCCTCGGCGCTGACCACGTCGGCCAGGCCGAGGGCGAGCGCCAGCGAGGTGATGAAGCTCTCACCGCCGGACAGGGTCGCCGGGTCGCGGTCCCTGCCGGTCCAGCCGTCCACGATCCGCAGGCCGAGCCCGCCTCCCGACCTGCTGCGGTCGCCCGCCGTACGGCCGAGGCCGTGTTCAAGGAGATAACGGCCGCCCGACATGCGGTCGAGGCGCTCGTTGGCCGAGTCGACCACCTGCCGCAGGCGCTCGCCGAGCACGAAGGCGGAAAGGCGCATCTTCCAGCGGTTGTCGCCCGAGGTCCCGCCGGTCAGGGCCGCCAGCCCCTCGGCGACGTGGTGGCGCCGCCGCGCGGGACCCCAGCGGTCCAGGCATCCCGCCAGCTCGGCGCCGAGCGTGACGAGCCTGGCGAGCCGGGCCCGCGCCTGGTTCGCCGCGGACAGCAGCCTCGCCTGGGCGGCCTCCGCGGCGTCACGCGCGGCGCGCAGCCCGTCGAGGTCGGGTTCGGGCTCCGCGGCGGCGGCGACCAGTTCGGGGTCGGCCAGCAGGGCGGTGACCGCGACGCGTTCCCTTTCGAGCTCGCGCAGCCGTTCGGCCTTCTCCTCCCGCTCGGCCGGCGGGCGGAAGGCCGCGAGCGCGTCCTCGACACCGGAGAAGCCCGCCTCGACGGCCGCGGCCGTGGCCGTGACACGGGCCGCCGCCAGCTCCGCCGTGGCCGTCCGCTCCAGCCGGGTCGCCTCGACGGCCTCCGTGAGCAGCTCCGCCTCCTCCGCCAGCCGGTCCAGCCTGGCGGCCAGTGTCGGGTCGTCGCCCCGTGCCTCGTCCAGGCGCGCGGTCAGCCGCTCGATGTCCGCGTCCAGCCTCTCCCGCCGCGTACGGCGGGCGGCCAGCGTGACCGCGAGTTCGCGCGAGAGCTCCTCAAGCCTGACCTGTTCGTCCGCGGTCCGCGCGGCCTCCTCGGCCAGCGCGGGTTCGGCCCGCGCCGACTCGGTGAGCCCGGCCAGCGCCTCCTGCACCCGCGCGAGTTCCCGCGCGGCCTGCTCGGCCGGGACGTCCGTCTCCTCGGACGCCTCCCGGTGCTCCGCCGCCAGTTCCGCGGCGCGACCGGCCGCCTCCGCCGCCGCGGCGAACAGGGCCGCCTCCCGCGTCAGGCGCTCCCTGCGGGCCTGGACGGTCGGGTCGGCGCCGCGTGCCTCGTCGAGCCGGGCGGTCAGCCTGTCCTGTTCCGCCCGCCACTCCTCCTGGCGGGTACGGCCTCCGGCGAGCAGCCGCGCGGCGTCGGCCGCCCCGGTCCGCGCCTCGTCGAGTTCGGCCGTCAGACGCTCCGCCTTCTCGGCGAGGGCGCTCTCCGTCTCCGCGACCGCCGTCAGGGCGGCCAGCGCGCGCCGTACCTCGTCGAGGGCCTCCCGCGCCTGCTCCACGGGCGTGTCCCCGGCCACGGCGAGGGCCTCTTCGAGGCGTGAGGTGAGGGCGGCGACCGCGGTCTCGGCGTTCCTGCGCCGTTCCACGGCGGCGTCGTGGTCGGCCTGGGCGGCGCGCTCGTCCTCGGAGGTCGGGGCCCGCCCCGACCTGGCCGCCGGGTGAGGGTGTTCGGAAGAACCGCAGACGGCGCAGGGTTCGCCGGGAACGAGTTCGGCCGCCAGTTCCGCGGCCATGCCGTCGATCCTGGCCTGCCGGAGGTCCTGGAGGCGGTCGCGAAGCCGCTGGGCGAGGTCGACGGCCTCGGCCTGGAGCGTCCTGGCGGCGTCGAGTTCGGCGCGCAGGCCGTCGCGGCGTCCGGCCGCGTCGAGTCCGGCCGCGGCGGCGGCGGCGCGTGCCCGCGTCTCGGGGATCTCCGCCGCCCTGGCCCTGACCTCGGTGAGCTCCGCGGTGACCTCGGCGAGCGCGGCCGGGAGTTCCGCGCACCGCGCGCCAAGGGCCGTCTCCCGCTCCTGCGCCTCGGCGAGTTCGGCATCGAGCACGGCCAGCGGCCCGGCCAGTTCGGCGAGCCTGGCCTCGTCGCCGCGCAACCCCTCAAGCCCGGCGAGCAGCCGCCCGTGCTCCCGTTCCCGTACGGCCAGCAGCTCGCGGGTGCGCGCCTCGTCCCCCGGACGGTGCTCCACCGGATCGGGCAGCCTGCCCAGCGCCGTGGCCAGGTGTCCTCGCGCCTCCTCCAGGGCGACGGCCAGGCCGTCCCGCCGCTCCACGGCCTTCAACCGGGCCAGCGCGGCGTCGCGCGCCGACTCCGCGGCCGGGACCCGCGCGGCGTCCAGGCGGGCGGCGGAAAGCCTTGCCTCCGCCTCGCGTCTGAGGCCGGGCAGAACCCCAAGACGGCTGTCGGTCTCCTTCTGGCGGGCTTCCAGCTCCGCGATCTCCCGGGTGAGCGTCGCACGCTCCAGGAGGTCCTTCGACAGCAGCGGTTCCTGCGTGCGCAGTTCCTCCAGCCTGGTGATCTCCTCCCGCCGGTCGAGCGCCATCGCGGCCAGCCGTTCGACGCCGGCCGCGTTCTCGCCCACTGCCCCGGCTGCCGGCCCGATCAGGGGCAGGGCTCGGGCGACGGCGTCGGCGGCCATCCGGTGCGCCTTGGTCGCGGTCTCCTCCCGCTGCTCGGCGGCCCGGATCATGGGCAGCACCCGGTCGGCCCTGGCCGCCTCGTCGAGCACGTCCTCCAGATCGGCCCGTTCCTGCGCGCTCTCCCCGAGGGCGCGTTCGCGCGCCACCGCCTCGGCGTGGCGGCGGCGCCGGTCGGCGAGCGCGTTTCCCTGCTCAAGGGCGGCCCGCGCCAGCCGTACGGTCTCCAGGACACCGTCGTTGTCGCGGCCCGCGCCGGCCTCGGCGTCGGCGGCGAGCGCCTCGATCGCGGCGGCCCAGGCGAGCGGGTCCTCCTCGCTGGAGGAGTCCCCGGCGTTCTCGGCGAGGAGGGCGAGCAGTTCGGGGCCCGCCGCCTCCTCGATGCGTTTGACGGCGAAGTCGACCTCGGTGCGCAGGCTCTGCTGCTCGCGGAAGGCCTCGGTGCGCCGGTCGGCGAGCCACGCCTCGGCGCCGGCGTAGACCCTCACGGAGAACAGCCGTTCGAGCACCCTGCGACGGTCCTCGCCGTCGGCGCGCAGGAACCTGGCGAAGTCCCCCTGCGGGAGCATCGCCACCTGGAAGAACTGGTCGGCGTTCATGCCCAGCAGGGTGCCGATCAGCTCGCCCGCCTCGTCGACCCGCGTGGTCAGCCCGGTCCACTCGCCCGAGGGGGTGAACTCCTGGACGAGTGCCTTCTCCTTCTCCCCGGTCATGCCCTCTCCCCTGAGCTTGGGGCGCTGCCAGGCCGGGGAACGGGTGATCTTCAGCCGCCGCCCCCTGAGGGTGACCTCCAGGGCGACCGAGGGCCCCCTGCCGGGTGGGGCGTGGTCGCAGCGCAGGCTCTTGGCGTTGTCGCGCCTGCCGGGCACCCTGCCGTACAGGGCGTAGCAGAGCGCGTCCAGCACGGTGGTCTTGCCCGCGCCGGTCGGGCCGTGGATCAGGAACAGCCCCGCCTCGGCGAGGGCGTCGAAGTCGATCTCCTCCTCACCCGGGAAGGAGCCGAACGCGGTGATCCACAGACGGTGCGGGCGCATCTACGCCATCGCCTCCCTGATTCGGCAGTTCTCAATGGCCTCGCGGAGCAGCGTGGTCTCCTCGGGGTCGGCCTCCTCGCCCCGGACCTCACGGACGAAGTCGAGCGCCACCTCGATCTCCGGTTTTCCGGCGAGCCTCGGCCGTACCGCGCCCTGCTGGGTGCCGCCCTCGGGCTCGAAGGAGAGGCTGAGGGTGTGCGGGAAGCGGGTCCTGAGGCGTTCCATGGCCTCCTTCGGCCTGACCGGGTCGGTCAGCGTGACCTGGAGCCAGTGGTCCTCGTAACCCGCGTGGTCCGCCGAGGTCAGCAGGTCGTCGAGACGTCCCCTGCGCGTGGCGATCGGCCGGGGGACGGGGGCCTCGGCGAACTCCGCGCTCACCCGCCCCCGCGCGTCGACCTCCACCAGCCACGAGCCCTTCACCTGGCGCTCCTCGGAGAAGGAGTAGGCGATCGGGGAGCCCGAGTACCGTACGGTCTCGCTCATCCGCTGGCGGCCGTGCAGGTGGCCGAGCGCCACGTAGTCGACGCCGTCGAAGACGGAGAGCGGGACGTGCTCGACCCCGCCGACGCTGATGTCGCGCTCGCTGTCACTGGCCCGCCCGCCGGTGACGAAGGCGTGGGCGAGCACGACCGAGCGGGTCCCCCTGCGGGCCAGGTCCGCGCGGACCAGGGACATGGCGTGCCCGAGCGCCGCGGTGTGGGTGCGTTCGGGCAGCTCCCACGGTTCGCGCACCAGCTCGGGTTCCAGGTAGGGGATGCCGTAGAAGGCCACCTGCCCGTCGCCCGAGGGGTCCTCGACGAGGACCGGCTCGCCCGCCCGCGCGGGGTCGGTGCGCAGGTGGACGCCCGCCGCGTCGATCAGGTCCGCGCCGAAGCCGAGCCTGCGCGCGGAGTCGTGGTTGCCGCTGATCAGCACGGTGCGCACCCGTTCGCCGACCAACCGCCGCAGGGCCTGGTTGCACAGGTCGACCGCGTCGACCGAGGGCAGCGCCCTGTCGTAGACGTCGCCGGAGACGACGACCACGTCGATCCGTTCGCTCCTGATCGTCTCGATCAGGTGGTCGACGAAGGCGCCCTGGGCGTTCAGGAGGCTCTCGCGGTGGAAGGAGCGGCCCAGGTGCCAGTCGGAGGTGTGGAGCACGCGCATGTCACGTGAAGCTAACAGGCCTCGAACGCACACGAGACCACTGTGACCACTCTGCTCCCATTCGTCCTGTCGGGTGTGACCGGCCGTGGGTACGCTGAAGATCGTACGTTTCTCCCGGAGGCGAACAACGACCAGGGAGCGATCGGCATGCGAGCTGGCCGAGGCGTGGTGAGCGTGGCCGCGGGTGTGGTCCTGCTGGCCCTGGCGACGGTCGGCTACACCCTGCCGCCTCCCTTCGATCCGCCGCCGCTGAACGTGGACCCGATCTTCCAGAACCTCCCCGCCCAGCCCGCCGCGGAGGCCAGGCCGGTCTCGGCGAACGGGCGTTTCTCCGTTGAGGACATCACCGTCGACGCCGGGGACACGACGCTCGACGCGACGATCCGCGCGCCGCTGTCCCCCGGCAGGCATCCCGCCCTGGTCTTCGTCCAGGGGGCGGGTCCCGGGGTGCGTGACGAGTTCACCGACCAGGCCGAGTGGCTGGCCGGGGCGGGGATCGTCACGCTCGTCTACGACAAGCGGACCGTCCGCTACGACTTCCGCAACCGCGACTTCGAGCTGCTGGCCGAGGACGCCCTGCGCCTGCTGGCCAGGCTGCGGCTGCGCGCCGACGTCGACCCCGCCAGGACCGGCCTGTGGGGGGTGAGCGAGGGCAGCTGGGTGGCGCCGATCGCCGCGGCCAGGAGCCGGGACGTCGGGTTCACCGTGCTGGTCTCCGCGCCGAACGTCTCACCGTTACGCCAGGTCACCTGGGCGCTCGGCGAGCAGCTCGACCGGCTGCACGCCCCCGCGGGGACCAGGGAGCTGCTGGTCAGGGCGATGAGCGCGGTGCACATGAACTTCCTGCGCCACGACGGCATGCCCGCGCTGCGCAGGGTGCGCGCCCCCGTCCTGGCCCTGTACGGCACGAGCGACCCGTCGATCCCGTTCGTCGAGAGCAGCAAGGCCCTGACCGGCGCGCTCGCCGAGGGAGGCAACCCCGACTACACGATCCGCTACCTGAAGGGCGCCGACCACGGCATGCGCCTGCACGGCGGCCCCTTCGCGCCCGGATATCTGGAGACGCTGGCCAACTGGGTCACGGGACTGCCGGGAACCGCCAGACCCGCCGCGCACATCGCGGGCGCGACACCCGTACAGCGCTACGAGGCCAGCGAGGTCCCCGCGGCGCCGTGGTACGCGGGCGGGGCGGTCCTGGGGATGACGCTGTGCCTGACCGCGGTCGGCTACGTGGTCGGACCGGTGACCGAGATGGTGCTACGGCTGCGCGGGCGGCCGTCCGGCGAGACCGGTGCCAGAGTCTGGCCACCGGTCAGGCGCAGGTTCCGGCGGATGGCGTGGACCGGCGCCGGGCTGCTGGTCTCGGTGGTCGCGCTCATCACCCTGCTGGTGCTGTTCTCGGTCAACCAGGCGGGGGCCTGGCCCGCGGTGCTCGCCGGGTGGCTGGTCATCAGGATGCTGGCCGTACTCATGCTGTTGCAGGAGGTCACGGCCGGCGCGGCGGTCGTCTCCGGGCTGCGGGAGGGCTGGCGGCCGAGCCGCCCGCAGTGGGCCGCGATCATCGGGGTGCTCGGCGGGACCGGCCTGCTGCTGGTCGCCGCGGCCTACTACGACCTGTTCTCCTTCCCCTGGTAGAGGTTCCCCTGGTAGAGGCCCTCCGGAAAGGTCTGGTTCGCCGGAGCGCATGGTCACCTCCGGACCGGGTTTCGGCCAAGAAAGTCACAGCCTTAGGAAATATGTCAGGATAAAGGCGGATTTCTTTTCCAAGGTGTTCATCCGTACGTCGCCCCTCGGCCTCGGCGCCCGCCCTACCATCTCCCCTGCGGCGCTCAAGCGCGTGGGGAGATCGGGGAAGCGGGTGCAGGACGGATCAAGGCGACCGGGACCACGGGGGCCGCGAAGGCTCGGCGCGGTCGTCGGCTGGACGGCCCTGTCGGCGATACTGCCCGGCGCGGGGCACCTACGGGCGGGATGGCGCAGGACCGGGATCGCCCTGCTGTCGGTCTACGCCCTGCTGCTGCTCGGCGTGCTGTGGGTGCTGCTCACCACCGACCTCGGAGACCTGGCCGGGCTGCTGGTCACCTCGACCTGGCTGTCCGCCATCACGATCGGCGCCCCGGTCCTCGGCCTGGCCTGGTTCGTCCTGGTCGTGCACTCCTTCACGGTGCTTCGGCCCGGCATGCTCCGCGGCCCCGCACAGGCGGTCGCGGGGGTGATCGCGGGTCTGCTCGCCATCACGGTCGTGCTGCCGTTCGGCCTGGCCGGGCAGTACGCCACGGTCTCGCAGTCGGCGCTCGACCGGATCTTCAGCGCCCCGCCGGCCACCCCCGCCCCCCGGGCCAGTTCCTCCCAGGAGAGCGATCCGTGGGAGGGCCGGACCCGGGTGAACATCCTGCTGCTCGGCGGTGACGCCGACACCCACCGGGTCGGCGTACGGACCGACAGCATCAACCTGGCCAGCATCGACGTCAGAACCGGCAACACCGTACTGCTCGGCCTGCCGCGCAACCTGGAGAACATCCGGTTCGTCCCCGGCTCCCCGATGGCCAAGCGCTTTCCCAACGGCTTCCGGCTGCCCGCCAACCCGGACGGCTCCCGCGAGGACCTGCTGTTCTCGGTCTGGGAGTACGCCGACTCCCACCCGGAGCTCTTCGGCGGACGCAAGAACCAGGGCGCCAGGACCCTCATGGAGACGGTCGGATACACATTCGGCCTGCGGGTCGACTGGTACGCCCTGGTGAACATGTGGGGCCTGGCCCGGTTGATCGACGCCATCGGCGGCCTGCGGCTGACCGTGCCGCAGGACATCGTCTTCGGCAAGTACAACGAGGGCCTGGTCAAGGCGGGAACCCGCAGACTCGGCGGGGCGGACACCATGTGGTTCGCCCGCTCGCGCACCTTCAGCGACGACTACACCCGGATGGGCCGCCAGCGCTGCGTGCTGAGCGCCCTGCTCCAGCAGGCCGACCCGGCGACCGTGCTCTCCCGGTTCAACCGGATCGCGCTGGCCACCAGGGAACTCCTCCAGACCGACATCCCACGGCCGATGCTGGAGCACCTGGTGCCGCTGGCCCTGAAGGTGAAGAGCGCCGAGGTGACCAGCGTCCAGTTCGTCCCGCCGCTGATCAGCACCGGCTACCCCGACTGGGCCAGGATCCGCTCCCTCACCGCCAAGGCCGTCCACACCTCGTCCACCGCTTCGGCGTCCCGGGAACGACTCGCCGCCCCCGCGACTCCCACCTCAGGCACCACCGCCACGCCAGGGGTCACCTCTTCTCCGAGCACCACCGCCTCTTCGGGCGCCACTGCTTCTCCGAGCGCTACTGCTTCTTCGGGTGCCACCGCCGGCCCGAGCGGCGCGCGGGACACAAGAACCACCTCCAAGTCGGGCAAGCCGACGGAACCGGCCCCGGTCAAGGAGATCAACGAAGGCTGCGCCTGACCTCGGAGCACGGCTGAGTACGGCGCACGCCCAGCGCGCCCTCCCACACGCTGGAGCATCGGCGCCCAACCTCTGAACACGGCTGTGTACGGCGCACGCCTCGCCCCTCCCGTCCACGCCGGTCGACACCGTCGCGCTCGGCGAGGGGTTCCTGGCAGGGCCGTGGGGTGCTCGCGGGCGATCTCGGTGAGGAGGCTCCCGGCTGGGGTTGTGGGGGCCTCGGCGAGGATTTCAGGGGGGCGGCAGACGACCCTCAGTGGGGAGGCTCCCAGGTGACCTCTGTGGGGTTCGCGGGCGACCTCGGTGAGGAAGAACGGCGCACAACTTCACCCCCTTGGTCGAGGCCTTCTTCAACAACGGCCTGTCCCGTCCGGAAGGCTCTTTCTCAGGGAAGCGGTCGGCGACCTCAAGGGAGGCGACCAGCGATGGAGGATGGCGTCACCCGTCGCCGATCCAATCCCGGCGGTCGGCTTCTCCCGACCGCCCGGACCATGTCACTGGTCGAACACACCGTTCTTCACCCCGTCGACGAAGGCGTTCCATTCGGCGGGAGCGAAAAGAAGTTTGGGGCCGTCCGGGTCCTTGCTGTCACGCACGGCGACCACCCCGGGAAGATTCGCGGCGACCTCCACGCACTGGCCGCCACTGTCTCCGGAACACGACGACTTCCGTCACTCCGCAGCGCTCAAGTCCATGCCCCTCGCTTTCTCCGATCGCCCGAACCAGGTCAGCGGTCGAACTCGCCGGTCTTGACGCCACCGACGAAGGACCGCCACGCATGAGGGGCAAAGAGCAGTTTGGGGCCGTCCGGGTCCTTGCTGTCACGCACGGCGACCACCCCGGGAAGATTCGCGGCGACCTCCACGCACTGGCCGCCACTGTCTCCAGAGCACGACGACTTTCGCCACTTCGCAGCGCTCAAGTCCACGCCCGCCTCGCTTTCTCGATCATCTTGATGGATATGTGCTCAGGATAGGCCCATGTCCGGATCGCCTCATAGCGCTTCCAGATTGCGGTTACAGAATCAGCGTCTGCAGTGACCTGCCCTTCAGCCGAGGACTCCGCATGAATTGCATCTGGCCGACTATCTGGAAGTTCGGCGATCGTGAAAGCACCCATCAGGCCTACCAGGCACTTCGGAGCAACGATCTGGATGGAAATCATCGGCCTTTGAACAGCAGCCAGCAGATGGCAGAGCTGTTCGCGCATCACCTTGGCTTCACCAACCTCACGTCGTAGCACGCCCGCGTCCATGAGTACCAACAGGAGGGGCGGTTTCTCCTGGTCAAGGATGCGCTGCCGTCGCATACGAGTCTGGACCCGCTCCTCCGCTTCGTCGGGGGTGATCTGGGGGGCCTGGAGAAAGATGGTCCGGGCATAGTTCTCGGTTTGAAGGAGGCCGGGGACCAGGAGGGGGTCCCAGGAGCGGATGACGCGGGCGTTCGGCTCGATCTCCTCGGCCCAGCTCCGGAACCAGACCGGGCCACCGGGTTGGGCGGTGATGCGCTCGTAGAGCCGGACGAAGGAGACACCGCCCTCGGCTCCGAAAAGCCGGTCCAGCCGCTCGGCGTCGGACTTCGACGGACTGCGGACGGCCTTCTCCAGACGGCTCATCTGGGTCTGGGTGCAGCCGAGCCGGGAGGCGACGGCGGCCTGTGAGAGCTGGGCGCCCTCCCGCAGGCGGCGCAGTTCGACGCCGAACCGCACACGCGGGGACGCGGGGTCGAGAGCCGGCACCACTTCCATTACATTTCCTCCCGAATTATAGAAAACGGACTTATTGTTCAGCCGGTGATACCGAATTCAGTCCGGGGCAGACCAACGGCCGTCATCATCCACCCTGCTCTGGGCTGCGGAACAGGCGCCCGACCGGACCTCCGGGAAGCATCATAAACGCACTCCCCTCTCACCGGGAGGAGCAAAGAAGAAAGCAAGTTATCACCTTCAAATCCGAAAGGAATCAGACCGCCCGTGAATACATCGATGCCATTCGACCCCTCCTCCGGGCACGCCGGAAGGCATTTCGGAGGCCGCCCGTGACGCCGGGCGAGCAGCACGAGAGATTCGACCATCTGGCCCGGCTCGGCCGGGCGCTGAACGCCCTCGGCGTGGGCGTCGTCCTGATTCTCCCCACGGCCGGGGAACCGGTCCTTGAGATCCGTTCGGCATCCGGAACCCTGGTGCGTGTCATCGTCATATGGCGGTCCGGCTGGGTCTTCACCTGGCGGCCCTGGTGGGCACGAATGTGGCCGGGAGACAAATGGGTTGCGGCCCACGCCGACAACGCCGCCGACGTCGTCATGGCGGAGGTGGGCACATGAGGGTCAACGGTCCGATCGACCATTACGGCGACACCCGGCCGAAGGCACCGCACCACACCTGGCAGCGGGGCTTCCCGGGAAAGGAGATATCCGTCCCCACCGCCCGGGAATGGGCACGTGGCCTGCTGACCGGGCGCATCATCGCCCCGGTTCTCGACGACATACTGCTCCTGCTGAGCGAGGTGGTCACCAACGCGGTCACCCACTCGAACTCGGGACACGCACCGGACGGGCAGGTGACCGTACGAATGACGTACGCTCCCGGCGACGTCCACGTGCAGGTGACCGACGACGGCTCGTTCACCAGCGCGCCGACCGTCCGGACACTCAGCCTTGACGAAGACGGCGGACGTGGCCTGTGGCTGGTGAACCTGCTCGCGACCACCTGGGGAGCGCATCGCGGCGAGACCACCCGATCGGTCTGGTTCCGAATCTCCGGCTTCTGACACCGAATACGGTCAAGAACGTGGCGGAGGCGATCCGACTAGGCGAAGATCAGTATGTCTCATCATCAACCGCACTTTCGGAGGTAAGGCATGCGCGTCGCCCGGTCACTGGCCATCGGCTTGACGCTGGCAATCGCGGCCTCGGGATGCACCACCTCCGAACCCTCCCTGAAGGAAGCCACCGCAGAACTCCAGAAAGATACCCAACGCCTGGAAACCGACGGCCTATTCAAAAACCCGCTCATGAAGCTCCGTTTTATACAGCGCCCAGACAAAGACATCCCCTGCGCCAAGGATAGATTCAGGCGAGTATTACGGGCCACGGCCGATGACGAACGTAGCGAAGAGCCGGTTTCCGCCCACCTGGAGCGAGCCGAAACAGTGATGGAGAACACACTCGCTCAGAAGTTCGGATACAAGCTGGATTTCGACTTCAGTCAATCAGATGCTGAAGACGGTAGGTTCATCTACGGTACAAAAAATGATCTAGGCATCAAGGTGACGGTATACGTTTCCCCCGAAGCCCCTACCTGGCGCTTGCACGCAATGACCGCCTGCTTGCCACGATAAGGTGGCGCGTTCAGCTCCAAAGCCCGGTTTGCTCTTTCCCTTTTTCACTGGTTAGTGAATCGGAAGAGTATTCGACCTTCTTATCTAACGCATCATTGCTATCCATCCAACGTTCGTAAGAAGCCAGCTTCTTCCGAAGCGCCTCCTCCCATTTCTTACCTTCACCGGCTTCTTTCTTCGCCTCGGCCAGAAGCTCATCGTAGGTCTTGAGATTCCCCGTCTCTTTACTGATGAGCTCGGCAGGCGGGTCACTCGTCGGGTAGCCGGCTTCATGGAGAAGATACGCCATGTCATATTTCTGTCGAATGACGAAATTCGACCGCGCCCCGGTTGCGGCCTCGACTCTCGTCTCGAAGCTCCCGGCCCAGCCATCGAGAAGCCCGCTCACATAGTAGGTCTTGGTCAACCCCCAGCTTTCGTTCATGAAACCCACTGCCTTCTCGGACAGTTTCTCGGCGAGCTTCTCTGAGAGCTTTTCGGAGGCCTTCTCGGCAAGAGTTCCCACACCGGGGATCTTGTCGATCCCAAGAGAGAAGGTGTTCTTGGTGATCTCCCGAATCAAGTCGTCGGTCGCGTCTCTTTCCCCTCGTGTGTCCAGGGTCGCCTTGAACTCCATCCCGGCCAGACCTCCGAACATCCTCGCGGTGTCCTCGAAATTTCGGGTTTTGTTAAGCACGTCCAACTTGGCCGCCGCTGTCAGCGTGCCGTAGCGGAACTGCGCAGCGGTCTCGTCGAATCGAACGGTGAGTCTCTCAACTCCCGTGAAGGTCTTCATGAAGCGATAGGTGTCCCCGACGCTGAGATAAAACGCCGGGGTCACACCGGGAAGGGAAACCCAATTCTCCGGCATCTTGAACCCGGAAGCTCGATCCACGGCCTTGTCGAAGCGGGCGCCCGAGGCGAGTTCGTGAATGTAGGACGTGGCGAGGGTGACCATGGACTCCCGGGCGGGCTCGGGGATGGAATCTCCCATCGGCCCGGTGGCCAGCATCACGTCCATGGCGAAGGCCGCGGCGGCAGGGCTGTGTTGTCCCGGCTTCTCGGTCGTGGTTTCGGCGCCGGACTCCAGCGCCCGGCCGAAGGCGTCAGCCACCTCGTACCCGGTGCTCGCGTGGTCGATGTAGCCAAGCAGGCGCTTCATCTTCTCGACCTGGCTGAGCTTGACGTCCGTCCCGCCCATCCCTGCGAACGCCTCCCGCACCGCCGCACCGTCTCCCGCGAGAACCTCCAACCCCAACGCGACCAGATCAGAGGGAAGACCGTACTTACCGGCCTCGCTGGAGTTCGTCCGCCAGTCCTGTTCGGAGTTCTTCATGAAGTCGTCCAGCACCAGCGCGCGGGCCGCCGCGCTGCGCACCTTGGCGGGGGCGTTCGCCCCCTTGAGCAGCGCGAGACGGTTCCAGGCGACGATCTTGCTTCCGACCGGTTTGGCCAGATCCTCCCTGACCTTGGCGAACGCCGGGACCAGCGGGGGCGCGTTCAAAGCCGCCCCCAGGGCCTTACTGAAGGCCGCCAAGTCCTGCTTGGCGGTCTTGCTACCGGTAGCCATGAGAAGACTCGGCAGCTTGTCACGAGACTTGACGGGCAGCAGGGCGAAGAAGGCGGCGGCGGCCTGAGGGTTGTCGGCCAGCGCGGCGACCTCGTCGGCGTGATCATGGATGAGGTTGGCCAGAGCGTCACTGTCGCTCCTGGTCAGGATGTCGTTTCCGTACATCCTGGCCAGCCCTTGAGCGACTTCCATGGACTCCAGGTCATCGGGCAGGCGAACAAGCCCCTGGCCGCCCGTCATCGCGACGGCACCTCCCAGTTCGGGGGCCCCGGCACCCAGGTTTCCGACCAAATCGATCCGGCCGTGCAGCATGGAGACCTGGGTGCCGCCCCACTCGGCGATGTCGGCGATCTCCCGCAGCGCGGGGGTGCCGATCCCGTACCGGCCGAGTTTGCCCTCGTACTCCCTGCTGAACGCGGTCAGCCGGTCGGCCGCGCCCCGCAGGGAGACGGCCAGCTGCCCCATCTCGTCGGGATCGATCCCACAGAACTCGTCGCTGTCCGCCAACACGCCTTCCCCTCAACGACTGAGGCGGTCACACCCGTCCGGCCATCTCCCGGCGCATGGCGTCCGCCTCGGACTCGGTCACCAGTGGAGGCTGCCTGCGCAGTTCCTCCTCGATCGCCTCCACGACCCGCCGGGCGAGCTGTCCCAGTCGCTGGTGCCGCGCCTCAAGCTCGGCGCCCCACTTGACGGCCGTCGGCCCCGTCCAGACCTTTCCCGACTGCATCGCTCCAACGGCGCGCTGATAGGCCTGCCGAACCTCCTGGGAACCGTACTCGGCCTCTCTCAGGAGTTGTTTCAGCCGTTCGTGCCGAGGGTTGGGCACCATCCGCTCGGTCACGCCACCCCGTCTCCCCCAGCTCACCGTGGATGGAAAAGCTGGATATCACACTAAACGCCGGATATTTACGGCGGCAGGGTCGACCCCCGTCAGTGCCGCGCCGCCGCCGTTTCGATTGCTTCGCCTGTTTCCGATAGTGCGATTACGAGGGGAAGATAGACGTGCCCGGCATTCACGTCAAGTTCTCGGTCAATCCAGGATCGATGGACACCCGAAAAGCGGCCGACGCCGCCGGGCGGCTCGAAGAGATTCTCAGGCGACATCCCGGCGAGAGCGGCGTCCGGTTCACCGCCGACCCAGGTGACGAAGAACCGCTGGTTCTCCCACGCGAGGCCCTCCTCCTGCTCGCCCACGTTCTGACGCAGGTCGCACGAGGCCGGGGCGTTTCGGTCATCCCCTCGGGGGCCGAACTGACCACCCAGCAGGCGGCGGACGTGCTGCGCGTGTCGCGCCCCTACCTGATCAGCCTGCTGGAGGCCGGCCTGATCCCTTACCGGCTGGTGGGCAGGCACCGTCGCGTCGTCACCGAGGATCTCATGGAGTACGCGCACGGGCTGTGGCCGGAAGGCAGTCGCCCATCACCCGGAAACGGCACAGAAAGACCGTAGTCCATCCCCGGGAACTCCACCCGCCGTCAAAACCGTTCCCATCCCGCCGCGACCCCGCGAACCCGAAAGCAGGCCACTCCCCCACGAGGAGAGCGTTAACGAATGTCGTTCTTCGACAGAAACATCGACGCGATAGACAACGCCGCAAAAATCGTATTCTTCGGAAGTCTCGCGATTCTCGCCCTGATATTCGTCACCGGCCCGGTCGGCCTGTTCACCCTCGTCGTGCTGGCCACGCTCATCGGCTCCGGGCTCGTCCTGAACGAGGTCGCGGACGCCCAGGCGCGCATGGACCAGGAGGCCGCCGAACGGGGGACACAGTGGCACGAGCGGCTGCGTGCGAACCGTGAGCGTGAGCTGCACCGCGAGATCCAGAGGCTACGACGGGAACGCGAACGTTGACCGTCCCGGCTCGTGAGTCGTGCCCGACCGACCGAGCGCGCCGTGGCGCGGTGACCATGAACTGAGCCACCGCTCAGACGGCGTAGGTCTCCTTGGCCAGGCGGCGGACACGATTGACGTCGACCGTGTGGCCCAGGCCCGGCTGGGTGAGCGGTACGGCGATCACGCCGTCCGAGGCACCCACCGGCGGTGTGACGATCTGCGCGCTGCGCGGGGGTTCGGCCACGTCGCAGGGCAGCCCGCAGCCGGGCAGGCTGGCCGCGGCGACCGTCGCCGCCCTGGCCAGGCCGGTGCCCTGGCCTCCCGAGCAGGCGATCTCCCATCCGGCCGCGGCGGCGATGTCGTGCATCCGCCGTACCTCACGCAGGGAGCCGATGGCCGAGGGGCGCAGCAGCAGCGCCCGGCCCGCGCGCGTGACCACCGCCTCGTCGAGCTCGGCGGCCGAGGAGACCTCGGCCAGCACCGGGGCGGCGACGCGTTCCTGCAGGTCGGCGTGGCCCGCGAGGCCGGTGAAGGGGCGCTCGATGGACGAGAGCGTGTAGGCGTCCATCGCCTCGAGGGCCTTGGCGTCGGTGTAGCCCCCACGCGCGTCGACGCCGATGCCGAGGGCGGGGTAGGCCTGACGCACCGCGCGCAGCGGCTCGACGTCCCAGCCGGGGTGGACGTCCAGGGTGACGTGGGCGTATCCGGCGCAGACGTGCCGGTTGACCCGTGCGACCAGGCTTTCCAGGTTGCGTTCCGCGCCGATCCTGACGGTGGCCATCAGCGAGGTACGGCTACCGCCGAGCGCGTGGGAGAGCGGCACGCCGCGCATCCTCGCCCACAGGTCCCAGCATGCCATGTCGGCGGCCGGTCCGCCGGGAACGTCGCCCAGTTCGTCGGGATGCTCCCAGTCGAGGCCGATCAGCGCGCCGCTCAGCTCTTCCTGCAGGAGCCTCCAGGTCTTGGGGCCCGGGTCGACGATCTCCCCCCACCCGGTCATGCCCCCATAGTCGGTGAGCCGGACGAGGACCGCCTCGGGACGCCTGCCGTAGGGCAGAACCAGCCGGAACACCTCAAGCTCACGTACGCGCGGCATGGACCCCCTCGATTCCGTACAGATCGGGAAAACGCCTTGGGAGACGTCTCGGAAACACAATGAGTCCCGCTCTGGGGCGGGACTCCTTCTCCCAACACGAAAGGCGCTCGGCGTCTTCCCCATGGTGTCACGGCCACGGACCTCCCCGTCCGGCCGCGCCTCACGCTCAGGGCCCCGACCTCCCCCGCCCCGACCCACGTTCGGCCCCGAACCGGCCCCGGTCCAGGCCCCGCCCCGACCACGCCCCACGCTCAAACCCCGAACCGCTCCCGCCCCGAACCGGCCGGGCCTGCACCCCCGGCGCGACCTGCGCCCGGCTTCCGAACCGCCCCTCGACCGTGTCCCGACCGTGTCCCGCCCAGCCCTCAAACCGCCCCCGGCCGGATCTCGCGCTCAAACTCCGAACCGGCCCGGACCTCCACCCCACCGCGTCCCGCTCAGCCCTCAAACCGTCCCGGCCATGGTCCACGCTCAGGTCCTGAAGCGGCCCCCGGCGAAGGTGCCCGTGGCGGCCACGAGCGCCGTCAGCGCGAAGCAGGCCAGGTACACCGGCCCGGACGCGCCGAAGGCCGCGACGATCGCCCCGACGACCGCGACCAGGACGACCGTGAAGACCGACTCGCCGATGCCCATCGAGGCGCTGTTCTCCCCCTCCTCCCCAGGCTTCGACAGTTCCAGGACGAGCACGGACAACGTGGGGTAGACGCTTCCGATGCCGAGTCCCACGATCGTCTCTCCGGCGACGGCCAGCGCGACCGGGACCTCGGGGAAGATCGTCAGAGCCATCAGCGCGATGCCCAGGGCGATCATGACAGGTCCCGCCCGCAGGATCAGCACCCTGCCGATCCAGCCCCGTCCGACGACCCACGAGGCGAACGCCCAGGCCAGCGCGCCCGCGGTGAGCACCATCCCGGCCGCGGCCGGTGACAGTCCCCGTTCCCCGGTGAGCATGAGCGGCAGGAAGACCTCAGCGCCGAGGGCGGTGCCGGCGACGACGCCGCGCAGCGCGATCACCGACGGCAGGCCCCGCGCGGCCCTGAGGGTGCCCGGCGGCAGCAGCCTGGGCAGTGACAGGGCCAGTACGGCCAGCCCGGCGGCCAGCAGGACGAGCCCGACGCCGCGGGCCGCTCCGCCGTACTGCATGAGGGCCGCGCCGACGGCCGTCAGCGCGGCCCAGCCGAGACGCCTGGCGATGGGGGTGCGCCTGCCCGTCTCCTCTTCACGTTCCCCTTCGGGGACGACGGCCAGGCCCCGCCAGAGCAGCAGCGCGGCGGGCAGGACGAACATCGGCACGCCGAGGAAGACCCAGCGCCAGCCGAGATGTTCGACCACGACGCCCGCGACCAGCGGCCCGGCCATGGACGGCACGACCCAGCCCGCGGCCAGGGCCGAGAACACCCTGGGGTGCATCTGTGCCGGATAGACCCGGGAGACCAGCACGTACAGCGCCACCTGGAAGATCCCGCCGCCGAATCCCTGGATGAACCGGCCGAGGACGAACACGTCCATGGTCGGCGCGATCCCGGCCACGACCAGTCCGGCGGCGAAGGCCCCGATTCCGGTCCAGAGCGGGGCCACCGGCCCGCGCAGGTCTCCCCAGCGCCCGCCGAGCACGGTCGCGACCATCCCGGCGGCCAGCGCCCCGCTGAAGGCCAGGGCGTAGAGCGCGATCCCGTCGAGTTCGCGGCCCACGACCGGCATCGCGGTGGCGACCGCGAGCGCCTCGAAGGCGACCAGAACGATCAATGCGACCATACCGACCGTCAGTGCGCGATAACGTTCGGCGAACATCCCCTCCTGGGGGGCTTCGACCACGGTGGAAGTCATGCACTGGACGGTACGGTCGCCGCCCCGCCCCGGCATCGGTCCCGTGAGTCGGCCCTTGGTCGTAGGACCACGCGCCGTAGAACCACACCCCGCGAACCGTGCGCCGCGGGCCGTGCGTGAAAATATGTGCGACCGATCGGTCATATTGTTTGCTAGGGTGGGCGCGTGATCGACGGACGGCTTCTGCGTGGCGAGCGAACTCGCGGGACGGTGCTCGACGCCGCCGTCCGCCTGGCCTCGGTCGAGGGTCTCGAAGGCCTCTCGCTCGCCCGGCTCGCCCAGACGCTCGGCGTCAGCAAGTCCGGGCTCTTCGCGCACTGGCCCGACAAGCGGTCCCTGCAGCTCGCGATCGTGGAGCACGCCCGGCGGCAGTGGATCGAGCAGATCGTCGAGCCCGCCCTGGGCGCGCCACGGGGGCTGCCCAGGTTGCTGGCCCTGCACGAGCTCCGCCTGGACTTCTACGCCTCGGAGCGGCTGCCCGGCGGCTGCTTCTTCCAGGCCGTCGGCAGTGAGTTCGACGACCGGCCCGGGCCGGTGCGTGACGCCGTCGCCGCCGCGATCGACGACTGGATGGATCTGCTGGCCGGGCTCGCCGGGCGGGCCGTCGCCCTGGGTCAGCTCCGGCCCGAGACCGACCCCCGGCAGCTGGCCTTCGAGATCGAGGCACTCGGCGCGGTGGTGGTCGTCCACACCCGCCTGCTCCAGCACGAACGGAGCCGTGAGCACGCCCGCCGGGCCGTGCTCGACCGGCTCCGCACCCTGGCGACCGACCCCAGCATCCTCCCGGAGGCCTGACATGACGACCGCCCTGCTACCCGGGCACGTCCACCCCGTCCAGATCCACTTCGAGGACCTCGACGCCATGGGCGTCGTGCACAACGCCCGGTATGTCCTGCTGCTCGAACGGGCCCTCTCGGGCTACTGGGCCGCACGGGGCTGGGCCTTCGACCCCTCGGAGCCGCACTTCGCCGACCTGTTCTTCGTGGTGCGCGAGTTCTCCGTCACCTACCACGCCCCCATCTCCAAGGTGGGCGAGGCGTCCGTGCACTTCTGGGTCGAGCACCTCGGCACGACCAGCCTCGTGTACGGCTTCCGCGTGCTGTCGGCCGACATGTCGGTCGTGCACGCCGAGGGTCGCCGGGTCCAGGTGAAGCTCGACCCGGCCACCCTCCGCCCCTCCCCCATCTCCCCCGATCTGCGTGAGGCCGTCGGCCCCCTGCTCTGCCCCGCGCCCTGATCGTTCCCGTCGCCCTTCGGCGGGGCCGGGCCTCCGTACCGCCCCCGCCGGGACCGGGTCAGGTGGCCGCGACCCCCAGCTCCCGCTCGGCCCACACCCCGACGTCACGGCGCTCGATGGCCGCGGCCATGAGGCCGGGGAAGGCGTCGGGGGTGCAGGCGAAGGCGGGCACGCCGAGAGCGGCGAGGGCCGCGGCGTTCTCGTGGTCGTAGAAGGGCGCGCCCTCGTCGGACAACGCCAGCAGCACGATCACCTGAACGCCCGCCGCGGTCATCTGGGCCACCCTGCGGAGCATCTCCTGCCTGACGCCTCCCTCGTAGAGGTCGCTGATCAGGACGAAGATCGAGTCGGTGGGCCGGGTGATGAGCCCCTGGCAGTAGGCGATGGCCCGGTTGATGTCGGTGCCGCCGCCGAGCTGTGTGCCGAACAGCAGCTCGACCGGGTCGTGGAGCTGCTCGGTCAGGTCGACGATCGAGGTGTCGAAGACCACCAGCGAGGTCTTCAGCGAGCGCATCGAGGCGAGGACCGCGCCGAACACGCTCGAATAGACGACCGAGGCCGCCATGGACCCGCTCTGGTCGATGCAGAGCACGACCTCCCGCTGGACCGCGCGCTGGCGCCTGCCGTACCCGACGAGCCTTGAGGGCACGACGGTGCCGCGTTCGGGCAGGTAGTTGTGCAGGTTGGCCCTGATCGTGCGGTCCCAGTCGATGTCGGCGACCCGGCGGGGCCGGTTGGTCTTGGCGGCGCGGTCGAGCGCCCCCGTCACCGCCGCCTTCGTCTTCTGGGTGAGCCGGCGCTCCAGGTCGGCCACCACCTTCGCGACCAGCGCCCTGGCCGACTCGCGTGCCTTCTCCGGCATCACCCGGTTGAGGGACAGCAGGGTGCCGACCAGATGGACGTCGGGTTCCACCGCCTCGAGCATCTCCGGTTCGAGCAGCAGCCGGGTGAGGTTCAGCCGTTCGACCGCGTCCTTCTGCATGACCTGCACGACGGTCGAGGGGAAGTAGGAGCGGATGTCCCCCAGCCAGCGCGCCACCCTGGGCGCGGAGCCGCCGAGGCCCGCGCTCCGCTCGCCGCCCTCCCTGCCGCCTTCCCCACCGCCGTAGAGCGCCGCCAGGGCGCCGTCCATCTGCGCGTCCACCCCGCCGAGCGCGCATCCGGTGCCGTCCGCGTCGCCGCCGAGCACGAGCCGCCAGCGGCGCAGCCTCTCGTCCGTCACGCGATCTCCGTCCTTCCCAGAAGTGCCAGCACGGTGCGTGTGGCCGCCGCCGCGCGTTCCTCGTCGATCTCCTCGGCGTCCCCGGTCGTGGCGGGGCCCTCCCCGGTGCCCAGTGACCTGACCCGGGAGCCGATCGAGCGCCGCTCGGGTGCGGCGAAGGCGCCGAACGTACGGCGCAGCAGCGGCAGCACGTCGACGAACGTCTCCGGCGCCAGCCCGGTCAGCCACTCGTCGATCAGCGCCAGCAGCCGGGAGTCGTGGACCAGCAGCAGGCCGCCCCCGGACAGGAAGCCCTCGACCCAGGCGGCGGCGCGGGCCGGGGGGTGCCCGGCGGACATGGCCCTGGCCATGACGGCGCCCACCTGGCCCGCTTCGAGATCCCCGGCGTCCAGCAGGAGCCTGGTGAGGCGTCCTTCGATCACCCCGGGCAGGCCGGAACGTCCCGAGACCCCGCGCAGCGCGCCCAGCCAGCGCGCCGCCGGTGACTCCTCCCCCTCGGGCACCGGGGCGTCCTGGAGCAGGGTCACGGCCGCGTGCACCGCGTCGACGTGTTTCAGCAGGTCGCGGGCGGCGTCCTCGTCGAGCCCGGCGGCGGCGCCGCCGAACCCGAGGCAGATCCTGGTGAGCATGGCGTCGGCGACGGCCGCCAGCCCCTCCGCGGGGGTCGCGCGCACGTCGCCGTAGCGCTGGGCGCGCACCATCGCGGGGAAGGCGGCCATCAGGTGCGTGACGTCGCCGTCCAGGGCGGCCTGTTCGGACAGGACCTCGATCACGTACGGCAGCGCGTCCGGCAGGTCGGCCAGCAGGCACTGCTCGACCAGGCCGGTGAGGACGGCCAGCGGGACCTCCCGCTTCTCCTGCCCGCCGCGTGCCAGGTCATGGACCCGGGCGACGGCGGCCGCGGGGACGGTCGTGCCCCACACGCCCGCCTCGATCAGGTCGATGTCGAACTCGGGCCGCCAGGCGAGTGTCCACGACTCACGGAAGGTGCCCTTGCCCCGGCTCTCCTTCGGCGTCCCCCAGCCGACGCCGAGCAGGCGCAGCCGGTGCAGCAGTCTGCTGCGCTCCAGGTCGAGGGGTTTGCGCAGGTCGAGGTCGTGCTCGCGGTCCAGGGCCTCCGGCTTGAGCCGTACCCGGCGCTGCTCCTGACGCAGGTGGCGCTGCAGCGGGACCATCGGGGTCGAGTCGGGGACCGTGCCCAGCCGCTCTCCCACGACCATGCGCCGCTGGACCAGTTCGACCGGCAGGTCGTCACCCTCGCAGAGCACCGCCCTGACCGCCTCGGTCGCCTCGGCGAGCCCGGCCAGCGGTCTTCCCCTGAGCGTGGCCAGGCTCCTGGCGAGCCGTACCGCCTCGATGACGTGGGCGGATGAGACGGGCAGGTCCTCGGCGCGCAGTGTGCCCGCCGCCTCGGTCAGCCAGCGCTCGACCGGACGGTCGGGCGCGGTGAACAGGTGGTGGTACCAGCCGGGCGAGGTCACCCCGGCGCCGTATCCGCTCCAGGCGGCCAGCCGCCCGTACGTCCACGGCACCCACGTCGTCTCGACCTTGACCTTCGGCAGGCCGCGCAGCAGCGCGTCGTCGGCCTTGGCCGTCGGCAGCCCGGCCCCCCAGGCACCGCCGGGCGACCCGGCGTCCGGCGGCCCGGCCAGCGCGGGCACGTGCCAGGCGCCGCAGACGACGACGATCCGCTCGTGGCCGTCCCTGATCGCCGTACGGATCGCACGCCGCATGAAGGCCTCCCGCCGGGCCTCCTCCTCGCCGGGAACGTGCCCCTCCCGGACCGCGGCCATCGCCTCGGCGATCACCTGGAACGGTGTGTCCCCCCGGTGCTCGACCGCGTCCTCCCACCAGCGTTCCGGGTCGTCGTATCCGGCGGCGTGGGCGAGCGCGCCGATCGGATCGGCCCGTACGGCGGGCGCCCGGTCGTCCTCCTCGTTCCCTTCCTCGTCCCGCTCCTCGGAGGCCGGGGCGAGGCTGTGCGCGGCGGGCATGTCGCAGAAACGGACCGGGACGTCCGCCTCGACCGCGTGCCGGATCGCCTGCCACTCGGGGGAGAACACCGCGAACGGCCAGAACGCGGCCTTGGACGACTCACCGGGGACGTGGGCCAGCAGCGCGACCGGGGGTTGAAGCTCGGGATCCTTGGCCAGCCCGACCAGGTCGTCGGCCTCCGGCGGCCCCTCGATGAGCACGATGTCGGGCTTGAGGCGCGTCAGCTCCTCCCGCAGGGAGCGCGCCGAGCCGGGACCGTGGTGCCGGACCCCCAGCACGGAGACGCTCACCGGCGCCTCCCGACGGTCGGCTCCCGCGTGCCGGCGGGCACCGCCCCGGCCCGAGCCGTCTCAGCCCGCGCTCCAGCGGTCCGCGCCCCGGCGGCCCGTGCCACAGCGCCCCGCACCCCGGCGGTCCGCGTCACGGTGGTCCTCTCAGCCCGCGTCACGGCAGGCCCGGTAGAAGTCGCGCCAGTCCTGGCGTTCACGGACGACGGTCTCCAGGTATTCGCGCCAGACCACCCGGTCGGAGACCGGGTCCTGCACCACGGCGCCGACGATCCCGGCGGCCACGTCGGCGGGGCGCAGCACACCGTCGCCGAAGTGGGCGGCCAGCGCGATGCCGTTGGTAAGGACCGAGATGGCCTCGGCGGTGCTGAGCGTGCCGCTGGGGGACTTGACCTTGGCGCGGCCGTCCTCGGTGACCCCCGAGCGCAGCTCACGGAAGACCGTGACGACGCGGCGGATCTCCTCAAGGCCGGTCAGCGCGGGCGGCAGCTCCAGTGAACGGCCGAGCTGCTCGACGCGGCGGGAGACGATGTCCACCTCCTCCTCCGCGGTCGCCGGGACCGGCAGCACGACCGTGTTGAACCTGCGGCGCAGCGCGCTGGACAGCTCGTTGACGCCCCGGTCGCGGTCGTTGGCGGTGGCGATGACGTTGAACCCCCGGGTGGCCTGCACCTCCTCGTTCAGCTCGGGGATGGGCAGGGTCTTCTCCGACAGCACGGTGATCAGCGCGTCCTGGACGTCGGAGGGCATGCGGGTCAGCTCCTCGACCCTGGCGACGCGCCCCTCGGACATGGCGCGCATCACCGGGCTCGGGGTGAGCGCCTGCCGTGACGGCCCCTCGGCGAGCAGCCTGGCGTAGTTCCAGCCGTAGCGGACGGCCTCCTCAGCCGTACCTGCGGTGCCCTGGACGAGCAGGGTCGAGTCACCGCTGACCGCCGCCGCCAGGTGCTCCGACAGCCAGGTCTTCGCGGTGCCGGGGACGCCGAGCAGCAGCAGCGCCCGGTCGGTGGCCAGGGTCGCGACCGCCACCTCGACGATGCGCCTCGGACCGATGTACTTGGGGGTGATCCGGTCGCCGTCGCCCAGGATGTAGGTGGTCACCGCCCAGGGGGACAGCTTCCAGCCCGGAGGGCGGGGCCGGTCGTCGTCCTTGGCCAGGATCGCCAGTTCGTCGGCGTACTGGTCTTCGGCGTGGGCCCGCAGGACCGTCGTCACTGAAGCTCCTTCAACATGTCGTCACGGAAACGCAGGAGGGCGGCGACCTCCTGGATGGGGGGTTCGGGTGAGAGGCGTTCGGCCATGCCGTACAGGGCGGGGTCGATGCGCTCGCCCGCGAGCCTGCTCAGCTCGCTGAGGTTCCACGGCTGGGTGCCGGAGACCTGGAGGATCTTCTCCAGCACCGCCAGCGCGAGGTCGGGGCCCCAGGGCGCCGCGGCGCCACCGAGAACCATGATCAATTGTCCGTCGAGGCCGTGTCTGCGGACGAACCCGGCCGCCACGTCCTCCCGGTCCTTCCTGGGCAGCACGGCCAGCAGGTCGGCGAGTGGGTCCCAGGCGAACAGGACGCGGGCCCACTCGGGGTCGCCCTGGAGCACGGTCGCCCTGACCCAGCCCGCCATGACCTCGCGCCCCCAGTCGGGGATCTTCATCCGGACCAGCTCTCCGGGCGGGCGGCCGAACAGCCTGGGCCAGATCTCAAGGGGTGCCCTGGCCACGATCTGCTGGAGCCACCAGCTTCGCTCGCCGGTTCCCCTGGGGGGTTTGGCCCTGACGCCGTCACGCTCCATCGCGGCGTCGCAGGCCAGGGGCGGGGCGATGTGGAGCTCACCGTTCTCCGTGTGCAGGCAGGCGGCGGCCCGCTCGGCCATGCGCAGCGCGAGGCGGGAACCGGGCAACCGGGTGAGCAGGTCGGCCGCCTCGTGACGGACCTCCCGGCGACGGTCGTCGAGCGCGTTCTCCAGGAACGGCTCGTCGTCGAGGGACAGCCCGTCGGCCAGGATCTCAAGGAAGGCGGCGCGGTCCTGCGGGGTCTCCTTCTCCCAGGTCTCCTCAAGCAGGTGCCTGGCCCGTGCGGGGTCGGCCGCCCGCACCGCGCCGAGGTGGGCCTTACGGTCACCCGAGGTGCCCAGCTCCCACGTCTCGTGCGCGGCTCCCGGCGCGGTGACCTCTTCGAGCAGGAAGCCCCAGGCGGGGTTGAGCCCGGCCAGCCAGCGGCCCCTGGCTCCCGCGAGGACGCCCAGGTGGGGACGGATCGACCGGTCCCTGGCCGCCTGGTCGAGCAGCTCGGGCAGCAGGTGCGGGCTGAGCCGGTGACCGCGCACGGCGGCGGCCTGCAGCCACTCGGTGAGCAGTCTCGGCCGTTCACCGCCCAGGATGCGGGCGAGCCTGTCACCGGCCGCCCGTGAGACCTCCGGCTGCCGTTCCTGCGGGGCGGCCTCAAGCGGGCGGCCCTCGCGCGGCGTCTGACCGGCGCGCGCCCTGACGGTCAGCAGCGCGGCGTGGTCGAGCAGCTCGGCCTCCGGGGTGGCCGCCCCCGAGGGGAGGGGACGGCGGTCGGTGCCGACGAGCGCGGCCGAGACGAGGTCCTCCCAGCCGTGCGTGGGGTTCCACGAGGAGTTCACAGCACGATCACCCTTCCCTGGTCGTCCCAGGTCGTCAGGGGAAGCAGCCCCCGCGGGGTCCACTCCGCGGCGACGGTCAGCGGGCGCCCGCCGGAGACCGCGACGAGCCGCCACGGTGTGCCCGCCGACGGGTGCAGCGGCAGGCCACGGTTCAGACCAGCGCCCGGACCGCCTTTCGGATCACTGTCCGGGCCACCGTCCGGGCCACTGTCCGGGCCGCCGAGCAGCCAGGACCCGGTCTTCCCCTGAGCCGTCATGGGGGTCACCTCCCTCAGCACGACGGGCCATGAGTCGAGCCAGGGATCTCCCGCCAGCGCGCGGGCCACCTCCTCCAGCGCCTCCCCCGGGGTGCGTCCCGCAGGAGGGAGCACGGGGACGGCGCCGTCGTGACGGGCCGCGACCAGGGCGCGCAGCGGCGCGGAGCCGGGGTAGAAGGCCAGCTCGGCGTCGAGGGAGACACCGGTGACCAGGGAGGCGTCGAGCGCCTGTCCCACGGGGGCGTGGGAGAGCACGAGGGCGGCCCGGCCCGTGTTCCTGCCGCGCAGCCAGACCCGGCGGGTGATCAACCTGTCCTGCTCGGAGTCGCGGCGCCCCAGCACGTCCCACACGTCGCGGACCGTGGGCTCGGCGAGCACCTCCTCCTTCGCGACGGGGAAGCCGATCCGGTCACGGACCGTGCGGACCAGCCCTCCGCCGTCGCCCTCCCCACCACCGTGGCCGGCGCCGTACGGCTGCGTGGCGGCCATGCGGCGGTGCGCCACCGAGAGCAGGTGCAGCAGGGAGTATTCGCCGAGGAGACGGGCGGGCCAGTCCTCCCCCGCCAGCACGTCACCGAGGCGGGAGACGGTACCCGCGACACCGGGGGCCTGGGCGTCGACGAGACGTTTGACGAGGTCGTCCCAGTGGTCGTGCCGCCGTGACCCGGCGATGCCCTGCCTGACCTGGTCGGCGAGCCAGAGTTCGAGCTCGGCCAGGCCCGCGCTCACGCGCTGCTCACGCTGCTCGGCCCTGCGGGGGTCGGGGGTGGCCTTCCCCTTACCGCCCTCGGCGGCCGAGGTGGCGGCGGTCGCGGCCTTCTCCGCCCGCGTCCGGCGCTGGTCGAGCCACTCGCCCACCCAGTCGGCGGGCTCCTCGGCGGCGGGGACGGCGTCGGCCGACCACAGCAGCAACAGGCCCAGGGCGTGCTTGCAGGGGAACTTCCTGCTGGGGCAACTGCACCGGTAGGCGGGCTCCGACAGGTCGACGCACGCGCGGTACGGCTTGGAGCCGCTGCCCGCGCACTCGCCCCACACCGCCTCGGCCGTGGCGCCCGCACCCGACCACTTGCCGGGTGAGGAGACCCCCTGGGCCGCCTTTCTCGACGGGGCGTCAGGCGCGAGCGCGAGCACCTGATCCCGGTTCCACCGTTCGATCACACGCCGAACGCTAGCCAACGTCGCCGACAAAAAGAGCGGCCTAGGATCGGTGCAATGACGACAACGCGTCCCGCGCTCGCCGAAGCCCTGGATCTGCTGCCCCACCCCGAGGGAGGCTGGTACCGGGAGACCTGGAGAACCTCCGTCGCTCTCACCCCGGCCGGCTACGACGGCCCTCGCGCCACGGCGACCGGCATCTACTTCCTGCTCGAACCGGGGCAGGAGTCCCGTCCGCACGTGGTCCGCTCGGACGAGGTGTGGCTCTGGCACAGGGGCGGCCCGCTGGCCCTGACCCTCGGCGGCCACGAGGGTCAGCCCGCCGAGACGATCGTGCTCGGCCCGCTGGTCGAGCAGGGCCAGGTTCCGCAGGCGCTGGTTCCCGCGGGAACCTGGCAGGCCGCCCGGCCCACGGGGGAGGAGGGCGTGCTGGTGAGCTGCGTGGTCTCCCCCGGCTTCGACTTCGCCGACTTCCGTATGGTCTGACGCGGGTCGCGTGGGCGTGACGGCCCCGTTCCCCGGGGGAAGAATTGCGATCACAACGATACGAGGAGGTCAACGGTGACCGATGAGATCATCTCCGTCATCGGGGGGAAGCAGACGTCAGGAACGCCCGGCGACGTCTACGAATCGGTCAATCCCGCCCATCTGGACGAGGTGGTCGCACGGGTCGGACTCGCGGACGCGGAGACGTTCGCCGCCGCCTGCCGTACGGCCGCCGCCGCGCAGACCGAGTGGGCCGCGGTCCCCGCGCCCGTCAGGGGCAGGGTGATCGCCTCGATCGGACGGCTGGTCGAGGCGAACGCCGAGACGCTCGCCCGGCTCGTCACCCGGGAGATCGGCAAGCCGTACGCGGAGGCACTGGGCGAGGTCCGCGAGATCGTCGACACGTGCGACTTCTTCCTCGGCGAGGGAAGGCGGCTCTACGGGCAGACCGTCCCCTCGGAGATGCCCGACAAGAGCCTGTTCACCTTCCGGGTCCCGGTCGGGGTCGCCGCGGTGATCACGGCGGGCAACTTCCCGGTCGCGGTGCCCTCGTGGTACCTGGTCCCGGCGCTGCTGGCGGGCAACGCCGTCGTGTGGAAGCCCGCCGAGTACGCCGCCGCCTCGGCGCACGCGCTCCACCGGCTGTTCACGGCGGCCGGGCTGCCCGACGGTGTGCTGAACCTGGTCCTCACCGACGGGGCCACCGCCTACCGGGGGCTGGAGACCGCGCTGGGCGAGGGCACCGTGCACAAGGTCGGCTTCACCGGCTCGACCGAGGTCGGCCGCAGGATCGGCGAACTGTGCGGACGGCACCTGCAGTCGCCCTGCCTCGAACTCGGCGGCAAGAACCCGATGGTGGTCATGCCCGACGCCGACCTGGACCTGGCGGTCGAGGGAGCCCTGTTCGCCGGATTCGGCACGGCCGGGCAGCGGTGCACCTCGCTCGGCACCGTGATCGTCCACGAGAGCGTCCGCGAGGAGTTCCTCACCCGTTACACGCGCGCCGTCGCCGACGCCGTGATCGGCGACCCCTCGGGGGACGTGCTGTGCGGACCGCTGCTCGACGAGAGGTTCGCCGCCCGTTTCGAGGAGTATCTCGGCTGGATCGGACCGCACCACAGCGTCGTCTCCGGGCCGGTCGGCAGGATCACCCCGGACAACCCCCGGAGGAACTTCACCGGCGAGGGCGGCCTGTACTACCATCCCGTCGTCGTGGACGGCGTGCGGCCCGACGACCGGCTGTTCCTTGAGGAGACGTTCGGCCCGATCGTGGGCGTGACCGGCTTCACCACCCTGGAGGAGGCGATCGGACTCGCCAACCGGCCCGGCTACGGGCTCTCCTCCTCCATCTACACCACCGACCCGAAGGCCGCCTTCCGGTTCCGCTCGGGCATCGGCGCGGGCATGGTCAGCGTCAACAACTCCACCTCGGGCGCCGAGGCGCACCTGCCCTTCGGCGGAAACGGCAAGTCCGGCAACGGCAGCCGCCAGTCGGGAGTGTGGGTGCTCGACCAGTTCACCCGCTGGCAGGCCCTGAACTGGGACTACTCCGGCAGGCTGCAGAAGGCCCAGATGGATGTCGCCGAAATCATCCCCGATCTGGACTTCAGGCTCTGACTTTGCCCATCCGGGAGGTTCTCCCCATCATGATCGCGGGATGTCTTCCGGTGAGACGGGCGGACGCCCCCGGCGGCCTGCGGGTCCCGGCAGGCGAGCGGCCTCCCCGCGTGGCCCCGCCACGCGGGTGACGGCGCCGGCCCGTCCCCCATGCGGCGGCGTGCCCGCCGTACCGGAACTCTCCGGTACGGCGGGGCACGACGTCACCCGCCTGGAAGGGCCGCAGCCCTGCCGGGGGCACACGAGGGGCCGCGTGCTGCGGCGCGGCCCCTGTGTCTCTTTGCGGTGCCTTCGGCACCGCGGGGGCTTGGACGCTCCAGGTCGGTGCTTTCCCTCGTCACTCCGTCGCTGCGCTCCTGCGTTCCTCAGTCCAAGCACCGACGCGCCCAAGCCCTGTTTCTTTGCGACGCCTTCGGCGTCGCGGGCTTGGGCGCTTTCGCGTCGGTGTCTTCCCTCGTCGTTCGTCCGCTGCGCTCCCTCACTCCTCAGTCCAGACACCGACGCGCCCAAGCCGAAACCCCTCACGCTTGGGGCCGGGAAAGCACAAACCGACACTCCTCACGCTTGGGGCTGGGGAAGCACAAGGCCACACCTTCCCCGGATGGTGAGATCGGGGTCCCCGTGTCGGGCCTGCGAAGTCGCGGCCGGTTGGGTCACCGGTTGCGGGGATCAGTGGTGGATCGCCACTCGTTCCACCAGTTCGAAGCCTGTGACCAGGAGGAACACGATCCCCAGCAAGGCGTACAGCAGTGCGGGCTGCCGGGTCAGGCCGGGGACTCGGATGCCTCCCCGCCGTCGGCCGCCCGTGCGGCCGGGCGCCGGGGCGGGTTCCACGGCGACGGGCTGGACGGCCACGGCGGCGGGTTCCGCCACCGGGATCGGACGGCTTCCCGGCGGGAAGGCCGCCACGCGGCTGTGCCCGCAGCCGGGACAGCTCGTTCCCGACCAGGGCGGCTGGACCGGCGTTCCCCCGCGCAGCCACACGACGACGTCGTGGCCGTGCGCGTCGGTCAGATGACGGACGACGTACTTCTCCTGCCAGACGTGCCAGCAACGCAGGCACTCCATCGGCCAGGTCTCACTTGTGCTGAACTCCTCGGTCACGAGGACCACCCCCACGGCGACACCGGTACCGGAACGCCGGTACCGGACCCGAGTGTGAGCGCGCCCCACTGTGACAGCAAGTGTCCGAATGATGCGAAATCCGTAACGACCATATATTGAGACAATCTCTCTTGGAATATGAGATAGGTGCTACGGTTCGGGTAGATCGACCGAAGGAGTGATCCGCCATGACGTTCAAGAACGCCGTCTACACCCACGGGCACCACGAGTCGGTGCTGCGCTCGCATCGCTGGCGCACGGTGGAGAACTCCGCTGCCTACCTCCTGCCGCACCTGCGCCCCGGGATGTCCCTGCTGGACGTGGGATGCGGGCCGGGGACCATCACCGCGGAGCTGGCCGCCCTGGTCGCGCCGGGGACGGTCACCGCGGTCGAGGTCACCGAGGACGCGCTGTCCCTGGCCAGGGCCGAGGCCGAGCGCCGAGGGCTGTCCAACGTCGAGTTCGCCGTCGCCGACGTGCACGCCCTCGACCTGCCCGACGACGCCTTCGACGTCGTCCACGCCCACCAGGTGCTGCAGCACGTGGGCGACCCCGTCCAGGCGCTGCGGGAGATGCGCCGGGTCTGCGCGCCCGGTGGGGTCGTCGCCGTCCGCGACAGCGACTACGCCGCATTCACCTGGTTCCCCAGGCCCCCGGAGCTCGACGAGTGGCTGAGCCTCTACCAGCGGGTGGCCAGGGCCAACGGCGGCGAGCCGGACGCGGGACGGCGGCTGCTCTCCTGGGCGCACCAGGCAGGGTTCTCCGACGTCACCGCCTCCGCCTCCGCCTGGTGCTTCGCGACACCCGAGGACCGCGACTGGTGGGGCGGCATGTGGGCCGAACGCATCCTGAAGTCCGACATGGCCGGCCAGGCCCTCGCCTCGGGCGTCGCGACCGAGGACGACCTGCGCCGCATCTCCCGTGGCTGGCTGGCCTGGGCCGCCGAGCGGGACGGCTGGCTGTCCATCCTCCACGGCGAGCTGATCTGCCGCCCCTGATCCCGCCCCGCCGTACGGCCCGCGTCAGGTCTGCCGGGTGCCGCAGTACCGGGACTGTTTGCCGATGATCCGGTAGACGCAGTCGGCGTACTCCAGCAGGCGGAGTACGGCCTCCCTGTTGCGGGTCGTCTGCGGGCGGATCTGCTCGTCGGGCGGGTAGAAGCCCGGCGGGGAGTCGGCCGGATACATCTCGAAGGTGTAGCTGAAGATCTTGTAGGTGCCCCACAGCCAGTCGTCGATCGCTCCGTCGACGATGTAGAGGTCGCTGGACTGCATGGCCTCGTAGCCGTTGGTCGAGGCCATGTTCGCGCCGAGGGTGGCGAGGGCGTCGTGTTCGTCCCGCGTCATGCCGGGGGCGATCTCGTCGTAGGTGAAGCCGTACGGCCACAGGACCAGTTCGCTGTAGCTGTGCCAGTCGATGTTCGCCTTGATCTGCTGCACGCCGCCGACGACCCTGCCGCGCACCCAGTCGGCGACCGCCCTGACCTCGGGCGCGGACTCGGGTGCCGGGCCCCGGTAGGACTCGCTCGACGGTGAACGCGACGAGCCGCCGCAGCAGCCCCACCGATAGGCCCAGTTGCGGTTCAGGTCGGTCCCCACGTACGACGAGCCCGCGTTGGGCTGGCGGTTCTTACGCCAGAGCCGGTAGGAGCCGCTGGAGATGTCGTACTCGCCGCCGTCCGGGTTGAGGTCCGGCATGACCCAGATCTCCCGTGAGTTCACCAGGGAGGTGATCCTGGAGTCGGCGCCGTAGCCGTCGGTGAGCAGGTGGAGGATGTACAGCGCCATCTCCACGGTCAGGTGCTCCCTGGCGTGCTGGTGGTGGGTGAACAGCACCTCGGGTTCGTTCTCGTCCGTTCCCGCGTTGTCACTGATCTTCACCGCGATCAGGTCGCGTCCCTGGACGGAGGTGCCGTAGCTGCTTCTGCGCGCGATCGAGGGGTGGGCGGCGACGATCCGGTCGATCTCGGCGGTCATCTCGGCGTAGTTGTGGTAGCCGGAGTCCGCGGCGGGAAAGTCGAACGGCCTCGCCTCTCGGGAGGGGGGTCCCTGAATCCTCGTGACCGTGTAGCCCAGCCTTCTGATCGCCTCGACCTCGGCGTCCCCCGCGGTGATCACGACCGAGGACTCCTCGACGTGGTCGATCACCGCTCCGGTGGCCGCGACGGCGCTGCGCCGGTGCGGATCATCGGGTCCCTGGACGCGGTACCGGCCGCTCGGCGGCGGGTCTCCGGACGCGCCTGCGGTGGTGACGCCCAGACACGACAGCGCCAGGACCACGAGCACCATGATCGAACGGTGTCTCACCTGATCTCCTCTCCCGGCGCGTCTCGGAGTCCACGCACCTCAACCGAGAGTCAGGCATCGACTCCGCAGAGTAAAGCACCCCGGTCAGAAGCCGATCTCGAACCAGACCGTCCGCCGCCCGCCCCGGCGGTCGTCCTTGACGCCCCACCGGTTCGCGAGCAGGTCGACGAGGAACATCCCCCGGCCGTTCTCGGCCTGCGGGTCGTTGCGCACGTGCGGCGCGGACGCGCCCGATCCGGCGTCGGACACCTCGACCAGCACGCTCTGCGCGCCGAGTTCGACGGTCATCGCGACCTGTCCGCCCGTACCGGAGGCGGAGTGGACCACCGAGTTCGTCACCACCTCGCTGACCAGGAGGACGACGTCCTCCGACACGGGGTGTCCCTCACCGAGAAAGCCCCTGACCCGGTCCCTCGCCTCGGAGACGGCCTCCGGCACGCCCCGCAGGAACATCGTTGACCGCAGCGGCTGGATCCGTTGCACGACCGCCATGATTGGCCTCGCTCCCCGACACACACATTCCCATGCGCGTCGCGCTCTGAGATGGCACACTCACTCACGGTGAACTGTTCTATCAGGGACTTCAATAGCTCATATTGAGATTCCTCAGTTTCGTTGTCATTGGAACGGAGGTATGCACCATGGCTCCCCGGCGTAGTCCAACGGCGCGGCACCGCCGTCTGATGGCTGAACTGAGCCGTCTGCGAGAGAACAGTGGACTGACGCGGGTGGAGGTGGCTGAACGGATCGGCTCCACCGACACCACTCTCTGGAGATACGAGACGGGTTTGACCCGTCCGAAACCCTCAGACGTGTCGGTCCTCACCGATGTGTACGGCGTGACCGGGGAGGCCCGCGCCTCCCTGATCCAGATGGCCAGGGAGGCCCGCCAGCGGGGTTGGTGGCACCGGCACCGGCAGGCGCTGAAACCCGGCTTCGACTCCTACATCGGGCTTGAGGCGGAGGCGTCGGTGGTGCGCACCTACGAACCGCTCGTCGTGCCCGGCCTGATGCAGACCGAGCCGTACGCACGAGCCGTCATCGAGGCGACCGCCATGACCCAGGCTCCCTCCGAGGTCGATGAGAAGGTCTCCGTGCGCATCTCGCGGCAGCAGTTGCTGCACGGCCCCGGTGACCCGATCCAGCTCGTCGCTTTACTCGACGAGGCAGTACTCCGGCGTCAGATCGGCGGGCGCGCGGTGATGCGCGAGCAGCTTGAACACCTCGTCGAGCTCGGCAGGCTGCCGAACGTGGAGATCAGGGTCATCCCCTTCTCCTCGGGGGCGCACGCCGCGATGGACGGCAAGTTCTGCCTGCTCAGCTTCCCCGAGCCCGAAGACCCCGATCTGGTCTACCTAGAGCAGGCCACGAGCGGGCTCATGCCCGAGGACCCGGAGGAGGTGCGCCGTTACACCCTCATGTTCGGCAGCCTGTCGGCACTGGCTCTCGGCGCGGAGGCGTCGGCCACCTTCATCGCCCAGATGGCGAGGCGATGTTCCAGTCCATAGAAAGAGAGTGCGAGGACCATCGATGGATCTGTCCAGCGTCGTATGGCGCAAGAGCAGCCGCAGCACCAACGGAGGAGACTGCGTGGAGGTCGCGGTCGTCCCCGGTGACCCGGCCCTGGCGGCGCACAAGGCCGACGCCGACGCGCTCTACCTCGTCCGTGACTCCAAGGACCCCGGCGGCCCGGCGCTGGCCTTCACTCAGGGTGAGTGGGACGCCTTCGTCGGCGGCGTGAAGGACGGCGAGTTCGGCTGAGTCACCCTCGGGGGGACCGGGCATCCGGTTCCCCCGGAAAGCACCCCGGCGGCGCCCCGATCACACGGCCCCCCTGCGTTTCCCACTGTGCCTCCCACTGCGCCTCCCACTGTGCCCTCCTCCGCATCTCCCGCCATGCCCCGGCCATGCGTCGGCAGGGGATGGGAAAACATCTCCCCGCCATCGCCATAGCCGCGAAGGAGCGGGCGGACTCCCGGCTAACTTCTCCAGCACGTCCGTGATCCGTCGGGGAGGGACACCGGACGGGCCCGTCGGTGAAAGGCACCCGGTGCGGGACGCCGGGTGGGTTTACGGCCGGACACGTCACCGTCCCGGACCGGCACGAGAACGGCACCTGCGAGGGGGCCGGGGAACGTGTCCGTCGTGCGCACGGCCGCCGAGCTAGCGAGAGGTGACTGACCGTGAAGATCGTTGCGACCGGCGCAACCGGGGCCGCCCGTGCGAAGCCGTATGTGAGACCGCGGCGTTGTGGTGCCTCCGTGGGGAACGTGCCCCGCGGGACGATCCGCCGGGTGCCGGGCGCCGGGAGCGCCCGGTGATCTCCGCGGTGGTCTCCGGGGAGTCCCTCACCGTCATCGCGTCGGCGGGCGCGGCGGCGTTCGTCCTGGTGGCCGTGTTCACCGAGTTCACCCGGCGGTTCGCCCTGCGGCTGAAGATCGTCGATCGTCCCGGGGCGTACCGGCCGCACCGGCGCCCGACGCCCCGGCTCGGCGGACCGGCCGTCGCGGCGGGAACGTTGCTGCCCACGACCGCACTGGCCGGCGAGTGGAACCTCCAGCTCATCATGATCATGATGAGCGGTGTCCTCGTCGCTCTACTCGGGGTGATCCACGACTGCAGGCGGCTGCGGCCCGCGTGGCGGCTGGCCGTCGAGAGCGTCGCCGCGACCCTGGTCGTGGCATCCGGGGTGCGCGTCGAGATCTTCGGCGCCTGGATCGACATGGCGGGCACGCTGCTGTGGATCGTGTTCGTCGCCAACGCGTTCGCCATGATCGACAACACCGACGGCGTGCTCGGAGGCGTCGGCGCCGTGGGCGCGGGCATCCTGGCCGTCACCGCGCTCGCCTCGGGCCAGCCCGCCTTCGCCCTGCTCCTGTTCTCGCTGGCCTGTGGCTGCGTGGGCTTCGCCGCCCACGGCTGGAGCCCCGCCCGCATTCGCATGGGCAAGGCGGGCCCGCTGTTCGTCGGCTTCACCCTGGCGGCGAGCGCGGTCGCGGTCTCCGGCCAGGCGGAGCCGGTCACGGTCGTCCCGGCGCTGCTGCTCTTCGCCTTCGTCCCGGTGCTCGACACCTGCCTGGCGGTCGCCGCCCGTCAGCGGGCCGGCCGCCCCTGGCTGCTGGCGGGCCCGGACCACTTGGCGCACCGCTGCGTCGCCGCGGGTCTCACCGCACGGCAGGTCGCCCTGGTCATGAGCGCCGCGGCCACCGCGGCGGGCCTGCTCGGCATGTACGTGATGCTCGGCCGGGTGCCGGGGGCCGTCGCGCTCCCCGGCGTCGTCTGCGCCGGTGCCGGGCTTCTGGCGTTCCTGGTGCGGATGCCGGGACGCTACCCCGTCGCCCCGCTCCGGGCCCGCCGCCTGGGAAGGGTCACGGCTTCCGCGGAGGGGAGAGGGTGAACCCGCCGGGCTGCTGCCTGCCGGAGCGCTTCCTCAGGTAGGCGGCGAACTTCCTGGAGAGCTTACGGTCGGCGAAGTGGCGGCCGGTGAACTCGCGTTCCGCGAGGTTCTGGCCGTCGTCGCCCAGCCGGGGCGACGGCTGGGCGTGCGCGGTCGGTTCGGGGACGGGTTCCGCGCCCGCCCCGGTCGCCGTGAACATCGGCCCGGCCGCGACCAGGGCCATGCCGAGAAGGATGGGCGTCACACGTCTTGCGGTCATCTCGAACTCCCCCGCCGGTGGTGAACTTCAGGGGAGACACGGGTGGGGCCTCCCCGCAGTCCGTGGTACCGGCCGCGGCCGGGGGCGGCCCGCGCGACCCGCGAGATGCTTGCCGAAGGATCGCGGACTGTTCTCCGGGCGTTGACGCCGGTCAGCCGGTCGCCGCCTCGATCCGGTAGAGGGGGCCGGACAGGCTCAGGGCGTACAGCTCGCCGTCGTGGTCCTCACCGAAGGAGGACAACTGTTCGATCCTGCCCACCTCCTCACCGGCCCCGGGCCGGTCGGCGGGGGTCGTCCTGACCCAGCCCGCACAGAAGTCGCCGTAGAGGAAGCGCCCGGACAGGGCGGGGACGCGCGTTCCCCGGTAGACGTGCCCGGCGATGACCGAGCAGTTCCCGCCCTCGTGCAGGGGGTACTCGATGACCGGTTCGGCCGTTCCCGTGGCCTGGCCGCCTCGGAAGTCGTGTTTGCCCTCCCTGCGGTTCCAGCCGTAGTTCACGCCGCCCTTGCCCTTCGGGGCGAAGTCGACCTCCTCCCAGGAGTCCTGGCCGACGTCCCCGATCCACATGTCGCCCGTCTTCCTGTCGAAGGAGAACCGCCAGGGGTTCCGCAGGCCGTACGCCCATATTTCGGGTTTCGCTCCCTGGGTGGCCGTGAAGGGGTTGTCCTCCGGCACCCGGTACGGCGTGCCACGCGGGTCGATCCTGAGGATCTTGCCCAGCCAGGTCCCGGTGTTCTGGCCGTTTCCCTGCGGGTCTCCCCCGCTGCCCCCGTCGCCGAGGGCGATGTAGAGGTAGCCGTCCGGCCCGAAGGCGAGCTGCCCCCCGTTGTGGTTGGCGTACGGCTGCCGCTGGAAGAGCACGTCCCTGCGGTTCGTGGCCCTGACGCCGTCGAAGGCCCACTCGGTGACGTGGGTGTGCCCCTCGGCGTCGGTCCAGTCGAGGTAGAGGTGACCGCCGTCCGGATGGAAGGCGACGCCCAGCAGGCCCTGCTCGTTTCCTCCGCTCACCTCGGCGGAGAGGTCCACGACGGGTTCCGGCGCGACCTTGCCGTCCTTCACCGCGCGCAGCCGCCCGGTCTGCTCGGCGACGTAGAGCGTCTGGTCGCCCTTGCGTACGGCCATCGCCACCGGCATGTCGAGCCGCGCCAGCTCGGTGAACCGTACGGGCGAGGCGGCGGCCGGGGCCGCGGCGGGGGTGGGGGTGGAGCAGGCCGAGACGGAGACCAACAGGGCCGCGCATAACGCGGCCGCTCCCGGCCCGGTCCCACGGGAGATCGACACATTCCTCATGTCCCAATCATGCGTCGTGGGCCCGCGAGCGTTTCCGATCACAGGAACTAGACTGCGGACATGCCTTCAGCACTGATCACGGGCGCGACGGCCGGCATCGGTGCCGCCTTCGCGCGACGGCTCGCCGCCGACGGGTTCTCCCTCGTCCTGGTCGCCCGCGACGAGGAACGGCTGAGCGCCGCCGCCGAGTCCCTGCGCCTGCGGTACGGGGTCGAGGCCGAGGTGCTCGCCGCCGACCTGGCGACCGACGAGGGGTTGGAGCGGGTCGAGGCGCGGCTGCGCCAGGGGGTCGACCTGCTGGTCAACAACGCGGGCTTCGGCCATCCCGGCTCGTTCCTCGACGTCCCGGTCCCCGACGAGCTGCGGATGCTGAAGGTGCACTGCGAGGCGGTGCTGCGGCTGACGATGGCCGCGCTGCCCGGCATGCGCAAGCGGAACCGGGGCGCGGTGATCAACGTGGCGTCGGTCGCGGCCTTCCTCAACCGCGGCACCTACAGCGCCTCCAAGGCCTGGGTCGTCAACTACAGCGAGTCGATGGCCGCCGAGCTGGTGGGGACGCGCGTGCGGGTGATGGCGCTGTGCCCGGGGTTCGTCAGGACCGAGTTCCACGAGCGTGCCTCGATGGACACCTCGGGCATCCCCGGTTTCCTGTGGCTGTCGGCCGACGACGTGGTGAACGAGTCCATGCGCGACCTGGCGCTCGGCAAGCGGGTGAGCGTGCCCGACCTGCGCTACAAGGTCATCGTCGGGGTGAGCAGGCTGGTGCCCCGCGGTCTCGCGGCCGGTGTCTCCCGGCGTCTCGGCCGGAGATGACCGGAGACAGCCGGGAGGAACGGAAACGGAGAAGGAAGGGCCCGCGCGGCAGGAGGGGGTTGCGGCGCGGGCCCTTCCGGTACTCGGATCGGTCAGACGTGCAGGTTGGCCGGGTGGCCGATCGACAGACCGGAGACCGGGTCGAAGAAGTGCAGGTTGTGGGTGTCGACGACCAGCTCGACGTTCTGGCCGGGACGGACGTGGCTGCGGGAGTTGACGCGGGCGGTCCACAGCGACTTGTCGCCGACCAGCGGCAGCGTCGTCTCCTCGTCCTCACCGGCGTCCGCGGCGGCGACGGTGTCCTGGTGCTGGACCGGCGGGGCGTCGATCAGGAACAGGACGTTGATCTCGGAGCCGAGCTCCTCGGTGACCTCGGCGCGCACCTGCAGGCGGCTCCAGTGGCCCGGAGCGCCGCTGGCGGCGGCCGCGTCGTCGAAGTCGGAGGGCCGGACGCCCAGGATGACCTTCTTGCCGAGCCACTGGTCGAGACCGGGCTTGTCGGTGAAGCTCTGGTTGGGCACCGGGAGCTTGATGCCGGCGAACGAGACGAAGGCGCCGCCGTCACCGCGGACGAGCTCGGCGTTGACGAGGTTCATCGACGGTGAGCCCATGAAGCCCGCGACGAAGAGGTTGACCGGGCTGTCGAAGAGGTTCTGCGGGGTGTCGACCTGCTGGAGCAGACCGTCGCGCAGCACGCAGACCCGGTCGCCGAGGGTCATGGCCTCGACCTGGTCGTGGGTGACGTAGACGGTGGTGACGCCGAGGCGGTCGTGCAGCGTGTTGAGGGAGGCGCGCATGGAGACACGGAGCTTGGCGTCCAGGTTGGACAGCGGCTCGTCCATGAGGAAGGCCTGCGGCTCACGCACGATGGCGCGGCCCATCGCGACACGCTGACGCTGACCACCGGACAGGGCGGCGGGCTTGCGCTTGAGGTACTGCTCAAGGCCGAGCATCTTGGCGGCCTCGTTGACCCTCTTGGAGATCTCCGCCTTGGGCATCTTGCGGAGCTTGAGGCCGAAGGCGAGGTTCTCCTCGACCGTCATGTGCGGGTAGAGCGCGTAGTTCTGGAAGACCATGGCGATGTCGCGGTCCTTCGGCGGCAGGTGGTTGACCACCCGGCCCCCGATGGAGATCTCGCCGCCGCTGATGTCCTCAAGGCCGGCGATCATGCGCAGAGCGGTGGACTTGCCGCAGCCGGACGGGCCGACCAGCACCATGAACTCGCCGTCCTTGATCTCAAGGTCAAGGCCGTTCACGGCTTTGACACCGCCTGCGTAGATCTTGTCGACTTTGCTGAGAACGATGGATGCCATGGAAGTCCTTAGCGCCTCGGGCCAAACCCGCGTTCACCCGATGTGGATACGTTTTCATGCATCTCACCGGAAACGAAGATCCCTGTCAACCCCTCAGCCGGTACTACCTTGTCAGCGGCGCTTCCGTTATCTCTCCGCGCTGGATCGAATACTGAAAACATGATGGAATCGTTTCCATGAGCATGCGTCGTACGACCATCAAGGACGTCGCGGAGGCGGCGGGGGTCGGGGTGGCAACGGTCTCGCGGGTTCTGTCCGGGGGGTCGGCCAGCCCCGAGACCAGGGAGCGGGTGCTGACCGTCGCGGCCCAGCTCGACTACCGGCCGAGCGCGCTCGGCCGTAACCTGCGCCAGCAGCGCTCGGGCGGGATCGGGCTGCTGTTGCCCGACATCACCGACACCTTCTACGGCCGGCTGGCCGACGGCGTGCTCGCCTGCGCCCGTTCGGCGGGCGAGCCGGTGATCCTGGGCGCCACGGGCGACGACGAGGAGCGCGAGGGCGAGCTGATCGGCATGCTGGTCGAGCAGGGCGTCGACCGGGTGATCGCGGTGCCCTCGGGTGAGGGCGAGATCTGGGCTCCGACGCTGCGGGCCGGGCTCACCACGGTGTTCGCGCACCGGAGCGCGGGCGGGCGCGACGAGGTGCCCTCGGTGCTGGCCGACGACCGCGCGGGCGTGCGGACCGCGATCGACTATCTGACGGGCCTGGGCCATCGACGCATCGCCTACCTCGGCGGCCCCGGGCAGTCCCAGCGCCTGACCGCCTTCCGCCAGGCGCTGGGCCCCCTGGTCGACGAGGAGCTGATCGTGCTGGCGCGCGGCACCAGGGACTCCGCCTACGCCGCGGCGGCCGGGCTGTTCCAGCACCGGCCCGACCTGACCGCCGTGCTCGCCGGGGGCAACCTGCTGGGCGAGGCCGCCGTGCTCGCCGCGAGGGAGCTGGACGTACGGGTGCCCAGGGACCTGTCACTGATCATGTTCGACGACGTTCCCTGGGCCGAGCTGTGCTCTCCCCCGCTGACGGTGATCGCCCAGCCCGCGCGGGACATCGGCTACCGGGCGGCCGAGCTGGTGCTCCGCGCGGGCGGCAGGCGCCCGCGCGGTGTGCTTCTGCCGACCGAGCTGATCGTGAGGGGAAGCTGCGGACCTAGAGGGTCTTCTCGATCGCCGCGATGACGGCCGGGTCGCCGGGCTCGACGCCCGGCCGGAACCTGGCCAGCACCTCGCCCTCACGCGAGACCAGGAACTTCTCGAAGTTCCACTGGACGTCCCCGGCCGTCCCCTCGGCGTCCGGGGTCTCGGTGAGCGAGGCGTACAGCGGGTGCCGCCCCTCACCGTTGACATCGGTCTTGGCCAGCAGCGGGAAGTCCACGCCGTAGGTGGTCGAGCAGAACTCCTGGATCTCCTCGGGGCTGCCGGGCTCCTGCCCCATGAACTGGTTGCAGGGGACCCCGACGACGGTGAGACCCGCCCCGCCGTAGGTCCGCTGGAGTTCGACGAGCCCGGAGTACTGCGGGGTGAGGCCGCAGCGGGAGGCGACGTTCACGACGAGGGCGGCGCCGTCCCCGGCCAGCTCGGCGAGGGTCGTCGGCGCGTCGGCAAGAGTGCGCAGAGGAATATCACGAATGCTCATGATCTGCACCCTAAACCCGCTGTCACATCCAAGAGTTATGACACCCGGGAAAGGAAATGTGACGGACGCCACAGGTGATTCGACGGCCCCCTGAGCAGGCACTTGATCCTTTTCTAACCGATCTTTGACAGAAGGCTTGACAAAGCCTGTCGGCTGGCCCGCTGGAAATCACTGGGGCATCGTGACGGCGTCCCCCGAAACCGGCGAAAGGTCACTTTCCTATGCCGACGCCACGCCGTACCAGCCTGTCGCTGGGCCTCATGGCGCTCGCCGTCAGCACCACCGCCACGGTCGTCGACGTCTCCCCTGCGGCCGCCTCGTCGTCCGCGTTGCGGGGCAACCAGGCCCTCGCGGCACCCATGGTGGCCGCCAGGGGCTGGAGCCGCGCCAACTTCGACTGTCTCCGGCGACTCTGGACAAGGGAGAGCAACTGGAACCACAGGGCGCACAACCGCTCCTCCGGCGCGTACGGAATCCCCCAGGCACTGCCCGGGAAGAAGATGGCCGACGCGGGCCGGGACTGGCGGACCAACCCCAGAACACAGATCAGATGGGGCCTCGGTTACATCCGGCAACGCTACGGCTCGCCGTGCGGGGCATGGGCGCACTTCCGCTCCCACGGCTGGTACTAGATCCAAACCCCAAGGCGGGGTGATTTTCGTCTCCCGCCGGTCTCCAGGCAGATCACCGCCGGTCAGGTGATCACCGCCGAACCACCCGCATGCCGCGAAGATCGGGCAAACACCTTCCCCGCACGTGTCCCAGGCGCCCGTCGCCGCTCCTCCGGCGTACTAGAAAGCCGCCTAGGAAACACGTCGCGGTGTCTCATGCCGGAAACGGGCCGGCGAGACCACGCGGGCGTCCCCGCCCGAGCCACGGGTGCCGGATCGTCGAGCGCGCGGGGGACTCCGGTTCCACGCGCCTTCCCGCACGCGGCCAGCGGACAAGGATGAAAGTGGACAGAAACCGTGTTCTGCGCAACACCGTTCTGAGCATGATCGCCGCCTCGACCGTGGTCGGTTCGGCGTCCATCGGACGGGCCGACGACATCACGACGACCGCGAACGCCGGTACCACCGAGGCGACCGGCACCGCCGGCGGCCCCGCGGCGTCCGAGGAGGCCGCCCGGACCGGGAGGGCCGCGGCCGTGGCCGTGAGTCCTCAGGTCAGGAGGGTCCACCGGGCCGTCTGGGTCACCAGGACCGTGCCCAAGGTCAGAACGGCCGCCAGAACATCGAAAAGCAGGAACAAGGCGATCGCGTTCCGCCTCGTCGCGCGCCGTTCGTGGTCTCGCGACCAGTTCCAGTGCCTGGACAGTCTCTGGACCAGGGAGAGCAACTGGAACCACCAGGCGCACAACCCCTCTTCGGGTGCCTACGGCATCCCCCAGGCCCTGCCTGGTTCGAAGATGAGGGGCGTCGGCGGGGACTGGCGGTCGAATCCGGTCACGCAGATCCACTGGGGTCTGCGCTACATCAAGAGCCGCTACGGGTCACCGTGCGGCGCGTGGGGTCATTTCCGGTCAAGAAACTGGTACTGACCTGGGGAGTGTCCAGGGGAAGGGAACACTCCCCCGGCGTCCGGGGCCGACAGGTCCCGGACGCCACCCCGTTCACCTCCCCGTACGGCCCGGGCCGTGTCCGGTGGCCAGCAGGCACCCGGGCAGCTCCTAGTGACCGAGGGCGCTCAGGCCCAGCAGGAGTGACTGCCGTTCTGCGGTGGTCAGGACCTCGTACGGCACGGCGGCCCTGCGGTTCGTGTCCTCCTCGATGCGCTCACGGGAGGGGCCGGAGGACAGGCCGACGATCTGGGTGGCGGTGAGACCGGCCTCCTCCCACGCGGCGGCGTGGGCGTCGGCCCGGTGGTAACGCAGCGCGGCCAGCCGGTTGAACAGCAGCACCCCCTCTGAGGTCCCCTCCGGTTCGTACGGCGGCGCCGCCTGGGCGAAGGCCTCGCCACCGCTGTCCGCCGAGGCCTCGACGAGCCGCCCGGCGAGACCGGCCAGCTCGGGCAGCCGTTCGGCGTGCCCGGCCCACATCTCCCCGGTCACCGTCGTGTGCAGGCCGTACAGCTCCGTGATGAAGGCCAGCGCCCTGGGGGTGGCGCGCAGGGCGCCGTCGTGGTCGGTGACGAGGGTCCCCTGGGCGAGCTGGACCCCGATCTCGTTGTCGTCGAACGGGTTGTACCGGTAGAGCGCGGCCAGCCCTCGCCGGGTGAGCGGGCGGGCGGGGAGCACGTACCGGAGATCGACCAGCAGGTCCGCCTGCAGTCCTGACCGTTCGACGAGTTCCCGGCCGAGCGGCCTGCCCGCGATGAGGACGCCGAGGTGGACGGCGTCGATCAGCGGGGCGATCGACGCGGCGTAGCCAGGCAGATCATCGAACCGTGACATGCTGCGCTATCCTGCCGTATTTTCCTTGAAGCAGGAGTACTTAGGCGGCGGAAACAGCCGACCGGCCGGATATTCGCGCCGAACGCCGTGGCTATCTGACGACGACGAAGACGGCGGCCCCGAGCGCGGCGGCCATCGTGCCGAGCCAGGCGACGAGGGCGTCCACCCGGACGTCGAGGGGACTGCCCTCGTGCAGGGCGCGCTGCACGCGCCGGTAGCGGACGCCGGTGCGGGCCAGCAGGAGGGCGCCCGCGGCCGCGGAGAGGAAGAAGGGGGTCACGGCCGCCGGGGGCACCCCGGCGCGCAGCGCGACACCGCCCGCCCCCAGGCCGCCGACCGCCTGCACCGCGGCGGTGCGAACCCAGGCCAGCCGGGTCCGCTCGTTCTGCAGCCCCTCGTCCCAGATGGGGATCATCGGCCCAGGAGGATGAGAACCATGGCGAGCACGGCCACGGCCGCGACGCCGTATCCCAGGAGAGGGGCGATGGCGGGTTCGGGCAGCGGCGCCGCCTGGCGCAGGGCGCGCTGCACCCTGCGCCAGCGCGGGTAGGCCATCGCGGCGCACAGGGCCGAGAGCGAGACCAGGGTGACCGCCAGTACGGTCCTCATCCACGGGACGAAGACGTCGGCGGAGACGGCGGCCATGGCGACGCCGCCCGCGCTCAGGGCGAGCGACGTGCTGAGCCAGGTGAGGAACGTGCGTTCGTTCGCGAGGGTGAATCGGGGGTCCGGTTCGTCCCTGGATAGGTCCATATTGACGACGCTAGTTCAACCATATTTCCCATAGAGAACCCGGGAATGCGGGAGGCCTTCCCCTTTTCTCCGGCAGGAAAAGCGCCTCTCAGCTGCAGGCTTCGGTCAACTTCCTGATCCAGGCCACCGAGTCGTTGCCCGCCTTCTGCACGGCGTCGACGGCGCTCTGCGCGTCGGTGACGTCCAGGTTCTTCAGGCTCTCGGAGACGTCGTCCGCGGCCTGCTTGAGCGTGGTGTTGGACGCCTTGTCCGCCAGCTCTCCCAGCTTCGCGGCCCCGTCGTTCAGCGCCTTCTCCGCCGCGCCGGGGTCGTCGGCCAGGGTGGCGAGCTTCTTCACCGTGTCGGTGACGATGCCCGCGGCCTGCACGCACTGCTGGGCCTTGTCGACGCCGTCCGAGACCTGCTGGATCTCCGCGCAGCCGGAGAGAAGGAGGACGGCGGCCAGCCCGGAGGCGGCGATGGCGGGAATTCGTCGCGGAAGGGGTCGCATGCCCCGACCCTACCCAAGTGCCCGGCCAGGCAGGCGCCGCCGTATCGGCCTTGTCACCCCATGGAGACTCCCCATGCCCGGTCCCCGCGCCCCTGGGGGTGTCCTGGGGGTAAGTAGAGTGGACTGGCCCGCCACGGTGCCGTCCGTGGATCTCGCAGGGGCGGGTTCGCGGGCCGGGCCGCGCGACGGCTCCGGCCGTACGGCCGGCACGACGATCCACCGAGAGGAACCATGTCCACCTGCGACCACCTCACCCAGGCCCAGAACCCGGCGCCCCGCACTCCCGAGGGGTGCGAGGAGTGCCTCGCGACCGGAAGCCGCTGGGTCCACCTGCGCAGATGCCTGTCATGTGGGCACATCGGCTGCTGCGACTCCTCGCCGAACAAGCACGCCAGCGCCCACTTCGCCCAGGAGGGGCACCCGGTCGTCGCCTCCTTCGAGCCCGGCGAGAGCTGGCGGTGGTGCTACGTCGACGACATCCTCGGCTGAGGGGAACCCTCAGTCCCGCTCCAGGGTCGCCTCCTCGAAGTCGAGTTCGTGCATGACCCTGTTGAGCACCTCGTCGTCGAGACGCCCCTCGTCGCGCAGACGCACGAACACCTCGCGGCCCGCGGCGAGCATCTCCCTGCGCAGCCGCCGGTAGACGGTGCTCGGCGTCTCCTCACCCCTCGGCCCCGTGCCGCCGCCGAGGCGCTCCCAGGCGGTGAGGGCGCGGCGCTCGGCCCGCGACCTGAGCTGGTCGACGACCTCCCGGTGCACCTCGTCGATCCCCTCGGCGACCAACTCGTCGAGGCGGGCCAGCTCGGCCGCGGCGGCCGCCTGCTGGGCCGCGGCCTCGGTGAGGTTGTCGTTGAAGACCTCCTCCTCGTTGGAGATCCGCAGCCGCCTGATCAGCGCGGGGAACGTCAACCCCTGGATCAGCAGGGTGCCGATCACCACGACGAAGGTGAGGAAGAGCAGCGTCGGCCGCCCGGGGAAGTCCGGCGGGATGGCGAAGGCGGCGGCGAGTGAGACGACGCCGCGCATTCCCGCCCAGCTGACGACGACCGTGTTGCGCCACGACGGCGCGTTCGGCTCGTTCCTGCGCACCCCCGCCGACAACACCCGGGGGAGGTAGATGCTGGGCACGACCCAGACGGCCCTGGAGAGCACCGCGGCGGCGAAGACCGCGACCGCCATGCCGGTGAGCAGCCAGGGGTCGGCGTCCCTCAGCTCCGTCATGATCGGCCACAGCTGCAGGCCGATCAGGGCGAAGACGATCGTCTCCAGGAAGAAGTCGACGACCCGCCAGACGGCGCCGGACAGCAGGCGGGTGCCGAAGCCCGCGCGGGGCATGCGATGACCGACGTAGAGGCCGACGATCACCACCGCGATCACACCGGAGACGTGTACGGCCTCCGCGGCGAGGTAGACGCCGAACGGGATGAGCAGCATGACGGTGTTCTCGACCAGGGCGTCCCGCAGCATCAGCAGGACCCTGGCCAGGCACCAGGCGAGCACCAGCCCGACGACCACGCCTCCGACGGCCGCGTAGAGGAACCGTCCCACGGCGTCCAGCCAGCTGATCCCCTCCCCGAGCGCGGCGGCGACGGCCACCCGGTAGGCGGTCAGCGCGGTCGCGTCGTTGAAGAGGCTCTCCCCCACCAGGATGGTGACCACCTTGCGGGGCAGCCCGAGCCTGCGGGCGACCGCGACGGCGGCCACCGCGTCCGGCGGCGCCACGATCGCGCCGAGCGCGAAGGCGGCGGCCAGCGGCAGCGACGGCATGAGCAGGTGGACGACCCAGCCGATGACGAGCGTGGTGAACAGCACCAGCCCGATCGAGAGCAGCGCGACCGGGCGCCGTACCGCCTTGAGACGCATGTAGGAGCTGTCGATGGCCGCGGAGTAGAGCAGGGGCGGCAGGAAGACCAGCAGGACCAGCTCGGGGTCCAGCTGGTAGCCGGGCACGAACGGCGACAGCACCAGCCCGGCGAACACCAGCAGCAGCGGCGACGGCCACCCCCTGCGCCTGGCCACGGCCGCCACCGCGATCGCGATGATCGGAACGACCAGAAGCTGTACGGCGGACGCCTGGTTCATCCCACTCCTCACCCGTTCGGGTGATCAGACTACGGGATGGCCCTTCGGTGATCCGTCAGGTCACCAGTCGCGGCGTTCCTCGTGCTCCGGACGCAGCCGCTCACCGGTCGAGTGCGGCGACTCCTGGGAGCGTGAGCGCGAGCGCCTGTCCTGCTGCTGGCCTCCGAAGATGCCCAGCGGGTCGGACGGGTCGACGTCCTGCTGGTAGGCGGGCGGCTCCTGGTAGGAGGTCTGCTGCTCCTGGTAAACCGGCTGTTCCTGGTAGCCCTGCGGGCCGTACAGGTCTCTCAGGTCCGCCGGATGGCCCGCCTGCCTGGCGCCGAAGGCGTAGGGATCGGGCTGCGCCGGGGCCGGATAACCGTAGGGGTCGGGCTGCGCCTGAGGGTAGGAGTGGGCCGGGAAGCCCGAGGGGTCGGTCGTGCCCGCCTGGACGTAGGGGTCGGCGGGACGCTGTCCGGAGCGCTGTCCGGGGCCCTGGGACGCGTAGGGGTCGGCGGGCAGCGGGGCGGGGGCCGTGACACCGTACGGGTCGGGGCGGTTCTGCGGCGCGAACGGGTCGGGCTGCTGGGCGAACGGGTCGGGCTGCTGAACGGGAGCGGCGGCGTAGGGATCGGCCTGCTGGGCCGGGCCACCGTAGGGGTCGGGCTGGTGGGCGGGGGCCGTGGCGTAGGGATCGGGCTGCCTGGCCGCGCCGTACGGGTCCTGGGGCTGCGCGCCGTACCCCTGCGGGGCCGCTCCGCCGTAGGGGGCGGCGGGCTGCTGGGGCGGATAGAGGTCGCCCGGCATCTGGTAGACCGGCTCCGCCTGGCCGTGCCCGGCCTGCTCGGCGGGCTGACCGTAGGGCAGGCTGTCGTTGACGATCATGTTCTCCCGGGGCACCACACCGTCGGGACCGTATCCCGCGGGCGGGCGCTCGACGGGCGGGACGGCGCCTCTGGCGACGAGCACGTCGGTCGGGCTGAGCGCGGCGGGACGCGGTTCCTCGGCGGCGGGGACCACCTGGGTGGCCGCGGGGTCGGTGTACTGCTGCGGCGGGCTCGCGTAGTCCTCAGGCGCCGGCCTGGCGTACTGCCCGGTCCCGGGGAACCCGTTGGGGTCCTGGTAGCCGCCCTGCCCCGTCGCCTCGCCGACCTCGTCGGGGTACTGTCCCCCGGCCTCGACGAACCCCTCGTCGAGGGTGTCGACCAGGCGCCCGACATCGTTCATGGGCATGCGAAAACTGGCGGTGCACATCTCGCCGCGCCACAGGCTCAGCACCAGGGTGCCTTCGTGCCAGGTGACCCGGAGCACCCGCTCCTGGCCACGCTCGTCGAAGAACACCTCACCGAACGACGGCAAGGGGACAACTTCCGACATAGAGGACATAGTGCTTTAACCAGCCTTTATTCGTCCACTCAACCCCGGAAAACCCTACCGAACCGGTCTTTCCACCCCCATCCTCCATCCCGGTGAGCCGAAACGGGCGATCTTCTTTGACCGTACGAGGGCGGTGATCCGGATTGATCCAGCCAAGTCTGCCACGCGCCGCGAGCCTCGCGTCCCGGAATGCCGGGATGCGCACAGGGGGTGACTCACCGGAGCCAGCCGCGTCTGTCGGGGGAAGCCGGTACGGTTGGCTGTCGTGCCGACCGACTCGATCACCTCCGCCGAAGACGCCCCCACGGCGGTCCCCGCGACCGCGCCTGACCTGCCCCAGGTCGAGGAGTTGCTGAGCGCCGCCGTCGAGGCGGTCGGCGGGGTCGAACGCCCCGGCCAGATCGAGATGGTGCGGGCGGTCCAGCGGGCGATCTCCTCCGGCGACCACCTCGCCGTCCAGGCGGGCACCGGCACCGGCAAGTCCCTGGCCTATCTGATCCCCTCCATCCGGCACGCGATGTCATCGAAAGGCGCGGTGATCGTCTCCACGGCGACCATCGCGCTGCAGCGTCAGCTCGTCGACCGCGACCTGCCCAGGCTCTCCGAGGCCCTCGCCCCCCGGCTGCCGCACCAGCCGACCTTCGCCATCCTCAAGGGCCGCCGCAACTACCTGTGCCGCTACAAGGCCGCGGCCGGCTGGCCCGAGGAGGAGCAGGACCAGCTCTTCGACCCGCGCGAGGTCAACGCGACCGGCCGGATGGTCCAGCGCATCCAGGAGTGGGCCCAGGAGACCGAGACCGGCGACCGCGACGAGCTGGTGCCGGGCGTCAACGAGCAGGCCTGGCGGCAGTTCTCCGTGAGCTCACGCGAGTGCCTGGGCGCCACCCGCTGCCCCAGCGGCGCCGAGTGCTTCGCCGAGCTGGCCAGGGCCCGCGCGGGCGAGTCCGACGTCGTCGTCACCAACCACGCGCTGCTGGCCATCGACGCCATGGAGGACTTCTCCCTGCTGCCCGAGCACGAGGTGGTCGTGGTCGACGAGGCGCACGAGCTGGTCGACCGGGTCACCTCGGTGGTCAGCGGCGAGCTGTCGGAGGCCATGGTCTCGGTGACGGTCCGCCGGGTCGGGCGGCTGATCGAGCAGGCGATCTCCGACCGGCTCATGGAGGCGGGCGAGCAGCTCAAGGACCTGCTCGCCGTCGCCCCCGCCGGGCGCCTCGACGAGCTGCCCCCGGTGCTCGGGATGACCCTGGCCCTGGTGCGCGACGCGGCCTGGGCCTGCATCACCGCGCTCGGCCCCAGGTCCGGCGGCGACAAGGACGACCCGGAGGGCGCGGGCCTGCGCAAGGCGGCCTTCACCGCCCTCGACGAGATCCACGACACCGCGCAGCGGATGCTGGACGCCTTCGGTCACGCGGAGGAGGTCGACCGGGCCGAGGTGGTCTGGCTGGAGGCGGCGACCGACCGGCGCCCGCCCCTGCTGCGGATCGCCCCGCTCACCGTGGCCGGGATGCTCCGCGACAAGCTCTTCGGCGACCGTACGGTGGTCCTCACCTCGGCGACGCTGGCGCTCGGCGGCGCCTTCGACGGCCTGGCCCGCCAGTGGGGCCTCGGCTCGGGGGACGGCAAGGGCGCCAAGGACGGCTGGCGGGGTCTGGACGTCGGCTCCCCCTTCGACCACGCGCGCAGCGGCATCCTCTACGTCGCCAAGCACCTGCCCCAGCCGGGCCGTGACGGCCTTCCCGAGGCCTACCTCGAGGAGATCACCGAGCTGATCGAGGCCGCGGGGGGCCGCACCCTGGGCCTGTTCTCCTCGATGCGGGCCGCCAAGGCCGCCACGGAGGCGCTGCGGGAGCGGCTGAGCGTGCCGTTGCTCTGCCAGGGCGACGACTCAACGATGCTGCTGGTCAAGCAGTTCGCCGAGGACGAGCCGACCTGCCTGTTCGGCACCCTGACCCTGTGGCAGGGCGTGGACGTGCCCGGCCCCTCCCTGCGGCTGGTCATCATCGACCGCATCCCGTTCCCGCGTCCCGACGACCCGCTGAGCTCCGCCAGGCAGCGCCACGTGACCGCCAGGGGCGGCAACGGCTTCATGTCGGTCGCCGCGACCCACGCGGCCCTGCTGCTCGCCCAGGGGGCGGGCCGCCTGCTGCGCAGCCAGCACGACAAGGGGGTGGTCGCGGTCCTCGACCCCCGCCTCGCCACCGCCCGCTACGCCGGTTTCCTGCGCGACTCGCTGCCGCCCTTCTGGCCGACCAACGACCCGGGGAAGGTCCGCGACGCGCTCAGGCGCCTCGGGAAGGGCTGAAACCCGTTTCGCGGATCCTCGCCGTGGCGAGGGTCCGCGAAACAGGCCCTAGAGATCGAGAAGGCCCAGGTCGGGGCGCTTGGGGTCGAGGCCGTCGCCTGAGGAGCGTCCGCGTAGCCTGCGGACGACCCAGGGGCCCAGGTGCTCTCTGACCCACCGGACGTCCTCGCGCCGCCGCTCACCGGGGGTGACCCGCTCACGCGGCGGCCACTGCTTGCGCCACTCGTCCGCGCACTCGACCCCCAGGACGTCGCACACCTTGGCGGCCACCAGCCGGTGACCCTCGGCGTTCATGTGCAGCCGGTCCTCGCTCCAGGCGCGCCAGTCGCGCAGGCCCTGCATCGACCACTGGTCGACCAGGCGGCAGCCGTACAGGTCGGCGATGGATCTGACGTGCATGTAGAAGATCGCGAAGGTGCCGCGGGCACGGCGCATGATCGGGGTGTCACGCGGGTCGACACCGGTGAACAGCAGCACCTCCGCGCCGGTCGCCCGCAGATCCCGTACGGCTCCCGCCAGCAGCCGGGCCATCGCGTCCGGGTCACAGCCGGGGCGCAGCAGGTCGTTTCCCCCCGCGCAGAGGCTGACCAGGTCGGGCCGCATCTCGACCGCCCTGGGGACCTGCTGCTCGACGACCTGGCCGAGCAGCCTGCCCCGCACGGCGAGGTTGGCGTAGCGGAACTCCGGTTCGAGCGCGGCCAGCCGTTCCGCGACCCGGTCGGCCCAGCCCCTGAAAGGTCCGCCCTCGCCGCCGGGGCCGGGGTCGTTCAGTCCCTCGGTGAAGCTGTCGCCCAGCGCGGCGAAGGAGGCGAAGGTACGGTGGCCCACTACACGAGCTCCGCCACGGCCTGCAGCGCCAGCACGTAGGACCTCAGCCCGAAGCCCGCGATCGTGCCGGTCGCCACGCCCGCGACCACCGAGTTGTGCCGGAACTCCTCACGGGCGGCCGGGTTGGAGATGTGCACCTCGACCAGGGGCGCGGTCCGCTGGGCGATGGCGTCGCGCAGCGCGTAGGAGTAGTGGGTGAACGCCGCGGGGTTCAGCACCACCGGGATCCGGCCGTCGGCCGCCTCGTGCAGCCAGGAGATCATCTCGGCCTCGTCGTCGGTCTGCCTGACGTCCACGGACAGGCCCAGCCCCCGGCCCGTCTCCCGGCACAGCGCCGCCAGGTCGGCCAGGGTCTCCGCGCCGTAGACGTCGGGCTCCCTGGTGCCCAGTCGCGACAGGTTGGGGCCGCTGAGCACGTAGACGGGTCTCATCCGATCACCTGGCGATCTCCTCGTAGGCGGCTTCGAGCAGCTCCTCCGGCGGGTCCTCAAGCGGGGACACCTTCGCCAGGTCGTCGAGGACGACGAAGCGCAGCCTGGCGCCGCGGCTCTTCTTGTCAAGGCGCATGTGTTCGCGCAGACCGGGCCAGGCGTCGCGGCGGTAGGCCGTGGGCAGCCCGACGGAGGTCAGGATGGACCGGGTGCGCTCGACGACGGCGGCGCCGATCCGGCCGTCCAGGCGGGACAGCTCGGCGGCGTAGACCATGCCGATGGCGACGGCCTCTCCGTGGCGGATCCGGTACCCCTCGGCCCGTTCGATGGCGTGGGCCAGGGTGTGGCCGTAGTTGAGGATCTCCCGCAGGCCGCCCTCACGCAGGTCGGCGCCGACCACGTCGGCCTTGATCTGCACCTTGCGCTCGATGAGCTCGCGGGTGTGCCGCCCCTCGGGGTGCCTGGCCTCCTGCGGGGCCTCCTCGATGAGGTCGAGGATCACCGGGTCGGCGATGAAGCCGCCCTTGATGACCTCGGCCAGGCCGCCGACGTAGTCGTCGCGGGGCACCGAGACCAGCGTGGCCAGGTCGCACAGCACGCCCGCCGGAGGGTGGAAGGAGCCGACCAGGTTCTTGCCCTCGGGGGTGTTGATCCCGGTCTTGCCGCCGACCGCCGCGTCGACCATGCCCAGCAGCGTGGTCGGCACCTGCACGACCTTGACGCCGCGCAGCCAGGTGGCGGCGGCGAAGCCCGCCAGGTCGGTGGTCGCCCCTCCGCCGACGCCGACGACCGCGTCGGAGCGTGTGACACCGTGCGCGCCGAAGGCCGACCAGAGCCCGGCGGCCACCTCGACCGTCTTGGCCTGCTCGGCGTCGGGCACCGGCAGCGCGACGACCTGGTAACCGGCCGCCTCGATCGCCCCGCACACGGGCCTGGCGATCTCCGGCAGGCTCGCCGGGTGGACCACCGCGACGGTGCGGACCGCGGGACCGAGCAGGGCGGGAAGCTCGCCGAGCACCCCGGTGCCGATCACCACGTCGTAGGGGGGCTCTCCGGACACCTTGATCCTGGAGGTCGTCATGATCCGAGTCCCTTCACGATCTCGTCGACGACCTGTTCCGGGTCGCGCTCGTCGGTGGCCACGGTGAGGACGGCCAGCCCCTCGTAGATCGGGCGGCGGTCCTCCATGAGCTTCTTGAGCCGGCTGCGCGGGTTGAGCACCAGCAGTGGCCGGGCCGAGGCCAGACCGACCCGCTGCACCGCCTGCGCCAGGCCGACCTCCAGGTAGACCACGGGGTGACCGGCGAGCAGTTCCCGCGTCGCCTCGGCCAGCACCGCGCCGCCGCCCAGGGACAGCACGCCGTCGTGTTCGTCGAGCGCCAGCCGTACGGCCCGCGCCTCAAGCTCTCTGAAGTGCTCCTCGCCGTCCTCGACGAAGATGTCACTGACCGGTTTGCCCGCCGTGGCCTCGACGTCGGCGTCGGTGTCGCGGAAGGCGACCCCCAGCCGTTCGGCGAGCAGGTGGCCTACGGTCGACTTGCCCGCGCCGGGGGCGCCGACCAGGACTACGCGGGGACTCACCGTTCCTCCTCGGTTCGCACGCTCACTTGATCACCATCGAGGAGAGGTAGCCGGACAGGTTCCTGGCGACCTCCTCGACGGAGTCACCGCCGAACTTCTCCACCGCGGCGTCGGCGAGGACCAGCGCGACCATCGCCTCGGCGACGATCGCGGCGGCGGGCACGGCGCACACGTCGGAACGCTCGTGGTGGGCCTTGGCGGCCTCACCGGTCAGCACGTCGATGGTGGCCAGTGCCCTGGGCACGGTGGAGATCGGCTTCATGGCGGCGCTGACCCGCAGCGGCTCGCCGTTGGTCATGCCGCCCTCGACGCCGCCCGCGCGGTTGGTGATGCGGCGTACGCCGTCCGAGGTGTTCTCGATCTCGTCGTGGGCCCGGGAACCGGGACGGCGGGCGGTCTCGAAGCCGTCGCCGACGGCGACGCCCTTGATGGCCTGGATGCCCATCAGCGCGGCGGCCAGGCGGGCGTCGAGACGGCGGTCCCAGTGGGTGTAGCTGCCCAGGCCCGGCGGCAGGCCGTAGGCGACGACCTCGACGACCCCGCCGAGGGTGTCGCCGTCCTTGTGGGCCTTGTCGATCTCGGCGACCATCGCGGCGCTGCCCTCGGGGTCGGCGCAGCGCACCGGGTCGGCGTCGACGGCGGCCATGTCCTCGGGGCCGGGCAGGACGCCCGGCGTCGCCTGCGCCCCTCCGATGGAGACGACGTGGCTGACGATGTCGACGCCCAGGGCCTGCTTGAGGAAGGCGCGGGCGACCTGGCCCAGGGCGACCCTGGCGGCGGTCTCGCGGGCGCTGGCCCGGTCGAGCACGGGGCGGGCGTCGTCGAAGCCGTACTTCTGCATGCCCGCCAGGTCGGCGTGGCCCGGCCGGGGGCGTGAGCGCGGCGCGTTGCGCGCCTGCCCCTCCAGCAGCGCGGGATCGACCGGGTCGGCCGCCATGACGGTCTCCCACTTGGGCCATTCGGTGTTGCCGACGCGGATGGCGACCGGGCTGCCGAGCGTGCGGCCGTGCCGTACGCCGCCCACGATGTTCACCACGTCCTGCTCGAACTTCATCCGGGCGCCACGGCCGTAACCGAGGCGGCGTCTGGCCAGTGCCCCGTCGATGTCGGCCGTGGTCACCTCCACCCCTGCGGGCAGGCCCTCAAGGATCGCGACGAGCTCGGGGCCGTGGGATTCTCCGGCGGTCAACCAGCGCAACATGGTGACAAGTCTTCCATGTGCCGCCCACTGGAATGGCCGAGGCTCACTGGTTGAGACGCTCCGGCATGTCAGCGGATTCCCTGGGCCGTGAGGATGACCGCGAAGGCACCGGCGGCCATGAAGGGGCCGAAGGGGATCTCACTGCCGCGTCCCGCCCGGCGCGCGGCCACCAGGGCGCCGCCGTACAGGCCTCCGGCGAGGAAGCCGAGGAAGGCGCCGGTGACCAGGGCGTCCCAGCCGAGCCGGCCGAGCGCCACGCCCAGCGCCGCCGCGAACTTGACGTCGCCGAGCCCCATGCCCTCCGGGTTGACCAGGAAGAGCAGGAGGTACAGGCCGGTCAGGACCAGGCCGCCGAGCAGCGCCCTGGCCAGGTCCGGGGCGCCGTCCCGTGTCAGGGCCGCGGCCGTCAGCGGCGCCACCGTGCCCAGGAAGGCGGCGGCGGTGAGCCGGTCGGGCAGCCGGTGGACGGCGACGTCCACGGCGACCAGGGCGACCGTGACGGCCGTGAGCCACCCGTAGGCGGCCAGCTCGGGCCATGGGTACCGCGACGCGAGGGCGGCCAGCGTCACCGCGGTGAGGACCTCGGCCACCAGAGGCGGCGGGCCGATCCGTGCCCGGCACCCCGGGCAGCGCCCGGCCGCGAGTCTCAGGGACGCGACCGGGCCGCCGCCGACCGCCGTGGCGCAGCGCGGGCAGGCGTGCCCGAGGAGGGCCTCCTCCCCGACCGAGTGGCGGATGGCCAGGTCTCTCGCCCAGAAGCCGAGCGGCAGCCCGGCCAGGGCGGCGACGAGGGGCAGGAGGTGGTTCACCGCGCCCCCGGGGAAGGTCGGCCGTGTTCGTCCACGGCCCGAACCCTAACGCGGGAAGGTCAGTCCCGGCCGCGTGACGACCTGCCGACCAGCGGCCAGCCGAGGCGGCGGCGCCGGGGGACGGCCGTCTCGGATCCGGCCTCCTTCCGGGCCTCCGTTCGGGCCTCCATTCGGGCCACGGTGACCCCGGGGGTCTCGGAGCCGAGCCGGTCGAGGGTGCCGGCCCCGACCGCGGCGAACGCCTGCAGCACGGCTCCCTCGATCACGAACGGCACCGGGCCCGCGACGTCGATCACCACGGCCGCGGCGTCCTCGTGCGCCGCCGCCTGGCAGACCTGCGGGGTCGTCGCCTGGATGGGGCGGGCGTCGGGACGCCACAGCTTCAGCGGGCCGGTCCCGGTGAAGGCGAGCACCGCCTGCCTGCCGTCCTTGCCGACGAGCTTCGGCAGGGCCATCTCGCTCTCCTTCTCCTGCCGCAGCCCGTGCTCGCCGACCTCGGACTCCGTCAGCAGGGCCACGACCGGGACGAGCAGCCGCGCCCCGCCGAGGGCGGCGATCACCGCGCCCACGTCGGCCGTGCCCGCGGAGAAGGCGGCGAGCGCGGACGAGACGGCGGCGTCGGCTGAGCCGTCGTCGCCGGGGACCAGTGGCTGGGGAATGCTCGGCACGACCCCGAAGCCTACCCTCGGTGACCGGCGGGTCCTCGGCCGAGGGAGGGTCACCGGGCGGCGTCGAAGACGATCTCGACCCGCCGGTTCCTCGCGCGGTTCGCCTCGACGGGAGCGCCGTCGACGATGTTGGGCACCTTGGGCCTGGACTCGCCGAACCCCCTGGCCAGCAGGGTCGTCCCGGTGCCGGCGAGGGCGGCCCGCAGGATCTGCCCCACGGCCCGTGCCCGTCTGAGCGAGAGCGCGTCGTTGTAGGCGTCGCTCCCCTGGTCGTCGGTGTGCCCCTCGATCCTGACCTCGCTGCCCGCGGACTCGGCGCGGACGCGCTCGGCGATCCGCCGCAGGCGCAGCTTCGCCCCGGTGGTCAGCACGGCCCTGTCGAGGGCGAACAGCACGTCGCTGGTGAGCGCGACGGTGATCTGTTCCCCGCGTTTCGACTCGCTCTCCGCGCCGTCGAGCGACTCGACCTCGGCGACGACGTCCTCGACACGGGTGACGATCTCCTCGACCCCGGCCGTGGCCGCCTCGGGGTCGGCGGGGTCGGCCCACGCGGCCGCCGGATGTCCCACCGTCAGGACGAGTGTGAGCGCCAGGGCCGTGAGACGTTCAGGAGATCGGGACATCGGCGAACACGCCCAGCACCTTGAGGTCCACGTTGATCTTCGTGACGTCCGGCGGCGGGGCGGCGAACGCCGCGTGCAGCGGCAGCACCTCGTCCGGCTCGGTGAACACGTCGTAGCTGGAGCACAGGCAGGTGACCTTGGGGTAGGCGCCGGTGCGCGCGACGGTGTAGCGCTTGCCGTTGACCGGGTCGACCAGGCTGATCCCCCCGACGGTCAGCCCGAGACCGCCCGGGGTGTCCCCCATGTCGTTGCTCATCTGCCATCTGGCGTCGCCCGTGTTGGTGACCGTCCAGGTCAGCGTGGCCAGCCTGCCCTGCCGCCTGAGGCCGGTGATCCGTACGACCAGGTCGGCGCCGCCCGCCTTGACCTTCCTGGCGGCGATCACCTTCTCCTGTTCGACGTCCTGCTCGACGGGCACGTCCCGCTGCTCCGAGGGCTGTTCCGAAGACCTCTCCGCGGGTTGCCCGGCGGCCCCGGTCGTGGCCGCGGAGGCGGGGAGCGGCTGCCTCTCCTCACCGCCGCCGCCCCGCTGCCCGGGGAGCGCCCCGCATCCGCTCAGCACGGCCGCCAGCACGGCGGCGGCCAGCGCCGGCGTGATCCCTCTTCCCATCGTGCTTGCACCTCTTGCCCGTCGTGGTTCGCGTCGGCCCCGACCGTAGGCGGGCCACCTTCAGGACGCGTATAGCGCGCTATACGCGCAGGCCACGGCGGCGTCGTACCTCGTCGGCGAGCTCTTCCGCCGCGGCGCGGCCTCGCCGGTCACCGAGAGCGTCGAACTCTCCCATAACTCGCATTACTCCATCAAACGCCTCATCAATCTCATCAAGCCCGAGCAACGCCTCCGCCAGGGTGAGCGTCGCCCGCGCGGCACCGGCGCGGTCCCCGTGCTCGCGGAAGGTCTCCAGCGCCTCCCGCGCGTTCTGCCCGGCGACGTCCGCCCTGCCCTCCGCCAGGGCGATCCCGGCCAGGACCGTCAGCGCCGCGGCCTCGGGCAGCCGGTCCCCCAGCCGCCTGGCCAGGCCGAGGCCGTGTTCCGCCCGTTCGTTCGCCTCCCGAAGCCGCCGCGTGTCCAGGAGAAGCCCGGCGAGGTCGAGCGAGACCGCCGCCTCACCCCGTGGGTCGCCCAGCTCGCGGTAGGCCTCCAGACTCCTTGAGAGCAGGTCCCGATCCCGGCGCAGTCCGCCGAGGGCGCGCAGCGCGTCGGCCCTGCCCCGCCGGTCGCCCGCCGCGGAGAAGGCGGCCAGGCACGCCACGAAACACGCCTGCGCCTCAGACGGCCGTTCCCCGGCGAGGTGGACCAGGCCGAGCCGGTACCGGACGCGGGCCGCCTCCCCCGGCTCCGCGAGCCCGAGCGCCCGCCGCAGTGCCTCGGCCGCCTCGGGCAGCCTGCCCTCCACACGGTGCAGGTCGGCCAGGGATCTGAGCAGCAGCGCCTCACCGTTGCGGTGCCCCGCGCGCCGTACGGCCCGCAGCCCCTCCTCCACGGCCGAGCGCCAGTCCTCGCGGTGCGCGCCCAGTTCGAAGAAGGGCGTCAGGTAGAAGGCCAGCCGCCAGGCCGCCTCGTCCAGGCCCGCCCGCCGCGCGTCGGCGACGGTCGCGACCAGGAACCTCCGTTCCGCGGCCAGCCAGCGGGCCGACTCCCGAAGGAGCGCGGTCTCCGCGGCCGCGGCCTGCTCGGCCGTACGGGCCAGGGTCAGGCCCGAGCCCGGCTCCGCGGGCAGGAGCAACGTCCTGGCCCGCCGGGCGCGGTCGAGGATCTCCGGGGCCGCGGCGGCCAGGACCCCGGCGGGCGGACCCTCCTCCGCGGCCAGGCGCTCGGCCGCGTAGAGCCTGGTCAGGTCGTGCCAGCCGTACCTCTCCTGACCTGCCGAGTCGAGACCCCGCGCCTGCAGCAGGCCCGCCCCGGCCAGCGCCTCAAGCGTCTCCTCGGCGGGCGCGCCAAGGACGGCCGAGGCCGCCCAGGGGGCGAAGTCGGGGGCCGACAGCGCGCCGAGACGGCGCAGCAGCAGGCGTTCCCTCTCGGAGAGTGCGCGGTAGCCCAGCGCCAGGCTGCCGCGCACGGCCAGGTCACCCGCGCTGAGCTCGTCCAGGCGTCCGCGTTCGTCCTCAAGACGTCCCGCCAGGTGTTCCAGGGTCCAGCCGGGACGCCTGGCCAGCCTGGACCCGGCGATTCTGAGGGCCAGCGGCAGCCCGCCGCACAACTCGGCGATCCGCGCCGCCGCCCGTGGCTCCGCCTCGACGCGACGCCGCCCGGCCACCCCGGCCAGCATCGCCACGGACTCGTCCCGGTCGAACACGCCGAGTTCGCGGGCGCGCGCCGCCTCCAGGCCGTGCAGCGGCGAGCGGCTGGTCACCAGCGTCAGGCAGCCGGGCCCGGTGGGCAGCAGCGGGCGTACCTGGGCCTCCCGCTCCGCGTCGTCGAGCACCACCAGCAGGCGCCGTCCGCTCACCGTGCTGCGGTAGAGACGGACGCGCCCGTCCAGGCCTGCGGGGATCGCCGTCTCCTGGCAGCCGAGCGAGCGCAGCAGGTCCTCAAGCACCGCCTCCGGCGTCCTGCCGCCGAGCGAGGCGTGCAGCCGCCCGCCGGGGAAGTCGAGCGCGGTGGCCGCGTGGACCGCGACCGCGGACTTGCCCACTCCCGCCGGGCCGTGCAGCACCAGGTGGACGGGCGCGCCCGCGGCGTCGGGCACCGACCGGCGAATCCAGTCCAGCACGCGTTCACGCCCGGTGAAGTCGGCGATGTCCGGCGGTGTCTCGTTCGGTGTCTCGTTCGGCACCTGTCCGGCCCGGGTCGAGGTGCCCGCGAGCACGCGTTCGTGCGCCTCGCGCAGCGCCTCCCCCGGTTCGAGGCCGAGTTCCCCGACCAGCAGCCGCCGTGCCTCCTGGTAGGCGCCCAGCGCCTCCGACCTGCGTCCCGCCTGGCCGAGGGCCGTGATGAGCTGCCCCCACGCCCGTTCCCGCAGCGGGTAGGCCGCCACGAGCGCGCGCAGTTCCCCGGTCACCCGCGCGCCCCGGCCGAGCGCCAGGTCCAGTTCGACCCGCTCCTCGACCGTGGTCAGCCGCAGTTCCTCAAGCCGTACGGCGTGCGCGCGCCGCAGCGTGTCCGACTCGACGTCGGCCAGCGCGGGCCCCCGCCAGAGCGCGAGGGCCGCGCGCAGTCCCTCTGCCGCCTCGGCCCGCCGGCCCGCCTCCCCGGCTCGCGTGGCCTCCGCCACCAGCCGCTCGAACCGGTGCGCGTCCACCCGGTCGGGGTCGACGTCGAGGAGGTATCCGCCGGGCACGGTGCGAATCCCCTCCACCACCTTGCGCAGGGCGCTGACGTAGACCCGCAGCACCGCCTCCGCCGAGGCCGGCGGCCGTCCGTCCCACACCTCGTCGACCAGCCGGTCGACGGCCACCGGCCGCGCGGGCCGCAGCAGCAGGGCGGCCAGCAGCGCGCGGTGTTTCGCGGGCCCGGGGGTCAGGTCGCGATCACCGTCGAGGACCAGCAGCGGCCCCAGCACGCCGAACCGCACCGTCTCAGCCCTTCGGCCCGCTGAGGTCGAACGAGCGGAACCTGACCCGGACCGGGGCGCCGGTGTCCGGCGCCGCGTGGACTCCGGCCGCGCCGGGGCCGTACGGATCGCGTGTGTCGACGGCCTCGGCGACCAGGACGTCGTCGACCCACATGCTCAGGGCGGTCGCCGTACCCCGTTGACCGCATCGGGCCACGACACGGCTGTCCGCCGTTCCCCGTACCCGGACCGGCCCGTCCAGGACGACGCCCCGCCCCGCGCGCCGTTTGACGATGGAGGCGTCTCCGGAACCCGCGACCGTGAACTCGTACCGGTCGCCGGTGCCCAGGTCGCCACGGCACCACACGCCGAACTCCCCCGACCCCGCTTCGAGCCGGGCCGAGGAGCTGACCACGACGTCCTGCGCGCGTTCGCCCGGGAAGGGGGCCGACTTCCACAGCCGCCACCCGGGGTTGGCGGTCAGCAGGTAGGCGGCGCCGTCCCGCTCGCTCCGGCCACCCTCGGTCACGCCGACCTCCCAGGAGTCGGCGAAGTCCGCGTGGTAGGGCAGGGCGGGCGCGGCGCCGAAACCGGCCTGGACGGCCACGCCTGCGGTGACGGCCGTGGCGAGCGCGACCGCGCCCAGAGCCCACGGCCACCGGCGCCGGGCCCTCTTCCCCGGCTCGGCGACGGCGGGCCCGTCAGGGACGGCGGGCTCCTCCTGAGCGGTGACCGTCCAGGAGCGTTCTACGGCCTGGGTGGCGGTCGCCGGGGTCGGGCTGCCGCCGATCAGCTCGCCCAGCAGCCGCCCGGCGCTCGGCCTGCGCGCGGGGTCCTTGGCCATGGCCCGTTCGACGACCGCGCGCATCCGGTCTTCGAGGCCGTCGAGGTTCGGCCCCTCGTTGACGATCCGGTACAGGACCTCGGGCGGGGAGCCTCCGCCGAACGGCAGGCGGCCCGTGCCCGCGAACGCGATCACCCCGCCCCACGCGTAGACGTCGGCCGCGGGGGTCGGCGGCTCACCGCGTACCTGCTCGGGCGCCATGAACGCGGGCGTGCCCAGGATCGCCTGGCTGGCCAGGCTCTCCTCGTCGGCGAGTCGTGCGATGCCGAAGTCGATCACCCGCGGGCCGAGCGGGGACAGCAGCACGTTCGACGGCTTGAGGTCGCGGTGGATCACCCCGGCCTCGTGGATGGCGTGGAGCGCGGTGGCGATCCCGGCCGCGAGCGCCTCCAGGTTGGCGCCGGTCAGCGGCCCCTGCTCCCGTACGGCCTGCGCCAGGCTTGGGCCCTTGACGTACTCGGTGACGAGGTAGGCGACGTCCCCGTCGATCCCGGCGTCCAGGACGGGGGCGGTGCAGAACCTGGCCACCCTGCGGGCCGCGGCCACCTCGCGCTCGAAGCGCCGGACGAAGGCCGGATCGTCGGTGAGCCGGGGATGGATCACCTTCACCGCGGCCAGGCCGCCGGTCGGGGTGGTGGCGAGGTGCACCACGCCCATGCCGCCCCGGCCAAGCTCACGCCTGAGCACGTATCCGCCGATCACGTTCACCGGAGTCACCTTACGATCAAACACCGACACCAGGGACAAAAGCCCCGGCACTCAGCCCAGGTCGGCGATGGCGGCGACCGGGCCGCCCCCGCTGGGGCCCTGGTGGACGGCGGCGACCGAGACGAAGACGGCGGGGTCGCCGGTGACGCTGGCCGCGACACCGCCGACGGTCGCCTTGATCTGGCGGTGCCAGTGCACGTCGGAGTCGTCGAGCATGATGTTGCGCCTGCCCCTGACCCTGCCCGAGGGGTCCGCCTCGCACTTCATGAACACGTTGACCAGCCTGCCGTCCAGGTCGGAGGGGTGCGGGCGCTCCGGCAGGTCGATCCCGCTCGACCGGATGGCCGCCCAGATGCCGTCGGCGTCCAGCGCGTCCCGCATGACGGAGTGGCCGATCCGGTAGCGCCCGCCGATGCCCCTGACGTTGCCGACGACGACGATCTGCGCCCTGTCCAGCTCGACCCCCGAGGAGCAGGAGGCGACGGAGGAGTACAGCGACAGGTCCCGGTGGATCTGCCCGGCCGTGGGCGTCCCGATCTCGCCGAGCGCGACCGCGACGCCGAGGGCGGTGGTCGAGTTGGAGATGTCCATCGAGGGCCCGGTGTCCTCGACGACCACGTCCTGGCCCCGGGACCTGGCGTCGTTGATGGTGGCGAGGGTGAGCAGGGGCGTCTTGGTCTGGACGTAGTGGACGTCGGCGGGGTCGTCGATCCCGGCGGCCTCCATGGCCTTCCTGACGCCCGCGGCGACCTTCTCGACCATCGCGGGGCGGCCGATGTCCTCGGGCAGGATGACCTCGCTCATCGCGACCCCGACGCTCAGGCGAGGTTCCTGGCTCGGTTCGGCGTCCGCCGTGGTCGCGAAGATCGTCGCGTGCGGGCTGAGCACGCCGTCGGTGCCGCCGGACCAGACCAGCGGGACGTCCTGGGGCGCCGGATGCCCCCGCTCGGCGAGCACCTCACGGAAGGCGCGGTCGGCCAGGATGCGGGTGTAGTCGTTCACCCCGCCGTTCCCCTCGGTCTTGCCGATCACCGCGAGGACCCGGTGCGCCTCGATCACCCCGTCGTCGATGAGCCGGGACAACCCGGAGGCGTCGGTCACGCTCTCGATCGCCACCTTGCGCACTTCAATCGGTTCCGGCATCCCTGTCACCTCTCGGTCCCGCTGCTTCCCTGTGGGTTCCCTGTGGCCTCGCTGTGGCCTCACTGTGGCCTCACTGTGGCCTCGCGACCCCCGGCCCGGCCCGGACCGGCCCCGGGGTCGCGACACCCGTTGCGATACCCACCGCGCGGGGCGGGCACCGGCACGGGGAGCGGTTTCCCCGTCCGGGGGCGGGCACCCGTGAGGAGGGCGCCCGGGGGCTCCTTGATCGGTAATCGTTCTCCCGGGGCGGTCCGCGCACCCGGCCCCCGCACGGTACGGCCCCGCCCGCGGGCCGCTTCAAACCTGTGATCTGCGACACATCCAAACATCCGATGATTTTGGACATATCGCCACTTCTCACAACATCGACGGATATTTCACAGCACCGAATGACGTTCAGTTAACGTCACGTTTCCCGCTAGATCATCTGCCCGCGCACGCGACACCAATAACTTTGTTTACAGTTGATCCAGCGGTGGAAAACGAGCCGCTCCACGCAGCTGAGAAAACGGGGTTCTCCGCATGCTTGCATTACTTGACGCGCCTCCTGACAAGGCCGATCAATATCTTCCACAGCCTCCGTCCGACGACGAGCTGAAACTGTATTTCGGGCCACAAAAGCGCTGGGTGCTTCTGTCCGTGCCCCTTTCCCTGACATTAACCGCAGGGACTCTTTTCCTATTCTCCATGCGTCATCCCGCGTTGTGGCCGTTTTTCGTGGCCCTGCTGCTGAACCTCAGTGGATGGACGATGTCGTTCGTCGACGGGCAGCGTCAGCGGCTGACCACCTGGGAGTCCCACGAGCTGCTCGTGCGTTCCTGGCGGCCCGCCCGCCTGCCCTCCGTGGACGTCTTCCTGCCGACCAGGGGCGAACCCATGGAGATCCTGCGCAACACCTTCCGCCACGTGGGAGCACTCCGGTGGAACGGTCCAGTCACGGTCTGGGTGCTCGACGACGCCGCCCGCGACGAGGTGGAGGAGCTGGCCGTACGGCACGGCTTCCGGTACAGCGCGCGGCCCGACCAGGGGTACCTGAAGAAGGCCGGCAACCTCAACCACGGCCTGTCGATCAGCTCGGGCGAGGTCGTCGCGGTCTTCGACGCCGACTTCTGCCCGAGGCCCGACTTCCTGTCCCACCTGGTCCCCTATCTGGAGGACCCGAGGATCGCCGTGGCCCAGTCGCCGCAGTACTTCGACACCACGCAGGAGATGCCCTGGCTGCAGCGTACGGCCGGGGCCGCCCAGGAGATGTTCTACCGGTGGCTGCAACCGTCGCGGGACGCCGACGGCGGAGCCATCTGCGTGGGCACGAACGTGGTCTACCGGCGCGCGACGCTTGAGGAGATCGGGGGCTTCCCCAAGATCGACCACAGCGAGGACATCTACACCAGCGTCGAGCTGATGAAGCACGGCTACCGCACCAAGTACGTCCCGGTGCTGCTGGCCAAGGGCCTGTCCCCCGACAACGTCGCCTCCTACATCGCCCAGCAGTACCGGTGGGCGATGGGCTGCATGAGCCTGCTGTTCGACCGTGACTTCCACCGCACGCCGATGTCGTGGCGGGTACGGCTGTCCTACTACAGCGGTTTCCTGAGCTACTTCGTCTCCGCCGCCAACATCGCGGCCGTCCCGCTGCCCGGGCTCGTCATGCTCGCCTTCTATCCGGACGAGGTCAGGGCGTGGCACATGATCCCGTTCGTGGGGCCCCTCTGGGTGGCGCTGGTGCTGCTGCCCGCGGTCTCGGTGAGCCGCTGGCGCTTCGAGGTGACCCGCGCCCAGACCCTGTACGCCTACTGTCATCTGATCTCCATCGTGCACGCGGTGCGCAACCAGGCCGCGGCGTGGGTGCCCAGCGGCGCCGCCGCGGGCAAGAGCACGCTCGTCTCGACCGTCGCCCGCATGGCCTTCGTCTGGCTGACCGTCACCACGGCCGCCACCTGGATCGGCATCGCGCTGCGCGCGTCCGTCTACGGGTGGGGTGAGTACTGGGCGCTGACCCTGTTCGCCGTCGGCACCACCTACATCGCCCTCCCCCTCATTCGTGATCTGTGGAGGATTCTCCGTTGAACCACCGTCTGCGCTGGCCAGAGGCCCTGGCCATCACCGTCCTGTTACTGCTCGGCGTGCTGCTCGCCTCCGGCCTCGCCGTACTGCCCCCGCTGCTGCCGTGACGCCGCGCTACCGTCTCGGCTTCAGGCCGGACATCGAGGGGCTCCGGGCGGTCGCCGTCCTGGCCGTGCTCGCCTTCCACGCGACCGTGCCCGGCATGGCCGGGGGGTTCGCCGGGGTGGACGTGTTCTTCGTCATCTCCGGGTTCCTGATCACCGGTCTGCTGCTGCGCGACATCTCGGCCGAGGGCCGTTTCTCGCTGGCGGACTTCTACGCCAGGAGGGCCAGGCGCATCCTGCCCGCCGCCGGGGTCGTGCTGCTCGCCACGACGGCCGGGGCCTGGCTGCTGCTGCCGCCGCTGCGCGGCACCGACGTCGCCGGTGACGTGGTCGCCGCCGCCCTGTATCTCGCCAACTGGCGGTTCGTCGCGGGCCAGACCGACTACCTGGCCGCCGCGCGGGACCCGAGTCCTCTGCTGCACTACTGGTCGCTGGCCGTCGAGGAGCAGTTCTACCTCCTGTGGGCGCCGCTGCTGCTGGTGCTCGTGCTGGTGGCGCGCCGCCTCGGCCGCAGTCCCCTGCCCGCGATCGCGGTGGCCGTCGTGGCGCTGACCGGTGTCTCGTTCGCGCTCGCGCTGTGGTGGACGGGCACCAGCGCCCCGCTCGCCTACCTGTCCTCCCCCTCCCGTGCCTGGCAGTTCGGCGTGGGTGCCCTGGCCGCCCTGCTCACGCCGTACGGCGGGCGTCTCGGCGCGCGTCCCGGAGGCGGCGAGGGCCACCGGGACGTCCCGCGCTTCTCCCTGCGGGTCGTCTCCGGGGCACTCGGCCTGGCCGGGGCGGCCGCGGTCGCCTGGTCGATCGTGGCGCTCGGCCCGCAGACGCCGTACCCGGGGACGGCCGCGCTGGTCCCCACGCTCGGCACGGCGGCGGTCATCGTGTTCCGCTCGCCGGTCTCAGCCGCGCTGTCCTGGGCACCGGTCCGGCTGGCGGGGCGGCTGTCGTTCTCCTGGTACCTGTGGCACTGGCCGGTCCTGGTCCTCACCGAGGCCGCGTTCGGCGAGCAGTCGTGGCCGGTACGGCTGGCGCTGGTGCTGGCCTGCGCGCTTCCCGCGGCCCTGACGCTGAGGCTGGTCGAACAGCCGCTGCGGACGTCACGGGTCGTGGCGGCGCTGCCCCGGCGCGGCCTGGCCCTGGGCACCAGCGCGATGGCCGTGCCCGTCGCCGCCGCGCTCCTGCTCAACGGCGGGATCGTGCAGGGCTCCACGACCACCACGGTCACCGTGGCGCAGTCGGCCGAGACACCGGACACCCCCGGTACGGCGCTGCGCCCGCCACCCGCGCAGGCCAGGAACGACTTCCCCAAGTCCCAGGGCTGCGAGATCGCGCTGACCGCGACGACGAGCCCGCCGTGCCTGTTCGGCGACACCTCCTCCAAGGACAGGGTCGTCCTCATCGGCGACTCCCACGCGGGCCAGTGGTTCGCCGCGGCCGAGCGCATCGCCGTACGGAGAGGGTGGGCCCTGGAGGTCCTCACCAAGCCCGGCTGCCCGCTGCCCCGGCTCACGGTCGTCGACCCCCGGCTGGGCAGGGAGTACCGCGAGTGCGACGCCTGGCGGGAGTACGCGATGAAACGGCTGGCGAGCGAGGCTCCGCCCCGGCTGATCCTGCTGGCCTCGCTCAACGCGTACACCACCGACAGGGCCGCGCTGACCCGCGCCTGGGACTCGACCCTCACCCCGCTGTCACGGCTCGGCGCCTCGCTGGTCTACCTGCGTGACACGCCGCTGCCCGGCAAGGACGTGCCCGCCTGTCTTTCCGGGGGTCCCGTCTCCGGCTGCGCGTTCCCGCGCGCCGCCGGGCTGCGCCCCGATCCGCTGGCCGAGCAGATCACCGCGGGGGGACGTCCGGGGGTCCGTCTGCTGGACGTGACGCCGCTGCTGTGCCCGGAGGACTCCGGTTCGGCCACCTGCCCCGCGGCGCTCGACGGCATCGTGCTCTACCGCGACGACGCGCACATCACCGACACCCTCGCGGTACGGCTCGCTCCCCGGATCGAGCAGGACCTTGAGGACCTCGACCTGATCCCCACGGTGCTGTGAGGCCCGCCACCCGGGTGGTCCTCGCCCTTGTCGTCCTCCTGGCCGGGTGCTCGGGGCCCGGCCGGGAGGCCCGGGAGGCACGCTGGACCGAGATCTTCCGTGACGACTTCTCCGGGGCCGCCGGATCCCCGCTTCCCCAGGGGTGGCTGCACGACCTCGGTACCTGCTATCCCGGCTGCCCCGCCCCCCGGTGGGGCACCGGGGAGATCGAGACCATGACCGACTCGACGGAGAACGTCTCCCTCGACGGTGCGGGGAACCTGGCCATCACCCCGCTGCTGCGCGAGGGGGCCTGGACGTCGGGCCGGGTGGAGACCGCCCGCTCCGACTTCAGGCCCCCGCCGGGAGGCGTGCTGCGTGTGGAGGCCAGGATCCGGCTCCCGGCGGTGACCCCGGCGGACGGCGCGGGCTACTGGCCCGCGTTCTGGATGCTGGGCGCCCCGCTGCGCGACGGTTACACCGGCTGGCCCGCCATCGGCGAGATCGACGTGATGGAGGCGGTCAACGGCCGTCCCTCGGTCATGGCCGCCATGCACTGCGGTGTGATGCCCGGCGGGCCGTGCGGCGAGCCTTCGGGTATCGGCTCCGGCGAGCGTCCCTGCCCGTCCTGTCATGGGAGCTTCCACCGCTACACCGTGGAGATCGACGAGAAGGAGATCCGCTGGTATCTCGACGACGCCCCCGTCCTGACCGTCGCCGCCACCCGGATGGACCCGCAGACCTGGGGCAGGGCGACGGCGCACGGCTTCTTCCTGATCCTGAACGTCGCCGTGGGCGGCGGCCTCCCCAACGCCTTCGGCGGCGGCCCCACCCCCGCCACCGTCCCCGGCCGCCCCATGCTCATCGACTACGTCTCGGTGAAGACCAAACCCGCCCCCAAGGCATGAACACCCCCAAGTGCGAGAAGTTTCGTCTCATGCTTTCCCGGTGCCACGTGTGAGGGGTTTCGGCTTGGGCGCGTCGGTGCTTGGACTGAGGAACGCAGGAGCGAAGCGACGGAGTGACGAGGGAAAGCACCGACCCGAAGCGCCCAAGCCCGCGACGCCGCAGGCGGAGCAAGAGACCCAGCTTGGGCGCGTCGGTGCTTGGACTGAGGAACGCAGGAGCGAAGCGACGGAGAGACGAGGGAAGGCACCGACCCGAAGCGCCCAAGCCCGCGACGCCGAAGGCGGAGCAAAGAGACACAACCCGCGACGCCGCCAAGCGGCGCAAAGAGACACAACCCCCTACCCCATCCTCCGTAGGATCTCGGCCACCACGGCGGCGCGTTGGGGCTGGAGGTAGAAGTGGCCGCCGGGCAGGATCGTCAGGGAGAAGCCGGACTCCGTGCGGGCCTGCCACTCCTTGGCCTGCAGCGGGGTGACCACCGGGTCGGTGTCGCCGACGATGACGGAGATGGGGGTGCGCAGCGCGGGCCCGGGGGTGTGGCGGTACTCCTCGACCAGGCGGAAGTCGGCCCTGATGTAGGGGAAGACGACCTCTCTCATCGCCGGGTGGGAGAGGATCTCAAGCTCGGTCCCGCCGAGTTTGGTCATCTCGGCCAGAAAGGCCTCGTCGTCGTAGGAGGAGATCTCCCGCCTGCGTCTGGGCTCGTGCGGGGCGGCGCTTCCCGAGACGAACAGCCGGACGGGGCCGTCCCCCCCGGCTTCGAGTGCCCTGGTGGTCTCGTAGGCGACGATCGCGCCCATGCTGTGCCCGAACAGCACGACGTCCCGGTCCATCAGGGGCCGGATCTCCTCGACGACGGGGCCGACGATCTCGTGGATGTCGGCGGGCATGGGGTCGCCGAACCGGTCCGCCCTGCCCGGCAGCTGCACGCCGTACGGCTCGACCGATCCGGGGAGCAGGTCGGGCCAGTCGCGGTAGGCGGTGACCGAGCCGCCCGCGTGCGCGAAGCAGATCAGCCGCGTGGTGGCCCTCGGCCTGGGCTTGAGGGTACGCAGCCAGGTCATGTTGGTTCCTTCCGTGCTGTGGACTGGGGCGGCGCGGCGGCCGTCCCTCCATGATCGCCCCCCGGGTGCGGACGGCGCGAGGGGGACGGCCACTTGGGCTGTTTCGGAGATGACCGGCACCGGACAGTGCGGGGTGCGGGGATTCCCGGGTGACGGGTGGGGAACCAGTGTTGTGCGGGTCGCGCATTTCCTGTCCTGCCGGTGCCTCCGCGCTTCAGATCTTGTTCCGTTAGGCTTACCTTTCTTAACGTCTGAGCAACTGTTCAAGTGTTGATGAGGCGGGTCTCGGGATGGGTCACGGCCACGGACATGGGCATGGACACGGGCACGGCCACGGGGCGAACTCCGACCGTCGCTACCTGGTCGCGGCACTCGTTCTGCTGACGGTCTTCATGGCGGCCGAGGTCGTGGTCGGCGTCATCGCCAACTCCATCGCGCTGGTCTCGGACGCGGGACACATGCTCACCGACGCGGCCTCCATCGCCCTGGCCCTGGTGGCGATGAGCATGGCGGCCCGTCCCGCCAGCGGCGCCTACACCTTCGGCTGGAAACGCGCCGAGATCCTCTCGGCCGCGATCAACGGGCTGACGTTCGTGGCGCTCGTCGTCTACTTCGTCTACGAGGGCGTCCGGCGGCTCCTGCAGCCCCCGGAGGTGACGGGGGCGCTGGTCCTCGGCACGGCGCTGGTCGGCATCGGGGTCAACGCCGCCGCGGCCTGGCTCATCGCCAGGGCCGACCGCGGCAGCCTCAACGTCGAGGGCGCCTTCCAGCACATCCTCAACGACATGTACGCCTTCGTGGCGACCGCGGTCGCGGGGGCGGTCGTCTGGCTCACCGGCTGGGGCAGGGCGGATGCGATCGCCGCCCTGGTCGTGGCGGCCCTGATGGGCAAGGCCGCCTACGGCCTGCTGCGCGAGGCCGGGCGCATCCTGTTCGAGGCGGCGCCCCCCGGCGCGCCCCCGGCTGAGGTGAGCGCGGCCATCGCCGCCCACACCGAGGTCACCGGGGTCGACGACCTGCACGTGTGGACCGTGACCAGCGGGCTGTCCGCGCTGTCGGCGCACGTGACCGTCGCGCCGGGCGGTGACTGCCACCGGGTCCGCCGCGAGCTGGCCGACCTGCTGCACGAGCGCTTCCACATCGACCACAGCACGCTGCAGGTCGACCACGTCCCGGGCGCCGCCTGCCGGATCGCCGCGGGCCGCGACAGGTCAGCCTGACGCCTCCCCGAGGCAGGCCTCGAAGACCTTCGTGAACCGCGCGACCACAGCCTCCCTGCCCGCCTCGTCGAACGCGCCCGGCCCGAAGAGCTGGCGCAGCGTGCCCGCGCCCGCCACGAGCGCGGTGGCGGCGGTCGCCCCGAGGAGGGCCTCCCGGGCGGGCAGGCACGCGGCCAGCGGCTCCAGGATCGCCGAACGGACCCGGTCCCTGACGATCTCGTGGATCTCCGGGCAGACCGTCGAACGGCTGAGCGTCGCCAGCACCGGCCCCTCCTCCCGCGAGCCGAGCAGGTCGGCGACGTACTCGGCCAGGCGCCGGGGCAGCTGCTCACGCGGGACGTCCAGCACCCCGGGAAAACGCCCCCGTACGGCCAGCACCTCGGCGAACAGTTCCCGCTTCGTGCCGAAGTAGCGGTTGATCAGGGCGATGTTGACCCCCGCCTCGGCGGAGATGAGCCGCATCGTCACCTGGTCGTAGCCGAGTTCGGCGAACAGACGGCGGGCGGTGTCCAGGATGCGGCACCTTGTGCCCTCCCTGTCGCGACGCCGTATCTCGTCCACTTTCCCATTCCTTCCAGATTTGACGGGTAAACAAGCGTCTACTAACTTCATGTGTATCGTACATACATTGGGGGATGTCCATGCTGACCGAACAACAGGTCCAGGCCGAGGCGGCCCCGAGGTTCACCCACAGACAGGTGCTGGAGATCCTGGCCGGCCTGATGCTCGCCATGCTGACGTCGATGATCTCGACGTCCGTGGTGGGGACCGCGCTCCCAACGATCGTGGGCACGCTCGGCGGTCAGGACCAGCTCGCCTGGGTCGCCAGCGCGACGCTGCTGACCATGACTGCCTCGACCCCGCTGTGGGGCAAGCTGTCGGACCTGTACGGCCGCAAGTTCATGTTCCAGGCCGCCCTGCTGGTCTTCGTGCTCTCCTCGGTCGCCGCGGGCTTCTCCCAGGACATGGGCCAGCTCATCGCGGCCAGGGCCGTCCAGGGGATCGGCGCGGGCGGCCTGGCGGCACTGCCGCAGATCATCCTCGGCGACGTGGTCGAGCCGAGGGAGCGGGGCCGCTACTCCGGCTACATCGGCGCGGTCTTCGGCGTCTCCACCGTCGCGGGACCGCTCCTCGGCGGCTTCGTCGTGGACAACATGTCCTGGCGCTGGACGTTCTGGATCTGTGTGCCGCTGGCCGTGGTCGCCTTCTTCGTCATCCAGCGGGTGCTCAACCTGCCGCCGTCGCACCGCGCGGCCAAGGTCGACTGGTGGGGCGCGACCTTCATCACCGGCGGCACGACCGCGCTGATGCTGCTGCTGTCACTCGGCGGCAAGGAGTTCGCCTGGAGCTCCGGCTGGACCTACGGGCTCGGCGCGCTGAGCCTGGTGCTGTTCGGCTTGGCCGTCGTCGCCGAGCGCCGGGCGGCCGACCCGATCCTGCCCCCGCACCTGTTCCGCAACCACACCTTCGTGCTCACCTGCCTGGCCTCGCTGCTGGTCGGCGCCGCGATGTTCGGCGCGCTGATGTTCCTGCCGCAGTACCTGCAGATCGTCAAGAACATGAGCCCGACCGCCTCCGGCCTGATGACGCTGCCCATGGTGCTCGGCCTGCTCGCCTCCTCCATCGCCGTCGGCCGCTTCGTCACCAGGACCGGCCGCTGGAAGGCCTTCCCCGTCGTGGGCATGCTGCTGGTCGGCCTCGGGCTGTTCCTGCTCTCCCGGCTGCACGTCGACAGCTCACTGGTGAGCGTCGGCGTCGACATCACGGTGCTCGGTGTCGGACTTGGCGCCTCCATGCAGATCCTGATCCTGGCCGCGCAGAACGCCGTCACCCGCGCCGACATGGCCTCGACCACCTCCGGCGTGACGTTCTTCCGCTCCCTTGGCGGCGCGGTCGGCGTGGCCGCGTTCGGCGCGATCCTGTCCAACCGGCTCACCTCCGAGCTGGTCTCCCTCGCCAGGGCCGCCCATCTGCCCCTGACCGGTGGCACGGCGCCCAGCCTCGGCTCCCCCGCCGCGATTCACCGTCTGCCTGCGCCGGTGCTCGAAGTGATCCTTGAGGCCTTCACCCGGGCCATCCACACGGTCTTCCTGGTCGGCGTGCCGATCGCCGTACTGGCCGCGCTGGCGGCGCTGATGCTCAAGGAACTCCCGCTGCGCTCGGCGCGGGGCGCGGCGCCCGCGGCGCAGGCCGACCTCGCCGACGCGAGCTGACGCCAGACACGAAGAAGGGCAGGCACAAAGAAGGGGCGGGTGCACACCCGCCCCTTCTTCGCTGTCTCAGACCGTGGCCAGAGCGGCCTCCGACTCCAGCACCGCCGCGACGGCGTTGACGACCGCGGCGATCCGGATGGCCTCCTGGATCTGCTCGCGGGGCAGCCCCGCCTTGCGCAGCACCTGCTCGTGGGACTCCAGGCAGCGGCCGCAGCCGCCGATCGCGGAGACCGCGAGCGACCAGAGCTCGAAGTCGACCTTGTCCACGCCCGGGTTCCCGATGATGGTCATACGGAGCTTGGCGGGCATGGTCGCGTAGGTCTCGTCACCGATCAGGTGCATCGACCGGTAGTAGACGTTGTTCATCGCCATGATCGCGGCGGCGCCCTTGGCCGCCCTGAACGCCTCGGCGGACAGGACGTCGGCCGCCTCTGCCGCGATCTCGGCGATCACGCGCTGGGACCTCGTCGCCGCCGCGCAGGCGAGCAGCGTCCCCCAGAGCTGCTGCTCGCCGAGCGAGGAGGTCGTGACGAGCGAACCCAGGTTGAGCTTGACGTCCTTGGCGTATTCAGGAAGGGCGCCCTTGAGGTTGTCGACGGACATCAGACGCCGGCCAGCAGCTGCTTCGCGTCCAGACCGGCCTCGCCCTTGTTCCAGTTGCAGGGGCACAGCTCGTCGGACTGGAGGGCGTCGAGGACCCGCAGGACCTCCTTGACGTTGCGGCCGACCGAACCGGCGGTCACCATGACGAACTGGATCTCGTTGTTCTGGTCGACGATGAAGGTGGCGCGCTGGGCGACACCGTCGGAGCCGAGGATGCCCAGTGCCGACGACAGCTCCCGCTTGATGTCGGACAGCATGGGGAAGGGCAGGTCACGCAGGTCGGGGTGGTCCTTGCGCCAGGCGTGGTGGACGAACTCGGAGTCGACCGAGAAGCCCAGGACCTGGGCGTCGCGGTCGGCGAACTCACCTTCGAGACGGCCGAACTCGGCGATCTCGGTCGGACAGACGAAGGTGAAGTCCTTGGGCCACGCGAAGTAGACCTTCCACTTGCCCTCGTAGGACTTGTGGTCGATCTGGGCGAACGCGCTGTCCGCGTCCAGGGAGACACAGGCGGTCAGCTCGAACTCAGGGAAGCGGTCACCGATGGTGAGCAAGTCCGGTTCTCCTTCACAGGGGACGTCGTTGTCGGAGCCCAGACTGCCGCACCTAGCATTGATTCGAGAAATCGAGCAGTCGAACGAATCTGACAGGTGATCCTTATCAGTGAGCCAACCCCCACCCTCGCTCAACTGCGGGCATTCCTCGCGGTCGCCGATCATCTGCACTTCCGGGAGGCGGCCTCCGCGCTGCGGATGAGCCAGCCCGCGCTGTCGAGCGCGGTCTCCGCCCTTGAGGAGACCCTGCACACCCGGTTACTCGAACGGACCACCAGGAAGGTCCTGCTGACCCCCTCGGGCGAGCGGGTCGCGGTGCACGCGGCGCGGGTGCTCAAGGCGGTCGAGGACCTCATGGGTGAGGTCGCCCAGAACCGGGAGCCGTTCAACGGCCCCGCGCACCTGGGGGTGATCCCCACGGTCGCCCCCTACGTGCTGCCCGCGTTGCTGCCGATGTTCTCGCGGCGCTTCCCCAGGCTCAAGCTGACCGTGCACGAGGCCAAGACCGAGACCATCCTGGAGGAGGTGCGTGAGGGCCGTCTCGACATGGTGATGCTCGCGCTGCCGACCGAGGTGACCGGGCTGGTCGAGGAGCCCCTCTACGAGGAGGACTTCCTGCTCGCCTTCTCCCCCGACCATCCCATGGCCGGGGATGACACGCCGCTGGACCGCGAGGCGCTCAAGGGGTTGGACATCGTGCTGCTCAACCAGGGCCACTGCCTGCGCGAACAGGCCATCGACGTGTGCCGTGAGGTCGGCGCGCGGGCGACGGCGGCCACCTACGCCACCAGCCTGCCGACCCTGGTCCAGCTCGTCGCGGGCGGTCTCGGGGTGACGCTGCTGCCCGAGTCGGCGGTCCCGGTCGAGACGGGCAAGCGGGTACGGCTGGCGCTGCGCCGCTTCGCCGACCCCGCCCCCGGCAGGACCATCGGCCTGGCCTACCGGGCCAGCTCGGCCAGGTCCGCCGAGTACGGCCTGCTCGCCAGGGCCGTCCGCTCGGCGCTGCGCGCCAGACGCCTGCCGGTCAGGATCGTCGGCTGAACGGCGCGCTCACCGGCCCGCCAGACGGCCGAGGCGGGCGACGGCCTCGTCGATGACCTCCTCCTTCTTGCAGAAGGCGAAGCGGACGAAGTGGCTGCCGCGTCCGGGGTCGGCGTAGAAGACCTGGGTGGGAATGGCCACCACGCCCGCCAGGTCCGGCAGCTCACGGGCCAGGGTGAGGCCGTCGGTGAAGCCGAGGGGGCGGATGTCGGTCTGCACGAAGTAGGTGCCCGAGGGGCGGTAGACCTCGAAGCCCGCCGCGGACAGCCCGGCCGTCAGGCGGTCGCGCTTGGCCTGCAGGGCCGCGCGCTGCCCGGAGACCCACTCCATCTCGTGGCGCAGGGCGTGGGCGACGGCCAGCTGCCAGGGGGCCGAGGCGGTGAAGGTGAGGAACTGCTTGACGGTCTGCACGGCGCGCACGAGCGGGGACGGCCCGCACACCCAGCCCGTCTTCCAGCCGGTGACCGAGAAGGTCTTGCCCGCCGAGGAGATCATCACGGTGCGCTCGCGCATGCCGGGCAGGGTGGCCGGCGGGATGTGCTCGACGCCGTCGAAGGTGAGGTGCTCGTAGACCTCGTCGGTGACGGCCACCAGGTCATGCTCCCCGCACAGCAGGGCGATCTCCTCAAGCTCGGCGCGGGTGAGGACGGTCCCCGTCGGGTTGTGCGGTGAGTTGACCAGGATCGCCCTGGTACGCGGGCCGACGGCGGCGCGCAGTTCCGCCGGGTCGAAGGTGAAGCGTCCCTCGACCGGGCGCAGGGTGACCGGGCGCAGCACGGCCCCGGCCAGGGCGATGGCGGCGGCGTAGGAGTCGTAGTAGGGCTCGAAGGCGATCACCTCGTCTCCCGGCTCGCACAGCGCCAGGATCGAGGCCGCGATCGCCTCGGTCGCGCCGACGGTGACCAGGATCTCGCCGTCGGGGTCGTAGTCGAGGCCGTAGCAGGCCTTGCGGTGCTCGGAGACGGCCTGGCGCAGGTCGGGGACGCCGGGGCCGGGAGGGTACTGGTTGGCCCCCTCCCTGATCGCCGCCGCCGCGCGTTCCAGCATCGCGGCGGGCCCGTCGGTGTCGGGAAAGCCCTGTCCCAGATTGATCGAACCGGTCCGTACGGCGAGCGCCGACATCTCGGAGAAGATCGTCGTGCCGAACGCGCGCATCCGCGCCACCAGGGGATCGTTCACACGGCAACAGTAGACCGGGGCGCGTGACAGATCGAGTGCCAGCCCGACGACCTAGATTTGTATGGGCTTGTCGTCTTATGACAGAGGTCGTCTAGGCGAGATGGATTGCGCGGTGATACGTCTGTTTCCTGTGACCCATACGGCTCCCGCATCCGGAAGGCTCCACGAGCTGGACGCGCTACGCGGGTTCGCGGTGTGCGGGATCATGCTGGTCAACACCTGGCAGCACCTTCGTGAGCGCGTGCCCGGCGCCGAGCGCGGTGCCGTCGACTGGGTCGTGGAGAATCTCGGACAGAGCCGTTTCTATCCAATCTTCTCCGTGCTTTTCGGGATGAGCCTTGTGCTGTTCCTCGATTCGGCCGCCGCGCGCACCGGCCGTCCCAGGCTCGTGCTGCTGCGCCGCCTGGCCGTGCTCGGGGTGCTCGGCCTGCTCCACCAGACGGTGAACCCGGGCGAGGTGCTCCTGCCGTACGCGATCTTCGGGGCGCTGGTGCTGCTGCCCGCCTCGTTCCTGCCGCGCCGGGGGGTGCTGCTGCTCGGGATCGTCGTGACGGTGTGGGGGGTACGCGAGGGCGGCGGCGTCATCCTCATCCCCGGTCTGTTCCTGCTGGGCATGGCGATGATGGAGTACGGGCCGCCGCGGTGGCCGGTGGGGCCCGCCTTCGTGGCCGGTACGGCGCTGGCCGTCGTCCTCGGCTACCTGTGGGTCAGGACGACGGCCGGGGACCGCACGTTCTACTTCCGCGGCCTCTACCCCACGGCCGGGCTCGCCGCCGCGACGGCCTACTGCACGGGGCTGCTGCTGCTCCTGCGGACCCGGGCGCGCGGGCCGCTGCTGGCGGTCCTGGCGCCGCTCGGCCGGATGGCGCTGACGAACTATCTGACGAGCACCCTGGTCATCCTGGCGGCGCTGCCGTTGCTGGCCGCGGACCCGACCAGGATCACGGTGGTCGCGCTGACGGTCAGCGTCCTGGCCGCGCAGGTGTTCCTCAGCAGGGCGTGGCTGCGGGGGCACCGCTACGGCCCGCTGGAGTGGGGATGGCGATGCCTGACGTGGCTGGAACGGGTGCCCAACCGCCGGATAGGGTCGAGGACGTGACGCGCATCGCACTGTGCCAGATCCCGGTCTCCGAGGACCCCGCCGTCAACCTGTCCCGCGCCCGCGAGGCCCTGCGCTCCGCCGCCGAGGACGGCGCCGAGCTGGCGATCCTCCCCGAGGCCACCCTCACCCGGTACGGCAGGCGGATCACCGGCCTGGCCGAGCCCCTGGACGGGCCGTTCGTCACCGGGCTCGCCGAGGCCGCCAAGGAGTCCGGCCTCGCGGTCGTCGCCGGGGTGTTCGAGACCGGAGAGGCCGGGACCGGAGAGACAGGGCGGGGCCGGGTGTACAACACCGCCGTCGCCCTCGACGAGACGGGCGCGCTCCTGGCCGCCTACCGGAAGATCCACCTGTTCGACTCCTTCGGCGCCAAGGAGTCGGAGCTGGTCGTCCCCGGTGAGGAGCCGGTGGTCGTCGAGCTGGCCGGGCTTCGGGTCGGCCTGGTCACCTGCTACGACGTCCGTTTCCCCGAGCTGGGCAGGGCGCTGGCCGACCGGGGGGCCGACCTGTTCGCGGTGATCGCCGCCTGGGGGTCGGGCCCGATGAAGGAGGAGCACTGGGCGACCCTGGTGCGGGCCCGCGCGATCGAGAACACCACCTGGGTCGCGGCCGTCGGGCAGGCGCCGAACCCCGAGGCCGCCGACGGTTTCGGGATCGGCAGGAGCATGCTCGTCGACCCGATGGGCGTCGTCCACACCGACCTGGGGCCCGCGCCCGCGGTGCGGACGTGCGTGCTCGACCCCCAGGTCACGATTGCCACCCGGAATGCCCTGCCCTGCTTGGAACACCGGCGGCTTCAGGTCGGCAGATCGTAAAATGCGACCGTGAGTGAGCCACCTGGGCGTAGAACGCAGATGCAGAAGGTCATCCCGCCCCGACTGCTCGTGCCCTATCTCGCGGGCAGGCGCAGCGTCATATCGGGATATGTCTACCGCGTGCAGGACTGCGCCCGCCTGACAACGCCCGCCCAGCTCTTCGCGGGCCTCGACCTGGGCTTCGAGGGCTCCGAGCTGACCACGGCCGTCCCGGAGCTGTACCTCATGCGCTGGTTCGCCCGTGACGTCGACGCCTACGCCGTCCCCTACGGCCCGCACATGGGGGGCGACTGGAACGACGTCCCCCCGTTCGCGGGCAACGGCTTCACCACCTCGCGTGAGCACGTCGTGCCGCAGTTCCACACCACACCCGTGCCGATCCCAGCGGGAGCCGAGATCATCCACGTGACACCCGGCGAAGAGCGCCTGTTCGGCCGTTACGACGGCCTCGCCTGGCGGCGGGCCTCGTGAGCGACGTGATCGAACCGGTGGCATCCGGTTTCCTGGCGCGCTACGGCGAGCGGACCCACGTCGCGGCGCTGGGCCCCGGTGACTCCGAGGTCGTGCTGTTCGCCAAGGAGGCCCGGCAGGGCTTCGAACGTCTCTCCGGCTACTGGCGGGCCGTGGTGCCCCGCGAGGAGCTGGAGTGGCTGGTGCTGGTGCGCACGGTCGGGGCGTTCGGCGGCGAGCCGTGCCTGGTCCTCGACGTCTCCGAGGAGAACGGCGAGGAGAGCCTGCACATCGCCTACACCGGTCACAGCGGGCTGAAGGCCGAGGCGCTCGGCTACTGGATGGTCGACCACGGCGCCTACGAGGTCGTCGTCCCCCGTGACGAGGTCTTCTCCATCCGCGTCGAGCGCGTCCCCCTGTCCCTCACCCCGGCCGAGCCGGAGTCGTGACGTCCCGGCCTCAGGCCGGGTCCGCCCGCCCGCCGAGCGCCCGGTAGCGCGCCAGGCGGGCGGTGAGCCGGTCGGCCGGGGCCGGCCGCAGCAGCCCGGCGATCTCGTGTTCCAGGGCGTGCGCGACCCTGCGGGAGAAGGCCTCCGGCTCATAGGCGGCGTCGGGCAGCTCCGGGATGATCCGGTCGACGATGCCGTCGCGCCGCAGGTCGGTCGACTTCACCCGTTGCGCGGCGGCGGTCTCCGGGGCGAAGTCGACGCTCCGGTACAGCAGCGCCGAGGCGCCCTCCGGCGGCAACGGGGACAGCCAGGCGTGCTGGGCGCACAACACGCGGTCTGCGGGCAGCAGCGCCAGGGCGGCGCCGCCGGCGCCCTCACCGAGCAGCAGGCAGACCGTCGGTGCCCCGAGCGTGACCAGGTCGGCCAGGCAGCGGGCGATCTCCGCGGCCAGGCCGCCCTCCTCGGCCGCCTTGGACAGCGCGGCCCCCGGGGTGTCGACCACCGTGACCAGCGGCAGGTCCAGTTCCGCGGCCAGGCGCATCCCCCGCCGGGCGACCCGGAGCCCGGCGGGACCGAAGGGGGCCGTGACCCTTCTGCGGCCCCGGTCCTGGCCGAGCACGACGGCCGGGGCCTCACCGAACCTGGCCAGCGCGATGAGCAGGCCGGGGTCCGCCTCCCCCTCGCCGCTGCCGTTGAGCGGGGTGACGTCGCGGGCGCCGTACCCGAGCAGCTCACGCACGCCGGGGCGGTCGTCCCTGCGGGAACGGGTGACGGCGTCCCACGCCTGGACCGGGGGGACGTGCTCGTCCGGCTCCCGCCCTGCGGGCCGTACCTCACGCGGGGCGCACAGCACGGACAGGGCCCGGACGGCGAGCCGCCTGGCCTCAGGGGCGGGCACGACCGCGTCGAGCAGGCCGTGGGCCAGGAGGTTCTCCGCGACCTGGACGCCCTCGGGAAAGGGGTAGCCGTGCAGCGACTCGAAGATCCTGGGGCCCAGGAACCCGATCAGGGCGCCGGGCTCGGCCATGGTGACGTGCCCGAGCGACCCCCACGAGGCGAAGACCCCGCCCGTGGTCGGGTGCCGCAGATAGACCAGGTACGGCAGGCCCGCGGCGCGGTGGGCGGCGACCGCGGCGGTGATCTTCACCATCTGCACGAAGGCCGGGGCGCCCTCCTGCATCCGGGTGCCGCCCGAGGCCGGGGCGGCCAGCAGCGGGAGCCGTTCCGCGGTCGCCCGCTCGATCGCGGCGGTGAGCCGTTCGGCGGCGGCGAACCCGATCGATCCGGCGAGGAAGGAGAACTCGCAGGCGGCGAAGGCCACCCTGCGGCCGTCGAGCAGCCCCTCCCCGGTGACGACCGACTCGTCGTAGCCGCTCCTGGCGCGGGCCTGGGCCAGCTCCTCCGCGTAGCCGGAACCCTCGGGTGCGGGGTCGGCGGGCGTCCGGTCCCACGACCGCCACGTCCCGGGGTCGAGGAAGGCGTCGATCAGCGCGCGGGCATCGGGACGCACGAGGTTCATACCCCGGCTCTCCGGCCCGCGCGGCAGGGTGGGTACGAGGAAGAGGTCGTCATCTTTCACGTTCCTCCAGCCACGCGAGGACCTCGTCGTTGTGCTCGCCGAGCGCGGGCGGGGCGGTGTGCCGCATGGGCGGGTCGCCGTCGAAGCGCAGCGGCGGCCCGGGAAGCTCGATCGTGCCCAGGACCGGGTGGTCGACCTCGACGACCAGGCCCTGGGAGCGTGTCTGCTCCCAGGCGTAGACCTCGTCGATCGTCCTGATCGCCCCGGCGGGCACCCCGATCCCGGCGAACGCCGCCAGCCAGTGGGCGCGGCCGTGCCCGGCCAGGGCCCGTTCGATGTCGGCGATCAGGCGGGGGCGGTGCGCGAAGCGTTCCCTGTTCGTCGCGTACTCCGGGGTCAGCGGGTCGATGCCGAGCAGGTCGGCGACCTTGCGCCACTGGGCGTCGTTGGCCACCGCGATCTGGAGCATGCCGTCGGCGCAGCGGAAGGCGCCGTAGGGGGCGATGGAGGCGTGGTGGTTGCCGCCCGCGCCGGGCACCCGCCCCCCGACCGTCCAGGCCGTGCCATGGTAGGAGTGCACGCCGGTCACTGCGGCCAGCAGCGAGGTCCGCACGACCTTGCCCCGCCCGGTCCGCTCCCGCTCGTAGAGCGCGGCGACCACGCCGTAGGCGCCGTGGATGCCGCCGAGCAGATCGGCGATGGAGGCCCCCACCCGGTACGGCTCCGCGGGCGAGGGACCGGTCAGGCTCATCAGTCCCGCCTCGCCCTGGGCGATCTGGTCGTAGCCGGGCCTGCCTCCCTCGGGGCCGTCGTGCCCGAACCCGGTGATCGACAGCACGACGAGACGGGGGTTGAGTTCGTGCAGCCGCTCGACGCCGAACCCGAGGCGGTCCAGGACGCCGGTGCGGAAGTTCTCGACCAGGACGTCGCTCTGCCGCACCAGGCGTTCGATGAGGGTCCTGCCCTCGGCGGACTTCATGTCCACGGTGATGGAGCGTTTGTTGCGGTTGGCCGCGAGGAAGTAGGTGGAGATGTCGTGGCCGGGGCCGACGAAGGGCGGTCCCCAGCTCCGGGACTCGTCGCCCGCCTCCGGCTGTTCCACCTTGATCACCCGGGCTCCGAGGTCACCGAGCATCTGTGCCGCGTGCGGTCCCGCCAGGGCGCGGGAGAGGTCGAGTACGACGATGTCGCCGAGGGCTCCGTGCAAGATCAACCTCCATTGGTGGTCGCCGAGCCTAGCCGAATCGGGACGGGAAAGGGGTGTCCCCCGCCACCGGCCGCCCCGCCCATCGAAGATCTTCCCAGCCCTCCGTCCGGCCCCTCCATCCGGCCTGGGACCGCCTTGGGGGCCATCATGGAGGAATGGACGAGATCGTCTCCTTCGAGCGGCTCGCGGACACGGTCCTGCGGCTTCCCCCGTCGTGCGGTCCCGTCCGGCTCGTCACGGTCGACGGCCCCGCCGGGTCGGGCAAGACGACCTTCGCGCGGCGTCTCGGCGCGGCGCTCGGGGCGCAGGTCGTCTCCAGCGACGACTTCCCCGTGCCGTGGGACGAGGTGCCCAGGGAGTGGTTCCGGCTGGTCGAGGAGCAGGTGCTCGGCCCGCTCGCCGCGGGTGAGCCGGGGGGCTACCGGCGCTTCGACTGGGCCGGTGGCGGTTACGCGGAGCGGGTCGAGGTGCCCGTCGCGCCCGCGCTGGTCCTCGAAGGGGTGAGCACGGCCCGCCGTACGGCCCCGGCCGCCCTCGCGGTGTGGGTGTGCGCGTCCGCCGAGGTCCGCCGGGCCCGGGTGCTGGCCAGGGACGGCGCGCAGCTGGCCGAGCAGTGGCGGCGCTGGTGGCGGGCCGAGGAGACGTGGTTCGCCGCCGACGACACCCGCGCCAGGGCGGACCTGCTGGTCGACGGGGCCCGGGTCCCCGGGGAGTTCGTCAGGGTGCCCCGCGACCGGGTCCGTCAGGGCCTCGCGTGAACCGTCCCCGGCGTCTCCCCTGAAGCCGTGACGGGGAGAGCGTCCGGGACCGCGGAGACGGGTTCCGCCGTGCAGGGGGCGCCGCCGCAGACGTCGACGACCACGCCCTCCCGCAGGAAGTGGGCCTTCTGCACGCGGGCCTCCGGGGAGTTGCGCGGGTCATGGTGCGGGTCCCTGCCGTAGGCGGTGCCCAGCGGCGGCGTGTTGGTCCGCGGCGGGGTGACGGCCCCGCTGTCCCAGACGATGAGCGCCGACCCGGCGTACGGGCGGGGCGGCAGCGCCCTGATCCCCCAGTAGGGGGCGACGTCGGGGTCGCGGCCCGCGGCGACGGCGGGCTGGTGGACACGGGCGCCGATCGTGCGCGCCTCGACCTGTGCGGTCACGGTGGAGACCTGGTGGTCGCCGTAGGCGACGTGCAGCAGCACCCGGTGCCTGGGTGAGCCGGGCAGCGGGTCGTCGGTCAGGTGCTGGGCGTAGCCGTTGGTCTCCGCCCGGTCCCAGAGCATCTGCATGAGCGCGAAGCAGACCTGCTGGGTCAGCCGATCGGGGTAGGCCTCGTCCATGATCCGCTGGAACGGCTGGAAGGCGGTGCTGCGGTTGAGCAGGGTGCTGTAGTTCATACCCGTCACCCCGAGCACGGCGTTGCGCACGTCGGGGGAGACCGCGACCAGCGCGCCGCCCGAGATGCCGCCCTGGCTGTTGCCGTCGTAGGCGAGCCCGGCCCGCCGGTCGAACAGCGGCCTGCCCTGTTCGTCCCTGAACGCCCGGTGGCCGGTGAACCCGTCCCTGCCGACCATGGCGCGGCCGAGGAGGACGAAGTTCAGCAGGCTCTGCTGCAGCCGGTCGGGGACGGTGCCGAACGCGGACAGGTCGCGGAACACGCCCGCCACATGCTGGACGTCCTCCTCCGACATGCCGATCCACGCGGTGGCGCAGAAGACGAAGCCCTGCTGCCCGGCCATCTCCCGCACGTCACGGGAGCGCACCTCGGCGGCCCTGCCGAGCAGGCCGTGGCCGTACAGGGCGGGGGTCGCGGGTCTGGTGAAGGCCGAGCGCGGGATCACGCACTGGTAGCGCGTCCGCAGCGTGTCGCCGAGCGGGCGCGGCCTGCCGTCCTGGTCCCGGTTGAGGCGCGCCCCCGGCGGCGCGCCGGGCTTGTCGAGGTAGTTCGGGACCTGGATCTCCCCGGTGACCTCGCGGGCGATGCCGGGGTCCTGGGCCTCGGTGAGGTCGGTCACCGACTCCACGGTGAAGCGCGGCGCGGCCCCCCTGAGCGCGCGCAGCGCCTCATCGCGCATGCTCAGCACGGGACCGGCCAGGCCCCGCCCGCTGGCCACGGTGAAGTCCCAGGCGAGGTGGAGCCCCCGCCTGTCGACCCCGGCCGTCGCGAGGTCGGCGAGGGTCCTGCGCAGCGCGCGCTGCCGTACGGCGAGCGGGTCCCCCAGGGGGAGGTCGGCGCCGGTGAGCCTGGTGAAGGTCTCCGGGGCCCGCAGGGGGACGCCCGAGGCGTCCTTCAGGCCGCGCAGCGCGACGGCGTAGCGGTGGCCCTCGATGAGGTTCCTCGCCGGTCTGACGATCAGCGCCCGCCGGGCCGGGTCGGTCGCCCCCGCGTCGAGCTCCGCCCAGTACGGCCAGCGCTCCCCGGTCACGGTGTCCACGATCACGATGGGGGCGTCGCGCCGCAGGGACCACCCGATGTCGGTGACGGGCGCCGCCCCCGTCCTGGCGAGGTCGAGGCCCGGCACGTGGGCCAGCAGCATGGACCCCGGGGAGAAGCCGTCGGCGGTGTTCCACGACGCCGGGTCGACGGGGACGCCCTCCTCGTTGCGGGGCATGGCACCGGCGGACAACTCGACCCGCAGGCCGGTCGCGGTGCGCGCGTTCACGGTGAACCAGTCGTTGGGGAAGGGCAGCAGGCACTCGTGACCCGCGATCGGGTCGCAGCCCGCGTCCTTCGCCCCGGGAACGGCGACCGGCGGCACGGACGTCGAGGAGGCGGCCGGGACCGAGTCGGAGGGCGGGGCGGGGGCCAGGACGGGCAGCACGGGCCTGGGGCCCATCGCCGAGACCACGGCCAGCACGAGACTCGCCACCATCGCGCGCGGACGCATGCCTGTGCCTCCCTGAGCCTCGCCGGTACCGGACACCCGTGACTAGCGCAGCAGACCGCAGGAAAGACCGTCCGTCAATGGGTGATCGACGAATGGGTTCAGAGTGATATGTCCCTCAGATGCCCGTCGTCGTTGAAGATCTCGGCCCGCGAGCCACGCCAGACCGAGACCGAGGCGTTCGTGACCGGCGCGAACGCGGCGACCGAGTCCAGCGCGACTCCCTCGATCACGTGTTTGAGCATCAGCACCACCGCGTCGTGCGCGACGACCAGCACCCGCCGACCGGCGTACCCGGCGCGCATGTCACCGACCACCGCGCGCACCCGGTCCGCGACGTCGGAGAAACACTCCCCGCCGGGAGGGCGGTAGCCGTACTCGGCCCGCAGCAGTGACCGCGCCTCCTCGGGGAAGCGCCGCATGATGGCGGCCAGGTTCATCCCCGCGAGCTCGCCCATCAGGCGGTCGCCGAGCCTGGCGTCGAACCGTACCTCGGGGACGGCGCTCAGCTCGGCCGCGGCCAGTTCCCAGGTCTGCACGGCCCGCCGGTACGGCGAGCACCACACCACGTCGGGCCCCCGCTCCCGCGCCAGGCGCCTGCCGAGGGCGCTCGCCTGCCGTCTGCCGAGCGGGGTGAGCGGGACGTCCTCGTCGGCGCCGGTCAGGACGACGGCCGTCCCGCTCGCCTGCGCCCTGGCGTAGGCCACGTTGGACTCGCTCTGGCCGTGACGTACCGCGGTGATCATCGAGGGCATGCCCTCAGCCAACCTCGCCGTGAACGTCCGCGCAAGACCCGGCTGCTAACGTCCGGTCACATGGACGACGGCGTTTACGTGGGCAACGCGGGCGAGGACGCGGCACTGGACCGGGGATGGATCCTGGGGCACTTCAAGGAGGCCGGGGACCCGCGGCACAGCGAGGACGTGGAGATCAAGTGGGGAGTCCACCCGCCCGGCGACCGGCGGGCCCGGTGGGTGCGGGGTGAGGAGCGCACGGCGCTCCTGGTGCTCGTCAGCGGCCGTTTCCGCGTGGAGCTGCCCGGCCGCAGCGTCCTGCTCGAACGCCAGGGTGACTACGTCGTGTGGGGCAGGGGCGTCGACCACTCCTGGGTCGCCGAGGAGGAGTCGGTCGTGCTGACGGTCAGGTGGCCGTCCGTGCCCGGCTACGCGGTCGCCCCGGTGGAGCGCCCGCCGCTCGTCCAGAGCTGACACCGGGCACGGACCCGGGTTCAGCGGCGGCGGGGGCCCATGGTCGAGCCGATCACCGAGTCCGCGTCGTGGGCGTGCACCTTGGCCGCGAGCCGGATGGCCATCTCGCTCGTACGGCGCAGCTCGGCCTCGACCCTGTCCTTGCCCGACTGGCCGACCTGGACGCCGAAGTAGGCGCCGATGATCGCGCCGGAGACGCCGACGAGCCCGGCGAACGGGGCGGTCGAGTCGCCGCCGCGCATGGCGATCACCACGAAGGCGACCAGGATGACGACAAGGCCCGTCACCACGACGTAGAACCCGTAGCGCCAGCGGGCCGCCTCGGCCTTGGCGGCCACGGCCTCGTCCTCGGTCATCATCGCCGCGAGCGCGACGGGGATCTCGACGGTCTCGCCCGTCGGGGCCGTCGGGGGGACCGCGGAGGTGTTCACCGCGGGTGACTTGATGACGGGCGGAGCGGAGTTCTTGGTGGTCGTCACAGGTTCTCCCACTTCTCGTTAGAGCCTCAACGAGGCTCCCACGCTTTACACGAACAAGCCAATCGAAAGGTGTCGCGCGGGACCTGACTCCCTTACCGGTGTACCGCGCCCCAAACCCCCGTCGAAGAACCACTAGGCTGGCCGCCTGTGACCGAACCGTCCGCGCTCTCCGCCGTCCCCACCGGAACCAGGGACGGCGTGCTCCGCTTCTACTTCGGCCCGATGGACTGCGGCAAGTCCACACTGGCCCTGCAGATGAACTACAACCATCGGCGTCAGGGCAGGCACGGTCTGGTGCTGACCAAGCACGACCGTTCCGGCGACGCCAGGGTGACCAGCAGGATCGGCCTGGGCAGCGAGGCCGTCGAGGTGGTCGACGGCCTCGACCTGGTCGAGCTGGTGCGCGGGCAGCGGCGCGTCGACTACGTGATCTGCGACGAGGCGTGCTTCTACACGGTGGAGCAGATCGAGCAGCTGGCCGACCTCACCGACGACTTCGGCATCGACGTCTACGCCTTCGGCCTGGCCTCGGACTTCCGGTCGCAGATGTTCCCCGCCGCCCAGCGCCTGTTCGAGCTGGCCGACGAGATCAACCGGCTGCAGGTCGAGGTGCTGTGCTGGTGCGGCAGGCCCGGCAGGCTGAACGCCCGCGTGGTCGGGGGCAGGCTGGTGCGCACCGGGGAACAGGTCGTCATCGGCGACACGGGTGAGGCGCCGATCCGCTACCAGGTGCTCTGCCGCCGCCACTACCGCGCGGGCGATCTCGGCGACGCCTGACGTCCGCCCGGGGCCCGGCCGGACGTCAGGCGAGGGCGGGGCGTCAGATCGCGCAGTGGCCGTCGTCGCAGGCCTCGCCGGCCTCCGCCGTCCCGGGGGCCTGCCCGGTCCGCTCGGCGACCTCCTCAAGGGCGGCGAGCAGCGTGTCCTCCGGCTGGGCGCCGGAGACCGCGAACTGGCCCTCGAACAGGAACAGCGGGACGGAGGAGACGCCCAGGGAGCGGGCCCTGGACAGCTCCTGGCGGACCTGCTCCGTCCCGCCGGGGCCGTCGAGGTCGGCCTTGACGTCCAGGTCCGTGGCGATCGTGGCCAGGACCTCGCGGGAGCCGACGTCGAGGCCGTCGGTGAAGTGGGCGGCGAACAGGCGGTACAGCGCCTCCTCTCCCCTGCCCTGCTCGTCGGCGATCTGGATGAGCCGGTGCGCGTCGAGGGTGTTGGCGTGGACGGCGCGGTCGAAGCGCATCTCAAGGCCGTCCTGGGCGGCGACCTGGGTCACGTGGGCGAACATCTGCCGCGCGCGTTCCTGGCCGCCGAACTTGGCCGCGGCCCAGGTGAGCAGGGGTGACCCGGTGGACTCGGCGTCCGGTGCGAGCTGGAAGGGCCGTAGCCCGATCTCGACCTCGCCGCCGGTGGCCCGGTAGCGCTCGACGGCGCGGGCGAAGCGGGTGTGACCGATGTAGCACCAGGGACAGACCACGTCCGAGTAGATTTCAACCTTCACAGAAGGCTGCAACCAGGGCGAAGCCCCACTGATTCCGGAAACGAGGTCAGATGGCCGAGGCGATGTCCTCAAGCCGGGCGGCGAGGCGTTCCCTGTCTCCCTCGGCCAGCGCGGCGGCGGCGCGCCACCAGCCGAACCACTCTCCGCTGCGCCACATCCAGTCGGCCCGCTCGATCGCGGCGACGACGTCGCCCCTGTCCCGCCAGGCCTCGCCGACGTCCTCGGTGTGCGCCCCGTGGCGCAGCGCCCAGGCGCGCAGGATCTCGGCGGCGGCGGGGTCGACCGGCTGCGCGTAGGGGTCGGGGTCCTCACCGGCGAGCCGGTGCGGGCCGAGCCCCGCGGCGACGCCCCAGCTCCACTGCGCCTCGGCCGGACGGGAGTAGCGCAGCGAGTGGAAGTCCAGGTTGGAGCCGAGGGTGTCGTCCGCGCGGGCGACCACGACCGCGTCGAGCCTGCCGCCGACGTCGAAGGAGACCAGGACCCGTTCGCCGGGCCGTACGTTCCCCGGCAGGTCGATCCGGTCCTCCGCCTGCCAGGAGTTCAGGTCGGTCGCCGCCAGGGGGCTCCCCCACTGCTCGTCCGCGGCGTCGTCGGCGATCCAGGCGGCGAGCATCTCCAGCACGGTCAGGTCGGTCCACGGGTCGATCGCGGTCGCGGTGCGCAGCACCTCGTCCGGGGAGGGCAGCTTCTCCCCCCTGGACCGCGACCACCACTCCTCGCCGAGGTCCCGGGTGCCGACCAGCAGCGCGGCGAGCGCCGCCAGCTCGGCCGACCTGCGGGTGAGCGCGACCCCCCTGACGAGGTCCGCGCAGAGCGTGGCCCGTTCGGCGCCGAGCACGGCCCGCGCCTCGCCGAGCAGCGTCACGGCGTCGGGTTGTCCTGCTCCGAAAAGGTCACGAACCAGTCTTCTGGCCTCGGTTCGGGCGTCCTCCGCACGTTCCTCGCGCATACGCGTCAGATTACGCCGGGAGCCAACCTCGCGCGAGGGTTGCGCGCCGTCGCTCACCGGCCGGCGTCCTCGCCGGGGATGGCCGTACCGTCGTCGCCGTCGCCGCCGGCCGAGGAGGCGTTCCTGTGGGCCGCGCGGCCGACCATGTAGGCGGCGACGGTCGCGGTGATCACCTGGAACACCCCGGTCAGCAGCAGCGTCCCCGCGACGGCCCAGGTGGGGTGGCGCAGCCACATGGCCAGCAGGACCAGCTGCAGGCCGAGCACCTGGGGCTTGGTCGCCGGATGCATGCGCGACAGGGTTCCGTGGAACCGGAACATCCCCACCCCCGCGGCCAGGGCGAAGGCGGCGCCGAGCAGCACGCACACCGCCGCGGCCACCTCGAGCGGGGTCACCGGACCCGCCCGGAGAAGAACCTGGCCAGCGAGACCGACCCGACGAACCCGACGAGGGACAGCACCAGCAGCACCGGCAGCGCGGAGTAGGCGCCCAGAGCCGTCGCCCCCGCCGCGATCCCGCACATCACCACGGCGGTGAGCACGTCGAGCGCGACCGCCCTGTCCAGCATGGACGGGCCGCGCACCAGCCTGGTGAGCGTCAGCGCCGCCGCGCAGCCGAGCAACGCGAGCGCCGTCAGGTACACAGCCGTCACCGCAGTTCCTCCCTGTCCTGTGAGGTGCCGAAGGCCGCGACGATGGCGCCCTCCAGACGGGTCACGTCGGCCTGGACCGTGGCGGGGACGTCCCCCTCGACCCCGAGCACGTGCAGGACCAGTCGCCTGTCCGCGAAGCGCGCCTCAAGGACCAGGCTGCCGGGAAGCGCCGACAGGGCGATCGTGACCAGCACGGTCATCACCTCCGACGAGGTGCGCAGCCGTACGGTGACCACCTCGACGGGCGGCTGGACGCCCAGGCGCAGCGCCCAGAGGGCGACCCTGAAGCTGGACATCACCAGGTCGCCCGCGAAGCGGGCCAGGAAGACGGCCGCCGCGACCGGGTGGATCCTGACGCCGGAGTCGAGTACGGGCAGCGGCAGCGCCCAGACGATGACCGTGGAGGCCAGCAGGCCGCCGAGCACGTTGCCCACGCTCGGATCGCCCCACAGCAGCAGCCAGACCACGGTCAGCCAGACCACCTCACCCGGTGGGACCGGCCTGCCCAGCAGACGCGGCACCCGCCCTGCCCCGCCCGTCGCCCTCACCGCGCGCTCCCCAGGACCGCCGAGATGTACGGCTCGCGGGCGAGCAGTTCCGCGGCCGTCCGGCTGGTCAGGGCCGACAGCGGCCCGGCGAGGACGGTGTAGGAGAGCCCGAGCACCACCAGGGCCGTGGTCGCGCCCAGCATCGGCGCGGGCATGGTGGCGCTGGTGACGATCTCCCGCCCGGTGATCCCCTCGGTGCCGGGCGCCCTGGTGAGCGTGGTCTCCTCGCTCTCCAGCACGGTTCCCGGCCGGTCGGCCGCACCCGGGGCCGGAGCCCGCCAGAACGCCTTGCTCCAGGCCGTGGACATGGCGTACAGGGTCAGCAGGCTCGTCACCAGGCCGCCCGCCACGAGGATGAGCGGCAGGGCTCCCCCGGCGGCGATCCCGGCCTGGACGAGGTTGAGTTTGCCCAGGAAGCCGGACATCGGGGGGATGCCGGCCAGGTTCATCGCGGGGACGAAGAAGAGGACCGCGATGACCGGAGCCAGCCGCATCAGGCCGCCGAGGTCGTCCAGGGAGGTGGTGCCCGCGCGCCGCTCGATCAGCCCGGTCACCAGGAACAGGCTGGTCTGCACGGTGATGTGGTGGACGACGTAGAAGACCGCGCCCGACATGCCCGCGGCGGTCGAGAGCCCGACCCCGAAGACCATGTAGCCGATGTGGCTGACCAGCGTGAAGGAGAGCATCCGTTTGATGTCGGTCTGGGCGACGGCGCCGAAGATCCCGACCAGCATCGTCAGCAGCGCCGCCCACATCAGCAGGACGCTGACCGGGCCACCGGGGAACAGCAGCGCCTCCAGCCTGATGACGGAGTAGATGCCGACCTTGGTGAGCAGCCCGGCGAACAGGGCCGTGGCGGGGGCGGGCGCGGTCGGGTAGGAGTCGGGCAGCCACGCCGACATCGGGAAGATCGCGGCCTTGACCACGAAGACCAGCAGGAGCGTCAGCTCGACCAGCAGCTTGAGGTAGTCGGGCAGCACCTGGAACCGTTCGGCGAGCTGGGCCATCGACACGGTGCCCGTCGCTCCGTAGGAGACCGCGATCCCGACCAGGAACAGCAGTGAGGAGGCCAGGCCGATCACCACGTAGGTGGCGCCCGCGCGGATGCGGGACTCGGTCCCGCCGAAGGTGAGCAGCACGTAGGAGCCGCTGAGCAGCATCTCGAAGGCGACGAAGAGGTTGAACAGGTCACCGGAGAGGAAGGCGTCGGAGACACCCGCCACCATGATCAGGTAGGCCGGGTGGAAGATCGCCAGTGGGGCGGCGTACTCCTGGTCGGCGTAGGCCTGCGCCAGCGAGTAGACCATCACGCACAGCGTCACCGCCGAGGAGACCACCAGCATCAGCGAGGAGAGGCGGTCGGCGACCAGGGCGATGCCGACCGGGGCGGCCCAGCCGCCGAGGTGCGTGGCCAGCGGCCCGCCGCCGTCGGCCGCGGCCAGCAGGAGCACCGAGACCACGAGCACCGCGGTGAGCGTGACCACACTGATGAGCGCCTGGAGCCTGCGCGACCTGCCGCCGATGGCGAGCTTGAGCCCGGCCGCGAACAGCGGCAGCAGCACCGGCACCGCGACCAGTTCCCGTGCCACCCCCTCCACCGCCTGCGCCATCAGTCGTCCCCCTCCAACTCCGGGTCCTGCGCCCTGGCCTGCCGTTCCCTGTCCTGCCTGATCGCCTCCCGCATCTCGGCGCGCGCCTGGCGGCGCCGTTCGCGCAGCCTCCTGCGGATCCTGCGCTCCCGCGCGGCCTGCTCCCGCTCCCTGCGGGCGAACTCGGCGCGCAGCCTGGCGGCCCGCTCGCCGCCGCCCTCCTTCGAGGCCTCCTCGGCGTCACGGCGTTCGCGTTCGCGCCTGGCCTCGTCGAGGCGGGCCAGCTCGGCCCGCTGCTGCCTGACCAGGCGCCGGTAGGCCTCGCGCCTGGCGAGCACGGACCTGGCCAGCTCCCCTCTGCGGGCGCGCAGCCGTACCCTGCGGTCCTCGGTGTCGTCCTGTACCTCGTCGCCGCCGGTGAGCTGCCAGGAGCGGTGGACCATGGCCAGCAGGAACGCGGTGACGCCCAGGGTGATCACCAGAGAGGTGAGGACCATGGCCTGCGGCAGCGGGTCGGCCATCCGCTCGACGGGGGAGACGCCGAGGATCGGCGGCTCACCCGCGGGACCGCCCGTCAGGACGATCAGCAGGTTGACGCCGTTGCCGAGCAGGATGACGCCCACGAGCAGGCGCACCAGGCTGCGTTCGAGCAGCAGCGCCACCCCGGCCGCGACCATCGTGCCCGAGGCGGCGAACGGCACCAGCGAGACGGTCACCGGCCCTCCTCCTCGATCTGCCGGTCGAGCTCGCCGCCCAGGCTGCGCAGGAAGTCCTGGACCATGCCGACGACCGCGGCGTAGACGCCGACGTCGAACAGCAGCACGGTCGACAGGTGGAGCGTGCCGACCAGCGGGACCTGCACGTCGGCCGCGAGCATGGTCAGCGGGGTCCCGGAGAACAGCAGCCCGACGAGGGCGGTGACCGTCGAGAGCAGCAGGCCGAAGCCGATCAGCACCCCGGCGTGCGCGGGCACCGCCAGGGCCAGTTCGTAGCGTCCGCCCGCGAGGTAGCGGACCACCAGCGCCAGCCCGGCCACGATGCCGCCCGCGAAGCCGCCCCCGACCGCGCTGTGCCCGGTGAACAGCAGGAAGACCGAGATGAGCAGCACGGTGTGGAAGATCAGCCGGGCCACGATCTCCAGGACGGCGGCCCGCTCCCCCTTCGGCAGGGTCGCCGCCAGCCAGTGCGGTCCCCGCTCGGGGCCGGGTTCCCCCGACGGGCGTTCCAGCGTGTAGGTGCGACGGCGCAGGAAGACCAGGCTGGTGACGCCGAGGGTGAGGACGACGAGCACGGAGCTCTCCCCCATGGTGTCCCAGGCCCGGATGTCCACCAGAAGGGCGCTGACGGCGTTGGAGGCCCCGGCCCTGCGGGCGGCCTCGGGGATCAGCGCCCCGACGGGGGGCGCCTGGCGGGCGGAGACGGCCAGCATCCCGGCGACGGTCACGACGCCGCCGCTGACCGCGCCGAGGCCGAGCCGTACGCCGAGGGGCACCCTGGGCCTGCCCTCCCTGGGGCCGAGCGGGAGTCTGCGCAGCACGAGCACGAAGACCACCAGGCTCAGCGTCTCGGTGAGGAACTGGGTGAGCGCCAGGTCGGGTGAGCCGTGGACGAGGAACAGCAGGGCCGTGCCGTACCCGGTCAGGCCCGCGACCAGGGCGAGCACGATGTGCGTGCGGATCCGCGGGGCGAGGACGGCGACGGCCACCAGCAGCGCCCCGACCAGGGGTTGTTCCGGGCGGGTCCAGGAGGCGACGTCGAGGTGGACGTCCGGCGTGGGGCCGTACAGCGCGGCGAAGACCCCGATGCCCGCGACGGAGACGAACGCGATGATGAGGTAGTCGGTCAGCGAGCCCCGCTGGGTGACCCCGGTCAGCTGCAGGGAGAAACGTTCCAGGCCCCGCATCAGCGCCCAGTAGACCCGTCCCGAGTCCACGAGCCGCAGCACCCGTCCCACCCGTTCGACGAGCCCGCCCGCCGCGAACAGCAGCGCCCCGCCGCACAGGGCCGCGGCCGACAGCAGCAGCGGCGTGAGCGCCCCGGTCCACAGCGCGAGGTGGACGTGGCCGGTGCCGGGAAAGGTGCCGGTGTAGCCCTCCATCGCCCGGCCGTACCAGGAGGCCAGGGGGGCGAGCACCACGCCCAGTACGGCCAGCAGCGCGGGCGGGGTGAAGGTCGCCGCGGCGGCGGGGCTCGCCGGGGTCGGCGCGAGGCCGCGTCCGCCGCCGAAGGTCCCCCACAGGAACCTGGCGCTGTAGGCGACGGTGAGCATGGAACCGGCGACGACGACCGCGAGCGCCACGGTGTCGGCGGTCCGCCCGGTCAGCAGCGACTCGAAGGCCGCCTCCTTGCCGACGAACCCCAGCGTCGGCGGTATCCCGGCCATCGAGACCGTCGCGGCCGTCGCCACCGCGCACAGCCACGGCGCCGAACGCCACAGGCCGTTCAGCTCGCGCAGGTCACGGGTGCCGGTGGCGTGGTCGACGACGCCGACGACCAGGAACAGCGACGCCTTGAACAGGGCGTGCCCGAGCAGCACGGCCACGCCCGCGAGCGCGGTGTCCCGGGTCCCGGCGCCGAACAGCGCCGTCATGAAGCCGAGCTGGCTGACCGTGCCGTAGGCGAGCAGCCGTTTGATGTCGTACTCGCGCAGCGCCCGCCACCCGGCCAGCAGCATGGTGAGCAGACCGAGGGGTACGGCGACCGCCCGCCAGACGGGCAGCGTGCCGAAGGCGGGGCCGAACCTGGCCAGCAGGTAGACGCCGGCCTTGACCATCGCGGCGGCGTGCAGGTAGGCGGAGACCGGGGTCGGGGCCGCCATCGCGGCGGGCAGCCACATGCTGAACGGGAAGATCGCCGATTTCGACAGGGCCCCGGCCAGGAGCAGGACGACCGCCGCCGGGACCAGGGCGCCGGAGGGCGGGTCCGCGACGATCCGCGAGATCCGGTAGGTGCCCGCGCTCTCGCCGAGGATGACCATCCCGGCCAGCATGGCCAGTCCTCCGGCGGCGGTGACGGTCAGCGCCTGGGTGGCGGCCCTGCGGGCCTGCCTGCTGCGCGGGTCCTGGCCGATCAGCAGGTAGGAGAAGACCGTGGTCAGCTCCCAGAACACGTACAGCAGCAGCAGGTTGTCGGCGACGACCAGGCCGAGCATCGCCCCGGCGAAGGCGACGAGGACCCCGCCGAACCGGCCGAGCCCCTCCTCGCCCGCCTCGAAGTAGCGCGCGCAGTAGACCAGCACCAGCGCGCCGACCCCGGTGACCAGCGCCATCATGAGCACGCCGAGCGCGTCGGCGCGGAAGTCCAGGTCGAGTCCGAGGGCGGGCGCCCAGGTGTGGCTCGACCCGGCGGGGACGCCCGTCAGGGCGATCCACAGCGTGTAGGCGAACCCGCAGGCGGGCGCGACGGCGAGCACGGGGAAGGCGCCGCGCCCGAGACAACGGGCCAGCGCCGGGGCGCACATCGCCGCGACGGCGTGCAGGATCAGCAGCGACTCCATGTTCCCCCGGGCACCGTCGTGGTCGGCACAGCGTCGGCACCGTGTCGGCACAGCCCAAAGTCCCAGAAGCCGGATGTTTCCTCGCCTGGCGCACCGGCGCCTTGACCCGAAAAGCGCCCCCTCTTCACCGCTCCCTGATCAATCCCCGGCCCGCCCCGGGGTCAGCGCCCTCTGCCGGTCCGGCCGAGCAGCCAGCCGATCACGGCGCTGCCGAGCGCGACCCCCGCCCCCATGCCGAACGCCGCCAGGACCGGCCAGGCGGGACCGTTCTCACGGTGCCGTACGGCGGGCCGCTCGAAGACCCGGGCGGGTTCCCCGGTCGCGGCCTCATGGACCTCCTCGGGCACGACTCCAAGGGCGGGGACGGCCTCAGGGGCGGGGACGGGGGTGCCGGACAGGTGGGTCTCGACGGCGGAGAAGAAATCACCGGCCGTCCTCTTCGCCACCGAGCCGAGCACCCGCTGGCCGACGCCGCCGATCATGCCGCCCACCACGGCCTCCGCGTCGTAGTCGACCCGGGTGCCGTCCTCGACCTCGCTGAGCCGTACCTCGACGGTCGCCTCCACGGTGCCCGGCGCGCCCTGGCCCCTGGCCCTGAGCACGAACCGGTGCGGGGCCTGCGGGTCGAGCAGGGCCACCTCCCCCCGGTAGACCCCCTTGACGGAGGCCACCCCGGCGGTGACCGTCATCCGATAGACCCCGGGCCCCGTCTCCTCAAGGCGCTCGCAGCCGGGGATCGTCCGTACGAGCACGGCCGGGTTCTGCAGCGCGGACCACACGCGTTCTCTGTCGATGCCGAGTACGGCACTGCCTGCGACCTTCACTCCAGCACGATAGGCCGTCAGGTCCTCCGCGTCCGCAACGGCTCACCCGCCTCGTGCAGGTGCCGCAGGGCCTGGCCGTACGACTCGATCAGGCCGCACTCCAGGTAGGGGATGTCCAGTTCCGCGCAGTACCTCCTGACGATGGGCTGGGCGTGACGCAGGTTGGGGGCCGGCATGCCGGGGAACAGGTGGTGCTCGATCTGGTAGTTCAGCCCGCCGAGCAGGACGTCGACCACCCGGCCGCCGCGTACGTTGCGCGAGGTCAGCACCTGCTTCCTGAGGAAGTCGAGCCCGTCCTCGTCGGTCGGCATCGGCATCCCCTTGTGGTTGGGAGCGAAGGTGCAGCCCAGGTAGACGCCGAAGACCGCCTGGTGCACGAGCAGGAAGGCCACCGCCCTGCCCGGCGAGAGCACGGCGAACAGCGCGCCGAGATAGGCCACGACGTGTACGGCCAGCAGCGCCGCCTCAAGCCCCCTGCGCCGCAGGCTGGGGCGGGCCAGCGCCCTGAAGCTCGAAACGTGCAGGTTGAACCCCTCCAGGGTGAGCAGCGGGAAGAACAGGTAGGCCTGCCACCCGCCGATGAGCCTGGCCAGTCCCCGGCTCTCGACCGCCTGCTCCCTCGACCAGACCAGGGCGTCCGGGGCGACGTCGGGGTCGTGGTCGGCGTGGTTGGGGTTGGCGTGGTGGCGGGTGTGCTTGTCCATCCACCAGCCGTAACTCATGCCGATCGCCAGGTTGCCCGCGACCAGACCGGCGGCCTCCGCGGCGCTTCTGGCGCGCAGGACCTGCCGGTGGGCCAGGTCGTGGGCGACCAGCGCGACCTGGGCGAACACCACGGCGAGGAAGAGCGCGACGAGGAGCTGGTACCAGGAGTCGCCGACCGTGAGGAAGGCCGCCCAGCCCGCGACGTAGAGGCCGCCGACGATCCCCAGGCGCAGGACGTAGTGACCCGGCCGTGGATTCATCAGCCCCGCCTCCGTGACGCGACGCGACAGGCGCGCGAAGTCGCTGCCCCTGGCGCTCCTGAGCATGGTCGTTTCGGTCACACTTCCCCCTATATCCGTGGAGTGCCGGGGTGGCACCCGCCACAGGATCGCGGCAGCGGCCGGGGGCGCGGACCCCCGCCGCCACCCCGGATCGTGGTAGTGCTGGCCCCACCCCTGATACACCGGTTATGAGGGGTTTCGCAGGGAGATCAGGGGTTTACCAGCCAATTGAGGCTTCTGTTACTGGCAGGATGGTGCCCCATGACTTCGGGGACGTCGTGGGCGATCAGGACGGCGGCCGTGTTCACGGCCCTGGCGGCGAGCGCGGGGTGCGCGGCGGGGACCGGCGGCGACGCGAGGCCGGGCACGGGCGGGCGGGCCGCCGGGGAACCCTCCGCGAGGACGACCCCCACCACGGCCCCGGCCCGCCCGCAGGGCCCGCCCGGCGTGCTGCCCAGACCCGGGGAGGTCGGCAGGATCCCCCGGCCCGCCGACGGGCTGCCGCCGGTGATCAGCTCGATCCCGACCACCAGGAAGGTGGTCTTCCTCACCATCGACGACGGCTGGGAGCAGGACCCCGGCTTCCTCGCGCGGGTCCGCGACCGGCGGATCCCGATCACGGCCTTCGTCACCCGCGACGCCGTCGAGGCCAGGGGCACGACCGACCCGACCGCCCAGGGCGGCAGGTTCCTCGGCGCGGGCAAGTGGGGCTACATGCGCGACCTGCGCGACGCGGGGGCGCCGATCGAGAACCACACCCTGACCCACCCGAACCTGCCCACGCTGGGCTACGCGGGACAGCGGGCCGAGATCTGCGGCGCCTCCACGGTGATCCGCAGGCAGACGGGCAGGAGGCCCACGCTCCTGCGCCCGCCGTTCGGCAACCAGAACTCCCTGACCCGTAAGGCCGCCAAGTCCTGCGGCGTCGACGCCCTGCTGCTGTGGACCGCGACCGTGCAGCCCGGCGGGAAGATCGCCTACCAGGTGCCGGACAAGAAGCTGCGCCCGGGAGACGTCCTGCTGATGCACTTCAGACCCAACCTGTCGCGGGACTTCCGCATCCTGGTCGACAAGATCGAACGCAGGGGCTTCGAGCTCGGCAACCTGGACGCCTACCTGAAGGCGGCGCTGCGTTAGGGCCTGTTCCGCGGACCTTCACGCCCACCGCGGCCGCCCGGCCGACGGCCCGCGGAACAGGTCCCGGTCATCCGCGCGGGGAGGATCGTCCCGGTCTCGGTGAGGAGGCGGGTCCGCCGCCCGGCGTACGCCGGAGTCATTCCGGCGGCTGACGACCCGTGGGGGTCACGTGACCGACGATGGTCGTGTGCTCGCGGGACCTGGTGACCCGCGAGCCCTCCCCGGCGGGTGGGGCGCGCACCTCGCCCGCCGGGACGACCGGGGCCCGGAGCCCCGGTGGCACGGGGAAAGCAGGCGCCGCGAGCCGGAGGGGACGATCTTGGTCCGGAGGAGATGTGCGGTCTCCCACCGGCCATGTGACAGAGATCGCATGTGCTCGCGGCGCCAACCCCTCTCAATGCTCTACACCTTGTAGTACTACTAGTAGTAGAACTACGAGTTGTAGAGCTCCAGCCCGCGAGGGGAAGATGGACGCACTAGACCTGGCACGGTGGCAGTTCGGGGTCACCACCGTTTATCACTTTCTTTTCGTACCTCTGACGATCGGCCTCGGCGTCTTCGTGGCCGGGTTGCAGACCGCCTGGCACCGTACCGGCAAGGAGCACTACCTGAGGTTGACGAAGTTCTTCGGGAAGTTGTTCCTGATCAACTTCGCGATGGGCGTGGTCACCGGCATCGTGCAGGAGTTCCAGTTCGGGATGAACTGGAGCGAGTACTCGGTCTTCGTGGGAGACGTCTTCGGCGCGCCGCTCGCCCTTGAGGCGCTGCTCGCCTTCTTCCTTGAGTCGACCTTCCTCGGCCTGTGGATCTTCGGCTGGGACCGGCTCCCCAAGCGGGTCCACCTGGCGACCATCTGGGCCGCGGTGATCGGCTCCAACCTGTCGGCCTACTTCATCCTCGCCGCGAACGCCTGGATGAAGCACCCGGTCGGCTACGAGGTCGTCGACGGCAAGGCCCGCATGACGGACCTGTGGGCGGTGCTGACCAACCCGACCGCGACCGCCCAGGTGCCCCACGTGGTGGCGGCGTCGTTCGTGGTGGCGGGCGGTTTCGTGCTGGCCGTGTGCGGATACCGCATCCTGCGGGAACGGCGCGACCCCGACCGCACCAGGCCCGTACGGCGTGGCGCGGACATGTGGCGGACCCCGGTGCGGGCGGCCCTGGTCATGACGGCGATCGCGGGAGCCGTCGTCGCGGTCAGCGGCGACACCTCCGCCAAGCTGATGTACGAGCAGCAGCCGATGAAGCTCGCCGCCGCCGAGGGGCTCAGGCACGACACCGCCGGGGCGCCCTTCTCCCCGGTGCCCGGCGTCGAGGTGCCCATGCTGCTCAGCTTCCTGGCGACCAACGACCCGCAGGCCGTGGTGCAGGGCACCGAGGACCTGCAGAAGCGCTTCACCGAGCGGTTCGGCCCGGCCGACTACCGCCCCAACCTGCCGGTGGTCTTCTGGTCCTTCCGCGTGATGATCGTCTTCGGGATGACCACGGTCGGCCTGGCCGTACTCGGCCTGTGGCTGACCCGGGGGCGCCGCCGCGGACGCCGCGGGGAGGGTCCGCCGCGCGCGGTGCCCTCGTGGCTGGCCCGCGCGTTCCTGCTCGCCCTGCCGCTGCCGACCCTCGCGATCATCGCGGGCTGGCTGCTCAGCGAGATCGGCCGCCAGCCGTGGACCGTCCAGGGTGAGCTGCTCACCGCCGCCAGCGTCTCCCCCGGCGTCGGGCTCGGCCAGGTCGCCGTCTCCCTCGCCCTGTTCACCGCCCTGTACGGCGCGCTCGCGCTGGCCGAGGCCGTACTGATCGTCCGGCACGTCAAGGCGGGTCCCGAACCCGTCCCCGCGCGCCGGCCGGACGTGCCCTCCGGTGTGGGCGGGAACGCGACCGCCGAACTCCAGCCGACCCTGATGTACTGAGGCGTCAAGATCATGGAACTCACCACCTTCTGGTTCGCGATCATCGCGTTCCTGTGGACCGGCTACTTCGTCCTTGAGGGGTTCGACTTCGGAGTCGGGCTGCTCGCCCCGGTGCTCTCCAGGAACGAGGCGGAGCGCAAGCAGGTGCTCGGCACGATCGGCCCCGTCTGGGACGGCAACGAGGTCTGGCTGATCACCGCGGTCGGCGCGATGTTCGCCGCCTTCCCCGCCTGGTACGCCGGGATGCTCAGCACGTTCTACCTGCCGCTCACGCTGATCCTGGCGGGGCTCATCGTGCGCGGTGTCGGCCTTGAGTGGCGGGGCAAGGTCCAGCACGCCTCCGACCGCGCCTGGTGCGACCTGGGCGTCATGGTCGGCAGCGGGCTGACCGCCTTCCTGTGGGGCGCCGTCTTCGCCGACCTGCTGCACGGCAGCGCCCTGGCGGCGCTGGTCGGCGGGGTGTTCTCGCTGTCGGTCTGCGCGCTGCACGGCGCGGTCTTCGTCGCCCTCAAGACGACCGGAGCCGTACGGGCCAGGGCCCGACGTACCGCGATGGCGGTCTCCGCGGTCGCGGTGCCCGCCGCGGTCGTCGCCCTGTCCGGCATCCCCGCGGCCCGTACGGCCGTGGCCGACTGGACCGCCGCGCCGTGGCTGTGGGCCTGCGCGCTGACCGCGATGGCGGCCCTGGCCGCCGGGGTCGCGCTGGTCTGGCGGGGCAGGGAGGGCTGGGCGTTCACCGCGACCGCCTCCTCGCTCGCGCTGGGCGGCGTCGCCCTGTTCGGCGCCCTGTGGCCCGCCCCGCTGCCCGGCCTCACCGTCGCCGGGGCGGCCTCCGGGCCGTACACGCTGGGCATGCTGACCTGGATCGGCCTGGCCGCGCTGCCCTTCGTGCTCGGCTACCAGGCCTGGTCCTACTGGGTGTTCCGCAAGAGGCTGGTCGCCGAGCCGGTCTGACCGGTCCGCCGGTCAGGGGAAGCCGAGCGGCGCAGGTCGAACAGCTCCGACGGGGAGATGGGCATCCGGTCGATCCTGATGCCCTCCGCGTCCTCGACGGCGGAGGCGATCACCGCGGAGACCGGGATGACCCCCGCCTCCCCCGCCCCCTTGACGCCGAGCGGGTTCAACGGCGACGGCGTCCGCAGGTGGGCGGTCTCCACGTGGGGGACCTCGGTCGCGTACGGCATCAGGAAGTCCATGAACGAGGCGTTCAGCAACTGGCCGTGCTCGTCGTAGACCATCCGCTCGTACAGCGCGCCGCCGACGCCCTGGGCGACCCCGCCGTGGATCTGCCCCTCGACGATCATCGGGTTGATCAGGTTGCCGCAGTCGTGGACGACGGCGTAGCGCAGGATGCGGATCTCCGCGGTCAGCGGGTCGGTCTCCACGATCGCCGCGTGCATGCCGGAGGCGAAGGTCGAGCGGATCGGCGAGTAGTAGCCACGGCCCTCAAGCCCCGGCTCGTCCCCCTCGGCGACCGGCGGCCTGTCCGGGGACGGGGTGCCCGCGAACTGGGTCGCCCGGCCCGCCTCCGCGTCGAAGGCGTAGCGCAGCGGGTTGGACAGCACCGCGACCGTGGCCAGCGGCAGGCCCGCGCCCGGCGAGCCGACGACCCGCACCACCCCGTCGACGATCTCCAGGTCGCCGGGGTCGGCCTCCAGGGCGTCCGAGGCGATCCGCAGCGCCTTCTCCCTGACCTTCCCGCAGGCCAGGGCGATGGCGTTGCCGCTCATCACCGCCGCCCGCGAGGCGAACGTGCCGACCGCGTAGCCGAACCTGCGGGTGTCGCCGGTGACCACGCTGACCCGTTCGATCGGCACGCCGAGCTCGGAGGCGGTGATCTGGGCGAACACCGTCTCGTGGCCCTGGCCCTGTGAGGTGAGGCCGGTCGAGACGTGCACCCGGCCGTCGGAGGTGATCTGGACGTGACCCCCCTCGTACGGCCCGACCCCGGTGCCCTCCACGTAGCAGCCGATGCCGATGCCGAGCCTGCGTCCCTGTCCCGCGGCCCGTTCCCTCAGCGCGGGGAAGTCGTCCCAGCCGACGAGTTCCTTGAGCATGCGCAGCGACGCCGGGTAGTCGCCGCTGTCGTAGATCAGCGGACGGCCGTCCTGGAAGGTCAGGCCCTGGTCGTAGGGGAACTCCTCCGGCTGGATGAAGTTGGCCTCGCGCACCGCCGTACGGTCCAGGCCCAGGTGCCGGGCGATGCGGTCCATCGTCCGTTCCATGCAGAAGACCGCCTGCGGGCGCCCCGCCCCCCGGTACGGCGTGACCTGCACGGTGTTGGTGTAGAGGGAGGAGAACTCCACCCGGTAGGCGCCCAGCCTGTAGGGGCCGGGAAGCTGGGTCGAGGTGATGATCGGCACGATGATCCCGTACGGCGTGTAGGCGCCGTGGTCGTGCAGGATCGTCACGTCGAGCCCGAGCACCCGTCCCCGGTCGTCGAAGCCGACCCGGACGTGGTGCGCCTGGGCGCGCTCGTGCGCCGAGGAGACGAAGTGCTCACGCCTGTCCTCGGTCCACCTGACCTCGTGGCCGAGCAGCATGGCGGCCCACGGGACGAGCACCTCCTCCGGCCAGGGGTGCACGATCTTGACGCCGAACCCGCCGCCCACGTCCGGGGCGACGACCTCGACCTGGGGCAGCGGCAGGCCGAGCTTGGCGGCGATCGCCATCCTGACGCTGGTGGAGGTCTGGGTGCTCGAATGCACCCGCAGCGACCGGTCCCCGGCGTCCCAGCGGGCGTGCACCCCGCGCCCCTCAAGGGGCGTGGCGGCGCTGCGCTCGATGTCCAGGCCGAACTCCAGCCGGTACGGCGCCGCCTCGATCGCCTCCCGGGCGCCCAGTCCGGTCGCCGAGCGCACCTCCTGGACCAGGTGGGCGCCGACGTTGCCCGGCACGTCCCGGTGGACCAGCGTCTCGGCGCGCCGCGCCCGCTCGATGCCGACGACCGGCGTGAGCGGCTCGTAGTCGACCTCGATCAGCGCGCAGACGTCCTCGGCGAGGTAGCGGTCGCGGGCGACGACCATCACGACGGGCTCGCCGACGTGCCTGACGACGTCCCGCGCCAGCGGGTGGGCGGTGCGGCCGTGGGTCAGCGCCGGGTGCGGGATCAGCAGCGGCAGCGGCTCGGCCAGCCGGGCGGGCAGGTCCTCCCAGGTGTAGATCGCCACCAGCCCCTCGACGTCGATCGCCGCCGAGACGTCTATGTCGCGGATCACGGCGTGCGCGTGCGGGGACCTGACGAACGCCGCCTCGAAGGCGCCCTTGCCGATGTCGTCCAGGTAGCGGCCCCCGCCGGTCAGCAGCCTGGGGTCCTCCCTGCGCCGTACCGGCTCCCCGAACAGCCGTGTCGTCACCGCTCCTCCGCCAGGATCTCGGCGGCCCGGTGGACCGCTCTGACGATGTTCTGGTAGCCGGTGCACCGGCACAGGTTGCCGGAGAGCCCCTCGACGACCTCCTCCTCACCCGGCGCCGGGTTGTCGCGCAGCAGGGCGGTGACCGTGCACAGGAACCCCGGCGTGCAGAACCCGCACTGCAGGCCGTGGCACTCGGCGAAGGCCCGCTGCACCGGGGAGAGCGTGCCGTCCGGCTCCGCGAGCCCCTCCACGGTCGTCACCTCGTGCCCGTCCGCGCTCGCCGCGAACATCAGGCACGAGCGCACCGGCCGCCCGTCGAACAGCACCGTGCAGCAGCCGCAGACGCCGTGCTCGCACCCGACGTGTGTGCCGGTCAGCCCGAGGTCGTGCCGCAGGCAGTCCGACAGCAGCCGCCGCCCCGGCACCGTGACCCGCCGTACGACCCCGTTGACCGTCAGGGTGATCGCGATGTCCCTCACCCGCGCGCCGCCTTCCGCTCCACTTCCTGCGCCGCCTGCCGGGCCGCCTCTGTCAGCGCCCGTTCGGCCAGCACCCCCAGCAGGTGCCGCCGGTAGTCCGCGCTCGCGTGGATGTCGGCCTCCGGTTCCGTCCCGTCCCGTACGGCCGCCGCCGCGCCCCGCCAGTCGGCCGACCCCCACGGGCGGTGGCCGCAGGCCCCGGAGACGTCCACGACCACCGGGACCGGCCCGGCGCTCACGCACGCCGCCCTGGCCGTGACGACCCGCAGGTCCTCGTCCAGGACGACCAGCGCGGCCACCCCGGCCACCGCGTAGTCGCCGTGCCGCCTGGCCACCTCGTGGAAGGCCGTGCCCGAACGCGGCGCCAGGGCGGGGAACAGCGCCGAGACGGCCAGTTCTCCCGGCCGCAGCGCCGATTCGAGGGGACCGGTGAAGAAGGCGCCCGCGGGGACCTCCCTGGTCGCGCCCGCGCTCGCCAGCCGTACCGAACCGCCGAGCAGGGCCAGCACGGCGGGCAGTTCGGCGGCGGGGTCGGCGTGCGCCAGGCTGCCGACCACGGTCCCCCGGTTGCGGATCACCGGGTGGGCGACCAGCCTGAGCGCCCTGCGCAGCAGGGGCTGTACGGCGGCGACCTGCTCGGAGTGTTCGACCTGGGCGTGCCTGGCCAGCGCGCCGACCAGGACGCCGCCGGGCCCGGCCTCCACGGTGGCCAGTTCGGTGAGCCCGTTGACGTCCACGATGTGCCGGGGATGCGTCAGGCGCATGTTCAGCATCGGGATCAGGCTCTGTCCCCCGGCGAGGACCTTGCCCTCCTGTCCGGCGGCGGCGAGGATCTCCAGCGCCTCGCCGAGGGAACGGGGGGCGTGGTAGTCGAACGGGGGAGGCTTCACCCGGCCGCCCTTCCCTCGCCCGTTCCTCCGCTGTCCTGGCCGCCTGCCGCTCCCCCGCCCTCCCGCTCTCCGCGTCGCAGCACCCGCAACAGGTGGTAGCCGCCGACGACCACGACGGTGCCCAGCGCGATGCCCTCAAGGGTGAAGGCCGAGCCGAAGGTGTGCCTGACCGGGCCGATGGCGAGGATGATCCCCGCCCCGATCGGCACCATGTTGACCGGGTCGGAGAAGTCGACGCGGTTCTCCACCCAGATCTTCGCGCCGAGCAGGCCGATCATGCCGTAGAGGATCACCGTGATGCCGCCGAGCACACCGCCCGGGGTCGCCGCGACCAGCGCGCCGAACTTGGGGCACAGACCGAACAGGATCGCGATGAGGGCCGCGATGTAGTACGCGGCCGTCGAGTAGACCCTGGTCGCGGCCATGACGCCGATGTTCTCCGCGTAGGTGGTCGTCGGGGAGCCGCCGAAGGCGCTGGCGACGGCGGTGGCCAGGCCGTCCGCCGCGATGGCCCTGCCCAGGTAGGGGTCCACGTCGGTGCGGGTCATCTCACCGACGGCCTTGACGTGGCCGACGTTCTCCGCGACGAGCGCGATCACCGCGGGCAGCACCAGCAGCACGGCGGAGACCCTGATGTCCGGCAGGTGCGTGTCCGGCCACCCGACCCAGGCGGCGTCGGCGACCGCGGAGAGGTTCACCCTGGGATGGGTGTCGATCCGCTGGGTCACCGCGTTGTAGGCGGTGACGTCCCCGAGGACCCGGTCGGCCGCCCAGGACAGCGCGAAGCCGAGGACCAGGCCGAGCAGGATGGCGATCCGGCCGGCGAACCCCCGCAGGACCACGAGGAACAGGAAGGTCGCGGTCATCGTGACCAGCGCGATCCACTGGTCCTGCGGCCAGTAGACGTCGGCGACCACGTAGGCCAGCCCGAAGCCGATCAGCATGACGACCGCGCCGGTGACGACCGGCGGGAAGACCCGGTTGATGACCTGCACGCCCAGCCGATGTACGGCGAGGCCGACCAGGGCCAGCACCAGCCCGACGACGAGGACGGCGCCGGTGACGACCGCGTCGGCCGCGGGCGTGTCCCCGCCGTACAGGGACCTGATGGCGAGCACCCCGCCGACGAAGGAGGCGCTGGTGCCGAGGTAGCTGGGGATCCTGCCGTTCACGACGAGCAGGAACATGATCGTCGCGACGCCGGAGAACATGATGGCGATGTTGGGGTCGAGGCCCATGACCAGCGGGAAGACGAACGTCGCGCCGAACATCGCCACGACGTGCTGCGCGCCGAAGCCGACCATGCGCGGCCAGGACATCCGCTCGTCCGGTTTGACGACCTCACCGGGTGCGAGGGTCCTGCCGTCCCCGTGTTTGGTCCACCCCGCAACCATCAAGCCCCACCTCTCACCGGGCCGTCGGTCGGCGGCCGCCCCGCAGGCTTCCCTCCGGCGAACTCCCATGCCGTCGTCGCGGCCCGCGCCACGGACGGGCGAGGGTCTACGGAGGGTTTCCCGTAGGCACCACGTGCGAAACCCAGCTGTGTGATCATGGGGAGGTTGGAGAGATTGGTCAGAGAACTCCCGGTACGACCATGTGATGCAGTACGGTGAGTGGCGCTTTCGCGACTTTGAGTGAACCGTCCTGATCGGCCCCAGAGAAGAGTAGGCGCGCCCCCATGCAGGCTTTCACGCTGCCCGGCTTCTACATCCCGCACCCCGCCAGGCTCAATCCGCATCTGGAACGTGCCCGCGCGCACAGCAACGCCTGGGCCCGCGAGATGGGCATGCTCGACTCCCCCAAGCCCGGTGGCGGTCTTGTCTGGGACGAGCAGGCGCTGGCGAAGATGGACTACGCGCTGATGTGCGCCTACACCCACCCCGACTGCGACGGCCCCGCCCTGGACCTGATCACCGACTGGTACGTCTGGGTGTTCTTCTTCGACGACCACTTCCTTGAGCACTTCAAGCACTCGCGTGACCTGCGCGGCGCCAAGGCGCACCTCGACCGGCTCGAACTGTTCATGACCGTGGACGGCCAGGAGCCGCCCGAGCCGGGGAACCCCGCGGAGGCCGGGCTGAAGGACCTGTGGAGGCGGACGATCCCCTCGATGTCGGCCGGGTGGCGGCGGCGGTTCATCACCAGCACGCACAACCTGATGATCGAGTCGATGTGGGAGCTGCACAACATCGACCAGGGCAGGATCGCCAACCCCATCGAGTACATCCAGATGCGGCGCAGGGTCGGCGGGGCACCCTGGTCGGCCAACCTCGTCGAGTACGCCGTCGGCGCCGAGATCCCCGACGTCCTGGCCGGGACCAGGCCGCTGCACGTGCTGTGCGACACCTTCTCCGACGCCGTGCACCTGCGCAACGACCTGTTCTCCTACCAGCGCGAGGTCCGCGAGGAGGGGGAGAACTCCAACGCGGTCCTGGTCTTCGAGCGCTTCCTCGACTGCCCGACCCAGGAGGCCGCCGAACTGGTCAACGAACTGCTGACCTCACGGCTGCTGCAGTTCGAGGACACCGCGCTCGCCGAGATCCCGGCACTGCTGGCCGAACACGCCCTGCCCCCGGACGAGCAGGTCGCGGTCGGCCTGTACGTCAAGGGCCTGCAGGACTGGCAGTCGGGCGGCCACGAGTGGCACGCCAGGTCGAGCCGCTACATGAACGAGGGGGCCGTCACCTCCCCCGGCGTCTCCAGGGGGCCGCTCGGTCTGGGTACCTCGGCCGCGCGGCTGCCGACCGCGGCGCTGACGCCGGGCCTGGCCCGCAGGACGCGCCAGCAGTCCCACCGGCCCTTCGAGCCGGTCGGGCACCTGCCGCTGCCCGACTTCCACATGCCCTATCCCGTCCGCATCAGCCCCCACCTGGACGCCGCCCGCCGCGACTCGGTCGGCTGGGCGCGCCGGGTCGGCCTGTTCGACGCGATCCCCGGAGTCGAGGCCGGCGGCGTCTGGGACGAGCGGCGTTTCCTGCTCTTCGACCTGGCGCACTGCGCCTCGATGATCCACGCCGACGCGAGTCTCGAACAGCTCAACCTGTCGTCCGACTGGCTGTCCTGGGGCACCTACGGCGACGACTACTACCCCGTGGTCTTCGGCGCCTCCCGTGACCTGGCCGCGGCCAAGCTCTGCGACGAGCGGCTCGGCCTGTTCATGCCGATCGACCTGGGCGCGGTCCCCGAGCCGCTCAACCCGCTCGAACGGGGCCTGGCCGACCTGTGGCACCGTACGGCCGCGCCGATGAACGAGGCCGCCAGGCGTGACTTCCGCGCGGCGATCGAGGCGATGACCAGCAGCTGGCTGTGGGAGCTGGGCAACCAGACGGGCAACCGGGTCCCCGACCCCGTCGACTACGTCGAGATGCGCCGCGACACGTTCGGCTCCGGCCTGACGATGAGCCTGGCCAAGCTCGCGCACTACGACCTGGTGCCCGCCGAGCTGTACCACACCAGGGTGATGCGTGAGCTGGACACCGCCGCCCAGGACTACGCGACCTTCACCAACGACCTGTTCTCCTACCAGAAGGAGGTCGAGTTCGAGGGTGAGGTCCACAACATGGTGCTGGTCGTGGAGAACTTCCTCCAGGTGGACCGGCTGACCGCCAGGGACGTCGTGGCGGACCTGATGACGGCGCGGATGCGGCAGTTCCAGCACATCGTCGAGGAGGACCTGCCCGCGATGTTCGAGGAGTTCGGCCTCGGCGACGAGGTCCGCGGCGTCCTCACCCGGCACGCCGACGGCCTCAAGGAGTGGATGTCGGGAATCCTGGAGTGGCACCGCAGGTGCGCGCGGTACACCGAGGCCGAGCTGCGCCGCCACCACCACGGCTCCGTGTCCGCGGTGGTGCCCGCGACGGTGGTCTCCCGGTTCCTGCCCTCGGGGCCGGGCACCTCGGCGCTGCGCCTGCGCCCCGCCGCCGCGCGCGACGTGCCCTCCTCCCCCGCACCGGCTCCGGCGGCCCCGGCCCCGGCGGGGGTCGCCGCGTTCAGGAGGCCCTCCGGGCTCGGCACGTCCGCGGCCAGGCTCTCCCCGGTCTCCGTGCCGTCCCCCTCGGGGAGCGGCCCGGCGTGACGGTCAGCCGCCGGGGGCGACCACGTGGATCTCGAAGCCGTCCCCGGCGACGACCTGTCCGGCGCGGATCTTGCAGGTCTTGCGGAGCTCGACCCGCCCGTCGACCGTCACGTTGCCCTCGGCGATGAAGTGCTTGGCCTGGCCGCCCGTGTCGGTCACGGCGCAGTACTTCAGCAGGTCGCACAACGGGATGTAGTCGGTTTCCAGCTCAAAGGTCTCGTCCACGCCCGTGAGTCTAGATGCCCCGCATCCGCAGGACGTGCAGGGCCAGGGTCAGGTTCAGCCGCAGATGGGCGTCCTCGGTGAAGTCGCCCAGCATCCGTTCCAGCTTGCCGATCCGGTAGCGCAGGGTGTTGTAGTGGAAGTGCAGCCGCCTGGCCGTCTCCGCGACGTTGAGGTTGGTCTCCAGCAGCACCTGCAGGGTCCTGCGCAGGTCGCCGTTGTCGGCGTCGGTGTCGGAGGCGAGCGGGCCGAGGGTCTCACGGACGAAGGCGTGCAGTTCCTCGGTGTCGCTGACCAGGGAGAGCAGCCGGTAGACCCCCAGCTGGTCGAAGTGGGCGACCGCGCCGGGACCGTGGAGCTGGCGGCCGACCCTGGCGGCCTTCACGGCCTGGCCGTACGCCTCCGGCAGGACCTCGATCCCGGCGGCCGTCCGGCTCGCGCCGGTCGAGAAGGTCGCGGGCAGGCACTCGGCGAACGCGGCGACGGCGTCCCTGGCCAGGCGGGTGGTGTCCACGGCGGCGTCCACGACCGCGACGACCTCGTGGGAGAAGCCCGCGACCGCGCCGTGCCCGTCGTGACGGCGCATCGCGCTGGTCCAGCAGGTGACCAGCCTGTCCTGGGCGACGCGTTCGTCGCCGTCCGGGTCGAGTTCGGCGACCAGGACGGTCACCGGGCGCCGCAGGTCCCAGCCGAAGGCCTTGGCCCGCGCGGCGACCCGTTCGGCGCTGCCCGCCCTGCCGGTGAGCACGTCGCGCAGGAAGTCGGCGCGGTACTTGCTCTCGACGGCGTTCACCGCCTCCTGCCTGGTGATCACGAGCGCGGCCACGGTGGCCGCGCGCTCCAGGATGCCGATGTCGTTCTCCCCCGGCCTCGGCGGGGCGCAGGCGACGATCCGCCCGTGGTGGTGGCCGCCCGCGACGACGGGGACGAAAAGGTGTTCCCCCCGGTCCCGCGCTCCCGACGCGCGCAGCCCGGCCACCTGCTCGGCGGGCCCCGCCGCGGCCAGCACCTGCCCCGCCCCGTCCAGTACGGCGACGGCGGCGCCGAGCAGCCCGGCCACCTCCTCGGTCACCTCGCCCAGCCCGCCGCCCGCGAGCACGACCTGGACCAGCGCCCGGTGCGCCTCCTCCGCCCTGGCCAGCGCCGCGGCCTGCCGGTTGAGGATGTCGGTGAGGACCTGGTTGAGGATGTCGTCGAAGCCGACGTCCTCGGGGAGCTGGATGAGCGGGAACCCGAGCCGGTCGGCCTGTTCGACCATCTCCTCGGGCAGCCGGTCCAGATAGCGGCCGAGTTTGATGCCCAGCGCGGCCAGGCCGCGTTCGTCCAGGTCGCTGACCAGCCGGTCGAGTGACTGCGGGGTGTTGCGCAGCGGGTAGCCGGTGGTGAGCAGCAACTCGTTCGGCTTCACCCAGGCGAGGATGTCGGGAACCTCCATGACGTTGAGCCGCTGCACGATCCTGCCGAGGCCGCGCCCTCCGGCCAGCAGCCTGGCCCCGGCGAGTGTCGAGGCGCCCAGTACCTCGCCTACGGCCACGCCGTGGGTGATGGTTCCGGTGCTCGCCAGCCGTACAGGAGGTTCCATGACGTGATTGTCACCGATAAGGCCGTCTGTCAGGAAGAACCAACCTTTGGGGTTTCTGTTGGCACCTTTCTCCGTACGGCGAGCTCGCCGGGCGTTCTACCGTCGGCTCAGTGGAACGGGGGCGTCCTGGCCGGTCACAGCCGCGCGACACGGTGACGACACGACCGCGGCACAAGCACGGCACAGCACGGCACGGTGAAAGGCAGGCGAGGGCTCATGACCGTCGGAGCGCGTCCGAGGGCCCGGCGGAGCCGGGGCGTCCAGCCAGGACATGTACGGGCGCACGCGACGGGCGCGGCCGGCACGGCCCTGCGCGCGCTGCTGGAGTCGCCCCGCCGCCCCGCACGGGTGCTCGCGGCCTTCCCCGCCGGGATCTACCTTGAGGTCCGCACGGAGCTGGAACCCCACGTGGTCGCGGTGCTCTCGGGGGACGCGGTCCGGCTGCCCAACGCGATGGTGATCAACGGCCCGATGCCCCGGGTCGCCGTGGGCGAGGAGGCGTGGGTCGGTGACGGTTCCATCGAGCTCGGCGGCCTCGGCCTGCGGGCGCACCGCTGGTGGGACGCGGCGCCGCCGCTCGGTCCCGTCGAGCCCGCGCTGCTGGCCTCCTGGCTGCCGGTGCTTTCCGGACTGTGCGAGCGTTCGCCGAGACGTCCCGGGCTTGAGGGCAACGACGCCGCCGTACGGCTCGCGCTCGGGTGCGCGGAGGGTTCGCTGCTGCGGGGCGTCACGGCCGCCGAGCAGCTCGTGGGTCTCGGCCCCGGCCTCACCCCGAGCGGCGACGACATGATCGCCGGGCTGCTGGTCGCGCTGCGCCATCTCGGCACCGCCTCGGGCGTCGGCCGGGCCGTGTGGCTGGCCGACTGGCTGGCCGCGGCGGTCACCTTCGAAGCCCGTGAGCGGACGACGCCCATCTCCGCGGCGCTGCTGCACTGCGCCGCCAGGGGTGAGGCGTGCGGGGAGGTGCTGGCCGTACTGCGGGGCCTGGCCGGGCGGCAGGCGCTCGAACCCGCGCTGCACCGGCTGTTCCAGATCGGCCACACCTCGGGAGCCGACCTGGCGTGGGGGGTGCGCGCCGGTCTCGCCGCGGTGGCCGGGCTTGCGGGAGCGGGCCGTTGAGCGCCGACCTGGTCCGGGTCCGCCCCGGGGTCTACCACGACTCGGTGAGCCTCATGCGGGTCAGCGGGGCCCTGTCGGCGCTGCCCGGGATCGAGGTGGCGGTGGTGGCGATGGCCACCGAACTGAACCTCGGCCTCGCCGCCGGGCTGGGTTTCGCGCTGCCCGAGGCGGGACAGGGCGACCTGCTGGTCGCGCTGCGCGGCGCGGGCCCCGATGACCTGGAGACGGCGCGCGCCGAGCTGGACCGGCTGCTCACGGACCTCACCGTACGAACCGTTCAGGGAGGCGGCGGGGAACGGCCCGCGCGCACCGTGCGCTCGGCGGCGCTGCGCGGGGCCGGTGAGAGCGGTGAAGGCGCTGCCACGCTGGCGCTGGTCTCGGTGCCGGGGCCCTACGCGTTCGCCGAGGCGATGGACGCGATCGAGGCCGGTCTCTCGGTGATGATCTTCAGCGACAACGTCCCCGTCGAGCAGGAGGTGCTGCTCAAGAGGCGCGCGGCCGAGCTGGGCCCGCTGGTCATGGGGCCGGACTGCGGCACCGCGGTGGTCTGCGGCGCGGGTCTCGGTTTCGCGAACGTGCTGCGGCCCGGTCCCGTCGGCGTCGTCGCCGCCTCGGGGACGGGCGCCCAGCAGGTGACCTGTCTGCTGGACCTGGCCGGCGTCGGGGTCAGCCACGTGCTCGGCGTCGGCGGCAGGGACCTGTCCGCCGAGGTCGCCGGGCTGTCCACACTGCGTGCCCTGGCGGCGCTCGACGCCGACCCCGCGACCGAGCTGATCGTGCTGGTCTCCAAACCGCCCGCCCCCGAGACCGGCCTGGCCGTACGGCGGGCCGCGCGGGCGCTGTCCACCCCGGTCGTGACGGCGCTGCTCGGGTCCGGCGGTGGTTCCGGCTGTGACCTCGACGGCGACTCCGGGGGCGGCCCCGGCGACCTGACCCACGCGGCGGAGGCCGTACTGCGGGCCCTGGGTGTCCCGGTCCCGGTGTGGCCCTCGTGGCCCGCACCCGTGAGCCCGCGGGCGGACCCCGCCGGGACGCTGCGCGGCGTCTACTCGGGGGGCACGCTGTGCGCGGAGGCGAGGACGGTCGCCGGGACCGGGGAGTTCACCGACTTCGGCGACGACGTCTACACCCGGGGCAGGGCGCACCCGATGATCGACCCCTCCCTGCGCCTTGAGGCCCTCGCACGGGTGCCTGCGGGGGACGTCGCACTGCTCGACGTGGTCCTCGGACACGCCGCCGACCCCGACCCTGCCGCCGGGCTCGCCTCCGGGATCGCCTCGGCCGTGGCCCGGGGCGTGCCGGTCGTGGTGGCGCTGGTCGGCTCGCGTGACGACCCGCAGGGGCTGACCGCCCAGGCGGAGGCGCTGCGGGCGGCGGGCGCCTCGGTCTTCGTCTCCAACGCCCACGCGGCCGGGTACGCGGCGGCCCTTCTGGCGGGTGCGCGGTGACTCCGGTGACTCCGGCGACTCCGGCTTTGCTGCCCGCCCTCCACGGGGAGCCCAGGGTGGTCACGGCCGGGGCCGAGGTGTTCGGGGAGGCTCTGGACGCGCAGGCCGTACCGAGGATGGCCGTCGACTGGCGCCCGCCGCTGCCGGGCACCGGGGACGACGTCGCACGGGTGCTGGCCGACCCCCGCAGGTCCCGCGCGAACGCGACGGCGCTCGGCCGCATGACGTCGGCCAGGCCCCACCTCGTCGGGGTACGGCGGGCGGATGAGGCCCTCGGCCTGCCGCCGGGCACGTTCCTGCACGCGGGCCCGCCGATCCGCTGGGAACGCGCCTCGGGACCGCTGCGCGGCGCGCTCACCGGGGCGGTGCTGCTCGAAGGACTGGCCGGGGACCCCGAGGAGGCGCTGCGGCTGCTCGAACAGGGGCGTGTCCGCCTTGAGCCCTGCCACGGGTGGGGCGCGGTCGGGCCGATGGCGGGCGTGGTCAGCCCGTCCATGTGGATGTTCGAGGTGCGTGACGAGGAGAACGGCGGCACCGCCTGCTGCTCGCTCAACGAGGGCCTGGGCAGGGTGCTGCGCTACGGCGCCTACGACGACGGGGTGCTGCGGCGGCTGCGCTGGATGGGCGAGGTGCTCGGCCCCGCGCTGCGCGAGACGCTGCGGGCGTCCGGGCCGCTCGACCTCGGGGCGCTGATGGCGCAGGCCCTGCAGATGGGCGACGAGCTGCACAACCGCAACCGCGCCGCCACCTCGCTGTTGGTGCGGGAGCTGGCCTGCGGCCTGGTCGAGACGGCTCCCCTGCACGCGGCCGAGGTGCTGCGCTTCGTCGGCGGCAACGACCACTTCTTCCTCAACGCGGCCATGGCGGCGTGCAAGGTGAGCGCGGACGCCGCCAGGGACGTCCCCGGCTCCAGCCTCGTCGTGGCGATGGCCCGCAACGGCACCGACTTCGGCGTGCAGGTCTCCGGGCTCGGCGAGCGCTGGTTCACCGGCCCCGCCGCCGTGCCCGACGGTCTCTACCTCGGCGCGTACGGCCCGCGGGACGCCAACCCCGACATCGGTGACTCCACGATCACCGAGACGGCGGGCCTGGGCGGCTTCGCGATGGCGGCGGCCCCGGCGATCGTCCGGTTCGTCGGCGGGGAGGTGGCCGCCGCGACGGAGGCGACCCTCTCCATGTACGAGATCACCCTCGCCGAACACCCGGTCTACCGGATCCCCGGGCTCGGTTTCCGCGGCACCCCGGTCGGCGTGGACGTGACGCTGGTCGCCAGGACCGGCCTGCTGCCGGTCGTCAACACCGGCATCGCGGGCAGGGTCGCGGGCACGGGACAGGTCGGCGCGGGCCTGGTGACCCCGCCCGTCTCGGCCTTCACCTCCGCGCTGGCCGCGCTCGCCGAGGTCGCCGAGGTCGCCGAGGTCGCCGTCACCGAGGTCGCTGCCACCGGCGGGCCGCCGACTTCCGTTGCCTGACACGATCCCGATATCGTGTCCAACCTTGCGCATAGGGTTGGTTGCGGGGACGAGGCAGGACGACCGATCGTCTGCCGGGAGGGCCCCCCATGGGTTCGGAGGGCGACACCATCGGCACGACCGAGGCGGAGGCGCAGGGCAGGCTGGTCGGCAGGCGTTACCGCCTGATCTCACCGGTCGGCCGGGGCGGTATGGGTGTGGTGTGGCACGCGCACGACGTGCTGCTCGACCGTGACGTGGCGGTCAAGGAGTTGATCCTCCCGCCCGGTCTCGACGAGGAGGGCATGCACGCCGCGCACCGGCGCATGCTGCGCGAGGCACGCTCGGCCGCCCGGCTCAGCCATCCGGGGATCATCACGGTCCACGACGTGGTCGAGGAGGACGGCCGTCCCTGGATCGTGATGGAGCTGGTCCGCGCCTGGTCCCTTGAGCAGGCCGTACGGCGTAACGGTCCACTGCCGGTCGTGCAGGCCGCCGAGATCGCCGTCCGGGTGCTCGACGCGCTGCGGCACGCGCACGGCGCCGGGGTGCTGCACCGTGACATCAAGCCGGGCAACGTGCTGCTCACCTCGGACCGGGTGGTGCTCACCGACTTCGGCATCGCCGCGATAGAGGGCGACGTCTCGGTCACCCAGACGGGCCTGCTGATGGGTTCGCCCGCCTACATCCCGCCGGAGCGCCTGTCCGGCAAGCCGATCACCCAGGCCGCCGACCTGTGGTCCTTCGGCGCGACGCTGTACACGGCGGTCGAGGGGCGGCCGCCGTACGAGGGGCCGGACGCGGTGGCCGTGCTCGGCGCGATCCTCACCCAGGAGCCCAACCGGCCGCAGCGGGCCGGGGCGCTGATCGCCGTCATCGAGGGCCTGCTCCGCAAGGACCCGGCGGACAGGATGACCGCCGGACAGGTCTCCGAGCTGCTGGGCCGGGTGCTGCGCAGCCACGGTTCCGTGGCCCACGACCAGCTGCCCACCGCGCCGCCCGCGCCCGAGGTCCTCACCCCGGTACGGCCCGCGGCCCCGCAGCCCGCCCAGTTCTCACCGTTCTCCCAGACCTCGTTCACGCAGTCCGCGTCCGCCCAGCCGCCGGGACCTTCGGGGCAGTCAGGGCCGACGGGACCGCTGCCCTCGCGGATCATCGAGACCCCCTCCGGGCCTGTCCGGGTGCCCTACGACGCGCCCGGGCTCGTCTCCGGGGCCTCCGCCGTCCACCCCGACGGTCGCCCCACCACCCGCCCCGACGGTCAGGAGACGGGGCACGGCCGCGGGTACGACGCGTTACGCAGCCCGGCCTCCGGTCTCGGGCGTGGCTCCTTCGTCGACCTTCCCGAGGCTCCTCCCGCCTCGGCGCGGCGTTCGGCGCGCGGGCGTGACGAGGAGGACACCCTGGCCGGGACACGGCCTCCCGCCGCGGGCGGCCGCAGGAGCGCGCGGCGCAGGGCCGTGAACGAGGGCCCCTGGATGCGCGGGGGCCGTCCGGCTCCCCTGCTGATCGCCGTCTGCGCGGTCGCGGCGCTGGCCGCGGTCGCCGCCGTACTGTTCCTGCTGTTCCTCCCCGGTTCGGCCACCCCGCAGGCGGCTCCCTCCCCGACCGCTCCGGCCCCCTCCTCGGCCGCGCCGTCGCCGTCCCGGGCCGAGATCCCCGGCGGTTACCGGACCCTGGGCGCCGGGGGTGTCTCGGCGGCGCTGCCCGGGGGCTGGACGGTGCGTGAGGCCGACGGGGTCGTGACCTTCCACGGGCCGAGGAACAGCGGGCAGAGCGTCGTCGTCTCCCAGACAGCGGTGACCGACCCGGTCGCGGCGCTCGACGGGATCACCAAGGACGACCTGGACGAGTACACCGAGGTCGGGGTTGAGACGGTGCCGTACGGCTCGTGGCGGGCGGCCGACTGGGAGTACACCTACGTCAGGTCTCCCGGGGCCGTCCCCATGCATGGTTTGACGCGCTATGTCGCGGTGGACGGGCAGAACGCTTACCTGATCTCGTTCACCGCCCAGGATCTCGACTGGGACCGGGGCACCCAGGCACGGCGGGTCTTCTTCTCGACATTCCAGCCGAACGCCTGAGCGACCCCCACCATCCCACCCGATAAAACGTTATAAGTGATGACAAAATTCATTTGTGACCGCAACCCCCACAAATAGCGCCATTTCCTATAAAGAAACACGGAAAGCAGCCGCGGTGCAGCGGCGAACGCTCGTCGTCCTGTCCGTAGCGCAGATCGCCAGCGGGATCGGCACCGCCGTCGGCTTCACCCTGAGCTCCCTGGTCGTCGCACAGCTGTCGGGCTCGAAGACGATCAGCGGGCTCGCCGGGACCGCGACCGTCCTCGGCGCCGCCCTGCTCGCGCTGCCGACCGCCAGGACCTCCGGCAAGGGCGGACGGCGGGCCGGGCTGGCCCTCGCCTACGGCTGCGCCCTGGTGGGATGCGTGATCATCCTCGCGGCCGTCACCGTGCGGTCGTGGCCGCTGCTGCTCGGCGGGCTCGTGCTGTTCGGCAGCGCCGGCGCGGGCAGCCTGGCCTCCCGCTACTCGGCGACCGACCTGTCCCCGCCCGGGCACACCGCCCGGCACCTGGCGTGGGTGGTGTGGGCCGCGACGATCGGCTCCGTCGCCAGCCCCAACCTGGCCGAACCCGTGGAACGCCTCGGCCGCTCCCTCGGCCTGGCGCCGGACACCGGCCCCTTCGCGCTCTCCCTGATCGCCTTCGCCGTCGCCCTGGTCGTCATCCTGGCCGGTCTGCGCCCCGACCCGTTGCTCCTGGCCCGCTCCCTGGCCCCTGCGGAGAACCCGGCGGCCCCGGAGAAGGGAGGCCCCAGGCGGGGCGGCACCCCGCGCACCGCCTGGCGGACCCTGCGCCGGGAGCCGGGCGCCTCCCGGGCGCTGGCCGCGATCGCGGTGAGCCACACGGCGATGGTGTCGATCATGTCCATGACGCCGGTCCACCTGGGCCACGGCGGCGCGGACTACTCGGTCATCGGCATCGTGCTCAGCCTGCACATCGCGGGCATGTACATCCTGTCCCCGGTGGTCGGCTGGCTCTCCGACCGGATCGGCCGGGTCAGAGTGCTCGTGCTCGGCATGGGGTTCCTGCTGGCCGCCGCGGTCCTGGCGGGCGGGGCCGGACCCCACGACGTCGCCCGGGTGGCGGCGGGGCTCACGCTGCTCGGCCTCGGCTGGTCCTGCGGGCTGATCTCCGGCTCCGCGATGCTCAGCGAGGCCGTACGGCTCGAAGACCGCCCCGCCGTACAGGGCGTTTCGGACCTGCTGATGAACGTCTGCGGCGCGGTGGGCGCGGCGCTCGCCGGGGTGGTCGTCGGCACCCTGTCCTACGGGGTGCTCGGGACGGCCGTCGCGGTCATGGTGACCGTCACCGGCGCCTGGCTGGTCCTGCGGCCCGTTCACTTGGCGTCGGCGTAACAGCGCACGGCGACGGCGTGCATCGGGAAACGCACCGGCGTGTCCCCGAACAACAGCCCGGTCGCCTCCTCCGCGGCCCTGCCGACCGCCTCGACCACCTCCTGGCCCAGCTCGGCGGGACAGTGCACCATCACCTCGTCGTGCTGGAAGAACACCAGCGCCGCCGGAGGGGGCAGCAGGCCACGCAGGACGGCCATGAACGCCAGCGCCCACTCCGCCGCGGTCGCCTGGACCACGAAGTTGCGGGTGAAGCGCCCCCAGTCACGCGCCGCCCTGGCCCCCTCCGGCCCCGAGACCAGCTCCCGCCAGCGTGCCGAGGGCGGCGGCGAGGTACGGCCCAGCCAGGACCGGACCAGCCTGCCCTCCTCCCCCGCCCTGGCGGCGTCCTCGACGAACCGGTAGGCCCTGGGGAAGCGCTGGCGCATCACCGCCAGCAGCTTGGGCGCGTCGCCGCTGGTCCCGCCGTACATAGCCGACAGCAGGGCGATCTTGGCGTGGTCGCGTTCACCGCCGAACGCCCGGGCCAGCGCCTGGTAGAGGTCGATCTGCCCGGCCGCCGCCGCCAGGCCCCGGTCACCCGCCATCGCGGCCAGCACCCGGGGTTCCAGCTGGGCGGCGTCGGCGACGACCAGCGTCCAGCCCTCGTCGGCGACCACGACCCTGCGCATCACCTTGGGGATCTGCAACGCCCCTCCGCCGTTGGTCGCCCAGCGCCCCGAGACCACCCCGGCCACGACGTACTCGGGCCTGAAGCGGTTCTCCCGCACCCACTGGTCGGCCCAGGTCCAGCCGTGGAAGCTGTGGATCCTGGCCAGCTCCTTGTAGGCGAGCAGGGGCGCGACCCCGGGATGGTCGACCTCCTTGATCTCCCGCGCCCTGGTCGAGGTCACCGACAGACCGGCGGACTTGAACGCCTTGACGATCTGCTGCGGGGAGTCAGGGTTGAACGGGCCGCCGAAGGCCCGCGCGAGCTCGTCGGCCAGAGCCTGGAGCTTGGCCGGGCGCATGCCGTGCACGGGACGCGGCCCCAGCAGGTCGGTCAGCAGCTCGTCGTGCGCGTCACGACGCCACGGCATGCCCTCGTGGGCCATCTCGGCGGCCACCAGCGCCCCCGCCGACTCCGCGGCGACCAGCAGCCGGAACCGTCCCGGCTCGGGAAGGGCCTCGATCCGCCTGAGCTGGTCGGCGTGGACCTCGGCCACCAGGTCCGCGTCCGGCGGGGGCGCCTCCTCGTCGAACAACGTCGCCTGCCTGGCCTGCGGCCCGGGGTGCTCCTCGGGCACCGGCAGGCCGTGCAGCCTGGCGTGCGCGGCCCGCGCCGAACGGGGCTCGCCGTGGCGCCCCTCGTAGCCCAGCAGCAGCCCCTCGGTGAGGGCCAGGTCGTGACAGCGCCCCAGCCGCACCCCCTCACGCAACAGCGCCGGGTAGACCTCCCGCGTGTCGGCCCAGACCCAGCGGGGCGTCGCCGTCCCCGCCCCCGTCTCAAGCTCCCGTACGGCCGCCGCCAGATCGGCGACCGTCCGGGACCCCTGCCCTTCGGGGCGCAGCACCCCCGAGGTGCCGGGCCCCGCGGCGACTGCCACGTTCATCCGGCCAGCCTGTCACGCGGGACCGACACTTCCGGTCAGGCGCCTCCCGTCAGGTGAGCGGGATCTCGACCTCGTCCTCAAGCGGCGGCTCCATCTCCTGCGGCAGGCAGCCGGTCGCGGCGAAGCAGCGGATCCGCAGACTGGCCGGGGTCACCGACACGTGCAGGAAGCTTTTGAAGAACGGCGGAGTGTCCCAGTCGGACAACTCCGACAGGTAGCGGTGGAAGGTCTTGCCGACGGGCAGCCGCAACGGCATGGGCCAGCCGCCCAGGATCCGCGCCGCCCAGCGCATCCTGCGCGTGATGGGGACCGGCCCGATGTCCCTCGGCGGGGTGTTGCCGATCTGCCGCGACATCAGCGCCACCCCCTCCTCCGGGGTGAGGTAGAGCCAGCGCATGCGCAGCCGTTCGCTGTAGAGCTTGCTGTAGAACGACAGCGAGTCGCCGCGCAGCGGGTAGCACCGGTAGTCGTCCTCGTTCACCCCGCCGACGGTGATCCTGGGGGTGGTGTGGGTGGCGTGCATGAAGGCCCCGGAACCGCCCGCCACGATGTACTGGATCGTCCGGTCGCCGACCCTGACCGGGAAGCGCTGGTAGTTGTGCACGTCACCGCCGATGGCCGCGACGTAGTTGTTGGCCGGGTCGGTGACGACGTCGTCGATCGTCCCGCCGCCCTCGATCCCGGACGGCTTGTAGTCGTTGCGGACGTAGATCGGCTTGCCGGTGATCAGGATCTTGGGCCGTGGGTCCCGGGAGACCTCGCGCAGCCAGCGTCCCTGCTCCCGGTCCAGGCCGCCGTGGATGCCGGTGTCGACGCCGACGATCAGCAGGCTCGGCGTCTCCATCGCCCAGTACGGCCCCGGCTGCGCGGGCTGGGCCGTACCCTGCTCGGGGCGGGCCCTGAGTTTGCGCGCGCCGGTCAGGCGGACCTCGTCGATCGCCTCCGGCTCACGCCACAGCGTGCCGCGCAGCCCCGAGCGCGACATCCTGAACCCGCGCCGCTCCTGTTCGAGCGCGGGCGCGTCGCAGAAGACCCGCATGAAGCCGCCGAGCCCGTCGTACCAGTCGTGGTTGCCGGGGACCGCGTAGATCGGCGCCCGATAGTCCTGGTAGGGGCGGAAGAACTTGTCCTCGTACTCGTCGCCCGCGCCCGCCGGATAGATCACGTCGCTGGCGATGACCGCGAAGGCCGTGTCCGCCCCGATCTTGAGCATGCCGGGGACGACGGCGTACTGCGACAGGTCGCCCTCCCCGGTGTCCCCGAGGAGGAGGAAGGAGAACTCGGGCCCGACGTCCATCGGGACGCGGAGGGAGGGGTCGACCCCCCGTTCGAGCTGCGCGGCGACCCAGCGCGCCCTGGCCTGTCCCGAGGGGTCGCCGAACAGGCCCGCGAGCACCTGGTTCCTCGACTTCCACAGCACGCGCGGGCTGAGCCAGCTGAAGGTCTTCCTGTCGGGCACCAGGGCCCTGAAGGTGCCCATCTGGGCGCAGGACCAGCCCGCGCCCTCCTCTGAGACCCGCGAGGAGACCTCACGCCCGCGCCTGGCGGCCCGCCCGACATCGACCATGGTCATATCTTGGCGTTGATCTTACGGAGACGCATCCGTTTCGTGGTGAAACCGCCCACCGCGACGGCCCAGCCCTTTACGTTGTAGATCAAGAACTGGGGATCAGCGCCCCGGGGTTGAGAACCCCCTCCGGGTCGAGCCGTTCCTTGATCCCGCGCAGGATCTCCCCGCCCAGCTCGCCGATCTCCACCGCGTAGGCCTCCCGATGGTCGCGTCCCACCCCGTGGTGGTGCGAGATCGTGCCGCCCTCCGCCACGATCACCTCGCTCACCACGCGTTTGGCCCGTTCCCACTGCGCCACCGGGTCCTCCTCCTGCGCCGTGACGACCGTGAAGTAGAGCGAGGCCCCGGTGGCGTACACGTGGGAGATGTGGCACATCACCAGCGGCGCGCCGAGTGAGGCGGTCAGCGCCGCGCGCACCGCCTCGTAGAGCCGGGGCAGAACGGCCCAGAAGCCCGCCGTCTCCAGCGTCTCCACGGTCGCCCCCTCCGCCAGCAACGCGTCCCGCAGGTACGGCGCCGCGTAGCGGCCGCGCGCCCACGCCTGTCCCGGCTCGGTTCCCAGACAGGTTCCGCCGAGTTCGGACAGCACCGCGGCGGCCCGCTCCCGCGTCTCGGCGACCTCCAGGGGACCGCCCTCATAACCCGCGACGACCAGGCAGCCCGCCCCGGCCACCGGTTCGCCGATCTCCTCCGGCCCGGCCAGCCCGATCATCGTCTCGGTCTCGTCGGAGAGCCTGAGCACGGTCGGCAGCGGCCCGTCCTGGGCCAGCCGCCGCAGCGCCGCGGCGCCCTCGGAGAAGGAGGCGAAGCGCCATCCCTCGTAGTGGCGCTCCGCGGGCGAGCGCCGTACCCGGAGCCGGAGCGAGGTGATCACGCCGAAGGCGCCCTCCGAGCCGAGGATCACCTGGCGCAGGTCGGGACCCGCCGCCGACCTGGGCGCGCGGCCGAGGTCGAGGGTGCCGCGCGGGGTCGCGACCGTCATGCCGACCACCATGTCGCCGAACCCGCCGTAGCCCGCCGAGGCCTGACCGCTCGACCTCGCCGCGGCGAAGCCGCCGAGTGTGGCGTACTCGAACGACTGGGGGAAGTGCCCGAGGGTGAGCCCGTGCTCGCCCAGGAGCCGTTCGGCCTCGGCCCCCCGCAGCCCCGGCCCCAGCTCGGCGACCATCGACTCGGTGTCGAGGGAGACGAGCCGGTCGAGCCTGCCCACGTCCAGCGCGACGACCCCGGCGAAGCCGTGCCCGTCGGCGCTCAGACCGCCGACGACCGAGGTGCCCCCGCCGAACGGGACGACCGCGACCCGGTGGCCGGAGCACACCCGCAGCACCCGGAGCACCTCGTCGTGGGAGCCGGGCAGCACCACGGCGTCCGGTGCCCGCGAGGCGTCCCCGGCCCGCAAGCGGATCAGGTCGGGGGTCGACTTGCCCCGGGTGTGCCGGATCCGGCTCTCGTCGTCGGAGCGGACGTGCTCGGCGCCGACGACCGCGCGCAGCTCGTCGAGGACGGACGGCGCGAGCACGACCTCGGCCGGCCTCACCTCTTCGAGCCCGACGGCGGGGGTACTCGGCGCGCGCACCCCCAGCAGGTCGCGCAGCAGCGACCGTACGGCCTCGGGCAGCTCGACGGCCCCGGCGGGGTCGCCCCATCCGGACCAGAGCATGGGCTCGGCTGTTTTCTTGGGAGTGTCCACCTCTACACTGTGACATATGGCGTCCATTCGTCACAATGACCCCGTAGAGGGCGGAACATCCGCCGACCCGGTGCTCGACGCGGCCAGGGAGGTGGTGCTCGCGGTCGGTGTCAGGCGGACCACGCTCACCGACGTGGCCCGCAGGGCCGGGCTGTCCCGCATGACGATCTACCGGCGCTGGCCCGACGTGCACGCCCTGGTCGCCGACCTGATGACCCGCGAGTGGCTGCGCGTCGCGGGCCGCTTCGCCACCGAGGACCCGGTGACCGCCGCGGTCGCGACCGTCGGCGCGCTGCGCGGCCACCCGCTCTGGCGCAAGATCGTCGAGGTGGACCCCGAACTGCTCCTGCCGTACCTGCTGTGGCGCAGGGGCGCCAGCCACGAGGTGATGCTCTCGCTGGTCGGCTCGGCCGTCGCCAGGGGCCAGGAGCGGGGCACCGTACGGCCCGGCGACCCGGCGCGGCTGGCCGGGACGGTCGTGCTCACCGCCCAGTCGTTCCTGCTGTCCGGCCCCGTACTGCTGGCCCCGCTCACCGGGGACGCCCTCGACGCCGAGCTGACCGAACTCCTGGAGAGGTACCTGCGGCCGTGAACTCCTCCCTCAACGCGGCGCGGCGGGCCCGCGAGCTGGCCGGACTCCCCGGCTTCGTGGTCGACGTACTGGTCGTCGGGCTCGGCGTCACCGGGACGGGCGCCGCGCTCGACGCGGCCTCGCGGGGTCTGTCCGTCGCGGCGATCGACGCGGGCGACCTGGCCTCCGGCACCTCACGGTGGAGTTCGAAGATGGTCCACGGCGGCCTGCGCTACCTGGCCAGAGGACAGGTCGGGGTGGCGCGGGAGAGCGCCGTCGAACGCGGCGTCCTGCTCACCCGCACCGCCCCCCATCTGGTACGGGCCCAGCCGTACCTGCTGCCGCTCACCCCGTCCGTCTCCCGGGGCCGGGCGGCGACGGTGATGACCGGCTACCGGCTCGGAGACGGGCTGCGGATCGCCGCGCGCACGCCCAGGCGCCTACTGCCCGGCCCCTCAAGGGTTTCCGCGGGGACGGCGCTGCGCCTGGTGCCCGGCCTGGAGTCCCGGGGCCTGCGCGGCGCGCTGCTGTCCTGGGACGGGCGGCTGACCGACGACGCCAGACTCGTCGTCGCGCTGGCCAGGACGGCCGCCGCGCACGGCGCCAGGATCCTGACCCGGTGCCGGGCGCTCGAACTGACGGGGGACGGGGCGCTGGTCCGCGACGAGCTGACCGGGCAGGTCCTGACGGTCCGGGCCAGGGCGGTCGTCAACGCGACCGGCGTCTGGGCGGGCACGCTGGTCCCCGAGGTCCGGATGCGGCCCTCACGCGGCAGCCATCTGGTGCTGCGCCCCGAGACCCTGCCGGGCCTGTCCGCCGGGCTGCACGTGCCGATCCCGGGCGAGGCCAACCGGTTCGTCCTGGTGCTCCCCCAGGCCGACGGCAGGGTTCACGTGGGGCTCACCGACGAGCCGGTCGAAGGCCCGGTGCCGGACGTGCCCTCGGTCCCGGAGGAGGACGTGACGTTCCTGCTCGGCGTGCTCAACTCGGTGCTCGGAACGGCGGTCGGCAGGTGGGAGGTGGCCGGGGCCTACGCCGGGCTGCGCCCGCTGCTCGACGCCGAGGGACGCACCGCGGACCTGTCGAGGAGGCACGCGCTCTCGGTCTCCCGCGACGGGGTCGTGACGGTCGCCGGGGGCAAGCTGACCACCTACCGGCGGATGGCGCAGGACGCGGTCGACCTGGCGGTACGGCTGCGCGACCTGCCGGCGGGCGGTAGCCGTACGGCCCGCCTGCCCCTGGTCGGCGCGACCGGGGGAAGCGGGACACCCGGACGACTGGCCGAGCGTTACGGGAGTGAGGCGGCGGCGGTCCAGGCACTGACACGGGAGGACCCGGCACTGGCCGAACCGCTGCCGACCGGGGTGACCCGGGCCGAGCTGGTCTGGGCCGTCAGGCACGAAGGCGCCCTCGACGTCGACGACCTGCTCGACCGCCGCACCCGTATCGGGCTGGTCGCCGAGGACAGGGCCGTGGCCCTGCCCGCGGCGCGGGCGGCGCTCGACCGCTGAACGGCGGCGCCGTATGACGACTTCCGTGCGCCCATGCGGGGGTCACCTGGGATCACGGAAGAACAGAGAAGAGGCTGGGGGAGGTTCAGGGCACCGGGCCCCTCCCGGCGGACCTGGAGCGGTGGCCCACCACCACCCCATGACCGCCGGCTCGGGACGGCGGACGACCGCCCGCCGGTGTGAGCCCGTTGACAGCGCCCATTGAAGCAGGGGTGTGGGTGCCCGCACGGGGGAACGGCTTTATTCGGCGGTTCCATTGACAGCGGGACACCGCAGGATTTAGTGAACGTCCGATTCACCCAGGGATCGCCCCGCTCCTCCTCCGTCACGCTCGCAACACTCTTAGGTTAGTCTTACCTAAGTAAGCATTGGGAAGACGTCACCGGGGGGAGCGTTCCGGATATGACACTCAGGGGTTGCGCGCATCCCGAGGGCTGCCATACCGGCGACCTGCCCGTTCTGGCGAGCGCCACCGTCGGGGCCCGCTTCTGGCTGCTGGTCGAGCACCCCGGCCCCTGGGCCTCCCACCTGGAGGAATGCCGCCTGCCCTCCGGAGTGCGCGCCCTCGTCGACAGGGCCGTCGCCGCCGGTGTCCGGCCCCAGCTCATCCGCCGTCCCGGACGCCGCAGACCCGTGACAGGCGGCATCCACGTCATGGTCGCCGACTCGACCGCCGCCGAGCCCTGGCTCGCCGAGGGCGTCGTCGCAGGTCCAGACGATCTTGACATGGACGCCTTGATGGCCGGAGTGGTCCCGGAGTCCTGCATACTTGTGAGTGAGCCGGTTTTTCTGGTCTGCACGCATGCCAAACGCAACGCGTGCTGCGCCCGCATTGGACTTCCCCTAGCTCGTTCCCTGGCGAAGGTTTTGCCGGACAGAGTATGGGAAACATCACATGTTGGCGGCGATCGCTACGCCGCCAACCTTGTGTGCTTGCCACACGGCCTCTACTACGGCAGCATGTCTCAGGCTGCTGCGATCGCGGCAGCCGATGCGTACCGGTCCGGCGAGATCACTCTCGACCGTTTCCGGGGACGTTCAGGCATCCCTGAGCCACTGCAGGCCGCCGAGCATTTCGTCCGCGCCCACACGGGCGAGCTCTCGGTTGGCGGAGTGGCCGTGGAGTCCTCCAGGTCGGACGGCGCCACCACCGAGGCATTTGTGCGCGGTAGTGGCGTTCGTTTTCGGGTAGTGGTTGAACCCATGACGTTGACGACGCCATGTGGTACGGCTTGCGCCGAGGAGATCACTACCTATCGGCTGGTCGCGCTGGACAGGCTCACCCCTGTGCGGTACGCCACGCCCGCCCTGACCTGACCTGGGGAACATCACGGCCTATCCAGGCGTTGGACCCAAGGACGCCGGAAACGTCCAATGCGGCATCAACCCGAAATACCTCTCACTAAAAGGTGGTTTTCTCATGTCTCAGGTACGTCGGCAGACCGCCCGGCCCCGGCCCAGCTGGGGCTGGCAGGATGACGCCGCGTGCCGGGGTGAGGACCTCGTGCTCTTCTTCGGTCCTGACGGGGAGCGTCAGCCTGAGCGTGACATCCGCGAGCGGAAGGCCAAGGCGATCTGCGCCCAGTGCCCGGTCCGCGCGGAGTGCCTGGACTACGCGCTGTCCCGTCCGGAGAAGTACGGCACCTGGGGCGGTCTGAACGAGGACGAGCGCGCCTCCGAGCGTCGCCGTCGCATGCGCCGCGCCGCCAGCGCCGGCATCAGCGCCGTCGCCTGAGCAAGTACCTCCACCCGGCTTCCCCCTGACGTGTGATCTCGCTGATTCCCCTGCGAGATCACACGTTGTCGTGTAAGGGATGGATACGTGCGGGCGGTCAGTTCCGCGGTGGAATCTTCGGTGTGTCCCGGTGCCCGCGCGAGGGCAGCGGTTTGACGTGGGACGCCGAGCATTCGGGGCAACTCTGGTCGACCCACGGCGGAGTGGTGACGATCCCCCTCCTGCGCCACACCACCGGACGCCCGTCGTCGGCGTGGCAGGTCTCGTAGAGGTCTCCCCAGACGTGCTGGCAGCGCAGGCACTGGAAGTCCCAGGCCTCGGCGACAGTGTCGATCTCTCGCATGTGCTCTCTTCTCGCATGGATTCCGTACCGGCCTGTGGGCAGGACGTCGGCCTATATGCGAGACACACCGATCATGATCAGCCTGCCGGCTCCGGTGGGCAGGGCGGCGGGAAGGTCCTCCCTGTTTCCGCTCCGCTCCGGCCCCCGCCCCTGCGGCGCCCGCGCGTCCCCGGCGGGGCGCGGTGCGGGCAGGTGCGATTCACGTCCCCGCCCGGCGTCGTGCGCCAGGGGTGAGACGGGCGTCTCGTCGACCGGGTGCGGGGCCTCCTCCACCCGTTCGACGCACTGGCGTTCGGCCACCAGGCCCACCAGTCCACCCGGCTGCCAGCCGAGACAGAGCCCGAGGCAGACGGCGAGCAGGACCCACGGCACCGTCCAGCGGCGCCGCGAGGGCGCTCCCGAACACGAACCGGCGATCACACCTACAAGGTTTGCCTACTCTGGGTCAACGAAACACGACCCACGGTGACCGGCATGGCGCCCGGAGGAACGCGACCCTCCCCCGGTCCGCTGAAACACACGGCGCCGTGCCGGACCCGGGGCGGAGTCTCCCACCCCGGGTCTTTCCCGTTCTCCACGGCCTGCGCGGCCCGGGGCATCAGGGACGGCTGCGCCCCGGCTTACGCATCTCCTTGTGGATGGTCTTCCACCGGTTCTGCATCTCCTTGCGAAGGCGCGCGTCGGTCCGCGACGCCATCCACAGGGCCTCGCGCTGGAGCTTGTTCCAGCTCTCCAGCCGCCGCTCGGGAAGCGTGCCGTCCTCGATGGCGGCGATCACCGCGCAGCCCGGCTCGCTGTCGTGCCCGCAGTCGGCGAAGCGGCACCGCTCGGCCAGTTCCTCGATGTCGGAGAAGACCATGTCGACGCCCTCCCCCATGTCGTACAGGCCTATACGGCGGATACCGGGGGTGTCGATGATGAGCCCGCCGTCGCGCAACGGGATGAGCTCGCGGTGGACCGTGGTGTGACGGCCCCTGCCGTCGGCGGCCCTGACCTGCTGGGTCTCCATGACCTCCGCCCCGGCCAGCGCGTTGACCAGGGTGGACTTGCCCGCGCCCGAGGCACCGAGCACGACGGCGGTGCGCGTCCCGCCCAGGTGCCCGCGCACGATGTCCACCCCTTCTCCGGTGAGGGAGGAGATCGCGTGCGCCTCGACGCCGGGCGCCGCCGCGGCGACCTCCTCCATCAGGAAGGCCAGGCTCGCCCCCGCGAGGTCGGACTTGGTGACGAGCACGACGGGCTGGGCGCCGCTCTCCCAGGCCAGGGCGAGCAGCCGCTCGATCCGGCCGAGGTCGGCGGTGTCCGTGGCGTGCAGGGCGGGTTCGGCGACGAAGACGACGTCGACGTTGGCCGCGAGCACCTGCCCCCTGGAGTCGCCCGACAGGCCGCCGCGCGAGAGCCTGGCGACACCGCCACGCACGAACGCCGTACGGCGGGGCAGCAGTGCCTCAAGCTCGTAACGGCCCTCGGCGAGTTTCCTGAGCCCGGCCCAGTCCCCGACACAGGGCAGGGCGACGGGGTCGGCCGCGGCGGCCCGCCGTACGGCGGCGCCGTAGTGAGCCTGGAAGTGCCCTTCGGCGCACAGGATCTCGGCGGCCCCCCGGTCGACGCGCGCGACCCTGGCGGGGATCAGCCCGTCGGGCAGCGAGGCGGCGTGGGAGTCGTCCCAGCCGAGCGAGGACAGGTCGGAGGAGACGGGAAAACGTGAAGCTGACAACGTGGGTACACCCTTTTCGAGGAAGGTCGGGTGCCCGGTGAAGGAAGTCGGCTAGACGGGCACCCGGAGGACGGCTGAAGGCATGCCAAGGAAGAAGACCCGCATGTCCTCACCTCCTCATCTCTCGGCCACCGCTCGCGGCGGTGGCGTCGCCCACGGGCGCGACAACGCCCACCCGCAGAACATTAGCGCGAACTCCCCCATCACGCGCAAACCTTTTTCCGGCGAGCCGGGGAAGCAGGGCCGTACGGCGTGAGAAAGCCCCGGAACCACGGGCTCCGGGGCTTTCTCTCGTGCGGGTTACAGGCCGGGAGCCGGGAAGTGGCTCGTCAGCTCACGGACCTCGCCGTGCACCCGGGTGATGACGTGCTTTGCCTCGTCCTCGTCCTTGGCCAGGGCGCTGACCACCTGGTCGATCCAGGCGCCGATCTGCCGCATCTCGGTGACGCCCATGCCGCGGCTGGTCACGCCCGCGGTGCCGATGCGGATGCCGGACGGGTCGAAGGGCTTGCGCGTGTCGAAGGGCACGGTGTTGTAGTTGGTCTCAAGCCCGGCCTTGTCCAGGGCCTGCGCGGCGGGCTTGCCACCGATGCCCTTGGGGGTCAGGTCGAACAGGATGAGGTGGTTGTCCGTGCCACCGGACACCAGGTCGAAGCCGCGGCTCTTGAGCTCCTCGGCCAGCGCTTGGGCGTTCAGGACGACCTGACGCGCGTAGTCCTTGAAGTCGTCGGTCGCCGCCTCCTTCAGCGCGACCGCGATGGCCGCGGTGGTGTGGTTGTGCGGACCGCCCTGCAGGCCGGGGAAGACGGCCTTGTTGAGCGCGGTGGCGTGCTCGTCGGAGCTTGCCATGAGCATCGCGCCACGGGGACCGCGCAGGGTCTTGTGGGTCGTGGTCGAGATGACGTCGGCGTGGCCGACCGGCGACGGGTGGGCGCCACCGGCGACCAGGCCCGCGATGTGGGCGATGTCGGCGGCCAGCACGGCGCCGACCTCACGGGCGATCTCCGCGAAGGCGGGGAAGTCGATGGTGCGCGGGATGGCGGTGCCGCCGCAGAAGATCAGCTTGGGGCGCTCGCGAAGGGCGATCTCACGGACCTCGTCCATGTCCACGCGGCCGGTGTCCTTGCGGACGCCGTAGCGGACCGGGTTGAACCACTTGCCGGTCGCCGAAACCGACCAGCCGTGAGTCAGATGGCCGCCGAACGGCAGGCCCATGCCCATGACGGTGTCGCCGGGCTGCAGGAAGGCCAGGTAGATGGCGAGGTTGGCGGGCGAGCCCGAGTAGGGCTGGACGTTGGCGTGCTCCACACCGAACAGGGACTTGGCGCGGTCGACGGCGAGGGTCTCGATCTGGTCGATGACCTGCTGGCCCTCGTAGTAGCGCTTGCCCGCGTACCCCTCGGAGTACTTGTTGGTGAGGACGGTGCCGGTGGCCTCGAGGACCGCCTTGGAGACGTAGTTCTCCGAGGCGATCAGCTTCACCGTGTCGGCCTGGCGGCGCTCCTCGGCCTTGATGAGCTCGGCGATCTGCGGATCGACGTCGGATAGAGAACCCATGGCGCCTTCACTCCCCTGTCATCGTTGACAACCTGCGAAGACCCAGGCGTACGGCCTCCGCTTTTCGCTCCCCGGTGGTCGCTCCCACCCAATGCGCCAGTCGCGCTTTAGACGATAGCGGACCCTTCGTGCTCACCCCGCACGCGCTGCGCGGCCCGCGCCGTCGACCGGCCAGAGCCTGTCGACCTCCGCGTTGAGCGTCGCGCCGATGAGCACGGCCAGGGCGGTGATGTACAGCCACAGCAGGACCGCGATGGGGGCGGCGAGGGAGCCGTAGATGGAGACGGGCGAGAACCAGGCGGCCAGCACCGCGCGCAGCACGGCGGCGCAGGCGATCCAGATGATCAGCGCGAGCACGGCCCCCGGTGTCTCCCGCCACCAGCGGGTGCGCACCGGGACGCTCACGTGGTACAGGAGGGTGAGGAAGAACACCGAGCCCGCGACGACGACCGGCCAGTACAGACCGGTGACCAGGCCCGCGTAGTCGGGGGGCAGCGCGCTGCGCAGCGCGACCGGGCCGAGGACGAGGACCGGCATGACCAGCAGCCCGATCAGCAGGCCCGCCAGGTAGAGCCCGAAGGACATCAGGCGGGTGCGGATGATGCCGCGTTCCTCCCCGAGGCCGTACGCCAGGGAGATCAGGTCCACGTAGACGAACAGCGCCCGGGAGCCCGACCACAGGGCCAGCAGGAAACCCAGGGAGATGAGGGAGACCTGGTTCTCCGGTTTCAGCACGTCGTCGATGAGCGGGGAGACGACCTTGTCGACGGCGTTGTCGGTGAACAGCAGATGCGCCTGCGTCTCGATCCAGTCGCTGACGTCCTTGACCGTCTCGGGGCCGAAGACACGGGTGAACCGGCCGAGCACGCCGATCAGGCCGAGCATGAACGGCGGCAGCGACAGCAGGGCGAAGAAGGCGGCCTCCCCCGCCAGCCCGGTGACACGGTAGGCGACGCCCGCGCCGGTGGTCGCCCGCGCCAGGGCCCAGGCGTCCGTTCCCCGCACCCAGGACAGGCCCGCGCGCAGCCGTGCCCTGGCCGCGCCCGGCTCGCGCCTGCGTGGCCCTCGCCTGCGCGCCGGCGCGTCGGTGGAGGTCATGGCACACCACGGTATGCGCAGCGCCCCTGTGATCACGAGCTCACGCGGCAAACGATCGAGTCTCGGGTCGGTCGCGTCGTCACCTGCGGTAAAACGCCTCCGCGTCGTCCACGTCGACGATCCGGGCGCCCAGCGGCAGCAGGGAGACGGGGATCAGCTTGATGTTCGCGACGGCCAGCGGAATGCCGACGATCGACAGGAACAGCGGGATCGAGGTGAGCACATGGCCGATGGCCAGCCAGATCCCGGCGACGACGCACCAGATGACGTTCCCGACGGTCGACAGGCAACCCGCCTCGGGGTCGCGCACCACGGTCCGCCCGAAGGGCCACAACGCGTAGGCGGCGATCCTGAAGGAGGCGATGCCGAACGGGATCGTGATGATCAGGACACAGCAGATGACGCCCGCGACGACATAACCGAGGGCCAGCCAGATCCCCGCGAACACCAGCCAGATGACGTTCAACAACGTGCGCATGTTCCGATCATCTCAATGAGCGGACAGACAACTCCATCGGGCACAGCCCTGGCGAAACCCTGGAAAGCCCCTGATCCGGACGGAGTGCCGCTCCACGGGGTACGCCCCACGCCGCCGCACAATGGAGGGGTGATCTGCGCGAGCTGCAAGGAACGCAGGCACGGCGAGTGCAGGGGTGGCTCGTGGTGCGACTGCCAGCACCAGCCGGAGACCCGCCGGGACCGGGAGGAGGAACCTCCCGCGGAGCCCGCGACGAACTGGCTGAGACAGGGGTGATCTCCGGCCGTTCCCGCCCGGTGGACCCGGCCGCGCCAGGGCTGGGCGGACGGCGCCAGGGAAGGATGCGGAAAGTCCAGATTCCGGACCCCGCATTGGACATCTCGGGCCGCCAAGGTATCGTCATGGACATGCCAGCGGACCCATTGCTCGTCGTGCGACGCCACGTCGACCTGCTTCGTGTCCGCAGCGCCATCTGTCGTGACGTCCGTTGACCGTCGCCCTCCGCTGATTTCATCCAGCTCGGGCGCGTGACAGACGTCATCGCTCTGTGAGCGCCACTCCCCCGCACTCAACGAAGAGGCGGCGGCAACGTCTGCGCGTGTCCGGAAATCACTCCACCGATTTACAAAGGACGCGCACATGACGACCCCGGCCAGGCCGGCTAACCGCCACCACAAGCGCCCGCGAGGCGAAGGTCAGTGGGCTCTCGGTTACCGCGAACCGCTCAACAAGAACGAAGAGCTCAAGAAGAACGACGACGGGCTCAACGTCCGCCAGCGCATCATCGACATCTACTCCAAGCAGGGCTTCGACTCCATCGACCCGGCAGACCTGCGGGGCCGGATGCGCTGGTACGGGATCTACACCCAGCGCAGGCCCGGGATCGACGGCGGCAAGACCGCGATCCTGGAGCCGGAGGAGCTCGACGACCGCTACTTCATGATGCGGGTCCGGATCGACGGCGGCAGGCTCAGCCTGGCGCAGTTGCGCACCATCGCCGACATCGCCAACCTCTACGGCCGGGGCACCGCGGACGTCACCGACCGGCAGAACATCCAGCTCCACTGGATCGAGATCGAGTCCGTCCCCGACATCTGGGAGCGCCTGGAAGCCGTCGGCCTGTCCACGACCGAGGCCTGTGGCGACACCCCGCGCGCCTTCCTGGGCTGCCCGCTGGCCGGGATCGACACCGAGGAGGTCCTGGACGGCACCCCGACGGTCCTGGAGATCCGCGACAAGTACATCGGCGACCCCGCCTACTCCAACCTGCCCCGCAAGTTCAAGACCGCGGTGAGCGGCTGCCCGGCGCACTGCACGGTGCACGAGATCAACGACGTGGCCTTCGTCGGCGTGGTCAACGACAAGGGTGAGGCGGGCTACGACCTGTGGGTCGGCGGCGGCCTGTCGACCAACCCGATGCTGGCCAAGCGCCTGGGCGTCTTCGTCACCCCCGAGCAGGCCAGCGCGGTCTGGGCCGGCGTGATCGGCATCTTCCGTGACTACGGCTACCGTCGCCTGCGGCACAGGGCGCGGCTGAAGTTCCTGGTCAGCGACTGGGGCACGGAGAAGTTCCGGCAGGTCCTGGAGACCGAGTACCTCGGCCACGCGCTTCCCGACGGCCCCGCGCCCAAGCCACCCCGCAACGGGCGCAGGGACCACGTGGGCGTCTTCCCGCAGAAGGACGGCAACTTCTACGTCGGCTTCGCCCCCAAGGTCGGCCGTCTCAGCGGTGACACGCTGCACCTGATCGCCGACATCGCCGAGCGGCACGGCTCGGGCCGGGTGCACACCACGGCCGAGCAGAAGATGGTCATCCTCGACGTCGCCCCCGACCAGGTCGACAGCGTCGTGGCCGAGCTGGAGGCGAACGACCTGCGGGTCAACCCCTCCACCTTCCGCCGCCAGACCATGGCGTGCACGGGCATCGAGTTCTGCAAGCTGGCGATCGTCGAGACCAAGGGCGCGGGCGCCAACCTGATCGACGAGCTCGAAAGGCGCCTTCCCGACTTCAAGCAGCCGCTGACGATCAACCTCAACGGCTGCCCGAACTCCTGCGCGCGCGTCCAGGTCGCCGACATCGGCCTCAAGGGCCAGCTCATCGTCAACGACGAGGGCGAGCAGGTCGAGGGCTACCAGATCCACCTGGGCGGCTCGCTGGGCGTCAGCTCGGGCTTCGGCCGCAAGGTCCGCGGCCTGAAGACGACGGCCACGGAGCTTCCCGACTACGTCGAGCGCGTGGTGCGCAACTTCGACAAGCAGCGAAACGAGGGCGAGACCTTCTCCGAGTGGGTCCAGCGGGCCGACGAGGCGGACCTCAAGTGACCGGCCTGCCGTACGGGGAGGGCCAAAGATGAGCGAGCGGGCCGTCCCCTTCCACTGCCCCTACTGCGGCGAAGAGGACCTCGAACCCTACGAGGGCGACGGCGGCTGGTACTGCCGTTCGTGCGCCCGCGCCTTCAAGCTGAAGTTTCTCGGAATCGGAGTGCGGTCATGAGCCTGGTGGACATCGAAGTCGGATTACGGCAGCAGCGCGGCACGCTGGACCTGCAGGACATCGTCGAGTCGGCGGCCCGTTTCCTTGAGGACGCCTCCGCGCTTGAGATCATCCGCTGGGCGGCGGCCACCTTCGGCGACCGGCTGTGCCTCACCTCCTCCATGAGTGACGCCCTGCTGATCGACCTGGTGAGCCGGGTCAAGCCCGGGATCGACGTGTTGTTCATCGACACCGGTTACCACTTCGCCGAGACGATCGGCACCCGTGACGCGGTGCGGCAGGTCTACGACGTGAACGTGATCGACGTCAAGCCGTCCAGGACGGTGGCCGAGCAGGAGCGCGACCTCGGTCCCCGCCTGTTCGGGCGCAATCCCGACCTGTGCTGCTACCTGCGCAAGGTCGAGCCGCTCAACCGCGCCCTTGAGCCGTACCTCGCCTGGATCTCCGGCATCCGCCGTGACGAGGCCAGCACCCGCGCCGGGGTCAAGGTCGTCGAGTGGGACGCCAAGCGCCAGATGGTGAAGATCAACCCGATCGCCCGCTGGACGCAGGAGGACGTCGACAACTACATGGCCGACAACGGCGTGCTGATCAACCCGCTGCACTACGACAACTACCCCTCGATCGGCTGCGCGCCCTGCACCCGTCAGGTGGCGCCCGGCGAGGACCCGCGCAGCGGCCGCTGGGCGGGGATGGGCAAGACGGAATGCGGGCTGCATCTATGACGTCCGTGACGTGGCGCCCGCGTGGCGTGACGTCGGCACCGCCCCTGATCGCGGTGGCGCACGGGTCCCGCGACCCGCGCGCCGCCGCGACGGTCGAGGAACTTCTCGACCTCGTACGGCGCGCCCGTCCCGAGATCCCGGTGCGCACCGCCTACCTCGACCACGCCCCGCCGACGCTCGCCATGGCGCTCTCGGGGCTGGGCGAGGCGGCGGTGCTGCCGCTGCTGCTCACCGAGGCCTACCACAGCCGGGTCGACATCCCCGGCGCGCTGGCCGAGGCCACGGCCCGTAACCCCAGGCTGCGTGTGCACAGGGGCGCGACGCTCGGCCCGCACCCGCTGCTGGTCACCGCCCTTGAGCGGCGTCTGGCCGAGGCGGGGGTCGAGGCCGGGGACCCCTCGACCGCGGTCGTGCTGGTCTCGGCCGGGTCGAGCAGCCGCAGCGCCAACGCGACGGTCGCCGGGGTGGCCGCCCAGTGGGGACGGCGCCGGGGCTGGTGGTCGGTGACCGCCGCCTACGCCACGGCCGCGGAGCCGACGCCGCAGGAGGAGGTCCTACGGCTGCTGCGCGCGGGGGCCCCTCGGGTGGTCGTGGCCCCCTACCTGCTGGCCCCCGGCCACTTCGCCGACAAGATCCGCCGTGACACGACGGCCGTGGGCGCCGAGGTCGTCGCGGACGTCCTCGGCGCCGCCCCCGAGCTGGCCACCGTGTTAATCGAACGTTACGAGCAGGCCCTGGGCGGGCTGGAGCGCTCAGCCACCGCCTGACCCCGTTCCACCGGTGGTGGGATGGACGGGGGTGATGGTGATCGTGATGGTGACGGAGGGCGAAGGCGAAGGCTTGGGAGGGCTGGGAGTGACGGTCACGGTCACCGTGGGCTCAGGGGTGCTCCCGTCCACGAAGGTGCAGTCGGGTCCGTTCTCGCAGGGTTCGATCCACGTGTCGGTGACCCTGAACCGCATGTCGGCCCGCCCCCCGTTCGCGAGGTCGAGCACCCGGCGCGCGTCCTCACCGGTGACGAGCGTCCTGCCCAGCCGGGCGACGGAACCCGCCGGGAGCACGGCGACCTCGAAGCGCGAGCCCCGTCGCACGGTCAGGTTGACGCCGCCTCTGAACTTCTTGTCGGTGCCGGGCAGCCATTCGGCGCATGACAGGGCGTTGCGGTAGACGCCGTCCTCCCAGTAGAGCAGTTCCGCCCCGCGCGGACAGGAGATCATCGCCGTCGCGTTGCCCCGGTCCGTCTTTCTGGGGATGTCGAAGGCGACGCGCTCGCCCATCTTGGTGAACCGCTCGTCGAGGACGACCTTGCTTCTGGAGGCGACGCCGTAGCCGGGTGATGAGGCCGCGGACATGACGCCGTTCCAGGTGTCGTCCGTGCTCTCCGGGACCCCGGTGACCGGCAGGATCAGGGTGGCGGCGACGGCGAGCCCCACCCCGGCGGCACCGCCGAGCAGGCCGATCCTGCGCCGTCTGATCCCGCGGACGCGCTCGTGGACCCGGGCGACGGTGACGCCGCCCCCGGCGCCCTCCCACCGCTCGGCGTCCTGTCGCAGCAGGTCGCGCAGCTCGGATTCGATGTTCGTCATGTCAGCTCCCCGAGGGTGGCCGCGGCCCTGGCCGCGGGATCGACGCGCAGCTTGGCCAGCGCCCTGGCGGCCTGGCTGCGTACGGTGACCGCCGAGCAGCCGAGGATCTCGGCGATCTGCCCGTCCGGCAGGTCCGCGTAGTAACGCAGCACCAGCACCGCCCGCTGCTTGGCGGGCAGGGCGGCCAGTGCCGTACGGAGTTCCTCGCGGACGCCGAATCCGTCCGAGGGGTCCTCCAGGACGTTCTCCGGCAGGCTCCCTGTCGGGATCTCCGACCGCCATCTCCTGCGCCACCAGCTCGCGTGGGTGTTGGCCAGGATCCGGTACACATACGGGTCGGGGTCGTCGCGCACCCTGCGCCAGGCGAGCCACGCCTTGGCCAGCGCCGTCTGCGTCAGGTCCTCCGCCTGCCCCCAGTCGCGGCAGAGCAGATAGGCGGTGCGCAGCAGACGGGCCGAGCGTTGCGCGACGTAGCCTTCGAAGTCGGCCCGGTCTCGCATCCGATGGTCCTCACTGATCGGTGATGTTCACCGATCACTACCGTCCGGACCCCCGGGAACGTTGCACGGCCGTACGGAACGGCGGGGGGAGGCTAGCGCCGGTCGTCGCGGCGGTCGGAGCCGTGCCAGCCGTGTGAGCCGGGACCGTGCTGTTCCCCCGTGAGCTCTCCGCGCATTTCCCGCCACTGCTCCCGCCAGGCGGCCCACTGCTTCTTCAGGGGCTTGGTCCTGGAGTCGCCGATCACCTTGAGTTCGCCCATGAGCACGTAGGCCTTGACCCGGATCAGCGGCGCGTTCACGCCGGGCGGCGCCTCGTTGACCTTGACCTTCTTCTCCCCCATGATCGCGATGCCGTCCAGCTCGACGTCCACGCCGTCCGGCACGATGATCTTCACCTCGCCCATGACCGCGGTGACGACGATGTCGACCACGTCGGTGCGGACCTCGGCCTCGCGCAGGTCGAGGACGACCCCGCCCATCACGGCGACCGCGCCGAGCCCCTGGTCGATGCGCCACTTGCCGCGGCGCTTCGACTCGCTCATCACCGCGACGAACCACTTCCGCGCCCTTCCCGGGGGCCGCCCCTGCGGCTCGTAGGCGGGGGCGGGAGCCGGGGCTGAGCGTCCTGTGCCGGGCAGGTCCGAGGTGATGACGGCCAGCTCGGCCTGGGTGACGGCGGTGTAGGCCGCCTCGGTGCGCTCGGTCAGCTCCCCGAGCGTCAGCCGCCCCTCGACGGAGGCGACACGCAGCCACTCGACGGTGGCCTCCCGCTCGGCGTCCGAGATTCGCATCGCACCGGGATCGCTCATAACTCACAACATATCGCGAGTTGTCCGGTCAACGGCTCCTCCCTGAGGAGGACATGACCGCCCCTGAGGAGGGCGGGAACAGGTTAGGGTCCCCTCATGTACCAAGAACTTCTTGAGGCGGTCGCCCGCGGTGACGTCGAGCGCGTCGAGCGCCTGCTCCGGGACGGCCTCGGCGCCGACCCCGAGGCGACCGGGCACAGCACGGCGCTGTACGCCGCCGCCGCGGGCGGCAGGACGGCGATCGTCGAGGCGTTGCTGGCGCACGGGGCCGACCCGGGCAGGATCAGCGGCGGCGAGGAGGAGGGCCTGCCCCTGTGCGCGGCCGCCGCCCTGGGCCGTGTCGAGACCGTGGAGGCGCTGCTCCGCGCCGGGGCCGACCCCTCGGCCAGGGAGGAGGACGGCTGGACCGCGCTGCTCTGGGCCGCCTCGAACGGCCGGGAGGAGGCCCTCACGGCGCTGCTGGACGCCGGGGCCGACCCGGAGGAGGCCAACGAGAGCGGCGAGACCGCGCTCACCCTGGCCGCCAGGCGCGGGGCGCTCGGCGCGACGCGGGTGCTCCTGGAGCGCGGGGCCGAGGCCGACAGGCCCGACGGCGAGGGCGACACCCCGCTGGCCATCGCCTACGACTGGCTGGGCACCCAGCTGGAGAGCGCGCTGCTCGAACAGCTCACCGAGCAGGTCCCCGAGGACTCCCAGTTCGTCGTCGGCCGCAGCCGGGCCTCCGACGGCACCGACCTGGTGACCGTCGCCGCCGTGAGCCAGGACGGGGAACGGCTGGCCGAGCTGCGCTGCCAGCGCGGCCACGCGGCCGTCGCGACCCTCCTGGAGGAGGCGACCGGTCAGCTTCCCGGCGTCGAGACGCTGGTCGAGCGGGCGCTGCCGTACCGGGACGTCGACGAGGAGGCGGAGACCTGGTGGACGATCGCGGGCGCGCTGAGCAAGCGCGCGGACGAGGAGACGTTCGAGGCCGCGGCGCGGTTGTGCGTCAGTGAGGACCCGCGCAGGCGGGAGTTCGGCGTCGACGTGCTCGCCGAGTTCGGCTTCACCGACGACGAGCGGCCCTTCCTCGACCGGACCCTGCCGATCCTGCGGCGGATGGCGGCCACCGAGGGCGACGAGCGGGTGCTGCGCTCGGTGCTCGGCGCGCTCGGCCACCACGCCGACCCCCGCTCCCTGCCCGAGGTGCTGGAGATCGTCACCGCCCCGGGCTGGACCCGCACCCAGGCCGACCCGGCCGCGCTGGCCGCCGTGCTGCCGCCCGGCCACGCCGAGGGGCTCGCGCTGCTCATCTCGATGAGCGAGGACCCCGACGAGGAGGTGCGCGAGTGGGCGACCATGGGCCTGGCCGGGCTGTCCGAGGACGGCGAGCCGATCCGTGACGCGCTGGCGGCGCGACTCGGCGACGAGGAGCTGGGCACGGTGGCCGAGGCGACGCGCGGCCTGCTGGTGCGCGGCGACCCGCGGGCCAGGCAGGGGGTCGAGCGGGTCCTCGCCGAGAGCGACGAGGACGACGACTACCTGCGCGACCTGGTCAAGGAGGCCTGACTGGATGACCCACGACGTCTTCAACCAGGTTCCGCCGCTCGTCGGGCACGACGTGTCCGACGACGCCGCCCTCCTGGCCGGCGTCGAGCGTGAGGGGGCGGGCTGGGCCACGGGGGAGGTGCGGGCGCTGGGCGTGCTCGCGGGCTCAGCGCGGGCCGCCGAGTGGGGGCGCCTGGCCAACGAGCATCCGCCGGTCCTGCGCACCCACGACGCCCGTGGCCACCGGATCGACGAGGTCGAGTTCCATCCCGCCTGGCACGAGCTGATGGCCGTCGCGGTCGGCGAGGGGCTGCACGCCGCGCCCTGGGCCGATGCCAGGCCCGGCGCGCACGTGGCCCGCGCGGCCGGGTTCTACCTCTGGAGCCAGGTCGAGGCGGGGCACGGCTGCCCGATCTCGATGACCTACGCCTCGGTCGCCGCGCTGCGTCACGCCCCCGCCCTCGCCGCCGAATGGGAGCCGCTGCTGACGTCCAGGAGCTACGACTTCGGGCTCCGGCCGCCTCTGGGCAAGCGCGGGGTGCTCGCCGGGATGGCGATGACCGAGAAGCAGGGCGGCTCAGACGTTCGTGCGGGCACCACGAGGGCCGAGCCCCTCGCCGGCGGCGGCTACGCGCTGACCGGCCACAAGTGGTTCAACTCCGCCCCGATGTGCGACGCGTTCCTGGTGCTCGCCCAGGCGCCGGGAGGCCTGTCGTGCTTCCTGCTGCCCCGCGTCCTGCCGGACGGCACCCGCAACGCCATGCGCCTGGTGCGGTTGAAGGACAAGCTGGGCAACCGGTCGAACGCCAGCGCCGAGGTGGAGTACGAGGGGGCGTTCGCCTGGCCGGTCGGTGAGGAGGGCCGGGGCGTGCGGACCATCCTGGAGATGGTGAACATGACCCGGCTCGACTGCGTGATCGGCTCGGCCGCCGGGATGAGGTACGGCGCGGTCAGGGCCGTCCACCACGCCACGCACCGTGCCGCCTTCGGCAGGAGGCTGGCCGACCAGCCGCTGATGCGCAACGTCCTGGCCGATCTCGTCCTGGAGTCGGAGGCGGCGACCACGCTGATGACCCGGCTCGCCGGGGCCACCGACCGGGCCGTCGCCGGGGACCGGTCCGAGGCGGCGCTGCGCCGTACCGCGCTGGCGGTCGCGAAGTACTGGGTGTGCAAGCGCGCCCCCGCCCACGCGGCCGAGGCGATGGAGTGCCTGGGCGGCAACGGCTACGTCGAGGACTCCCAGATGCCCAGGCTGCTGCGCGAGTCACCGCTCAACGGCATCTGGGAGGGCTCGGGAAACGTCGCGGCGCTGGACGTGCTGCGTGCTCTGGGGCGTGAGCCGGAGGCCGTCGAGGCGTTCCTCGCGGAGGTCGCGCTCGCCAGGGGGGCCGACCGGCGTCTCGACGCGGCGGTCGTACGGCTGCGTGCCCTGCTGGGCGCGCTCGGCGATCTCTCCGCCGCCGAGGCGAACGCCCGCCGGATCGCCGAGGACATGGCCCTGGTCCTGCAGGGTTCCCTGCTCGTACGGCTGGCGCCCGCGGCCGTCGCCGACGCCTTCTGCGCCTCCCGGCTGGCCGGTGAGGGGGGCCGTGCCTTCGGCACCCTGCCGCCCGGCCTCGACCTGGAGGCCGTGATCGGCCGGGCCGTCATCTGACCCATCCCTGGCGTCTCTGGTGGTAGGCGGCGACGGCCGCCGCGCTCTGGACGTCGTCGGCGAGCAGCCTGGTCAGCCGGTCGAGCCGGTTGGCGGCGCACAGCGCGTAGCTCTCCGCCCACCACTCGGCCGGGCAGTCGCGGTAGCGGTCGAGAACCAGCAGGGGGCGGCAGAAGCGCATGATCCGGCGCCACTCAGGGGTCTGGTCCATCTCGTCCATCTGGCACAGGGCGTGACCGATCATGTGGTGGACCAGCGAGCCCGACGAGTGCGCCCCTCCGGTGACGACGATCGTGCGCCCCATGTGGATGCCCGCCGACTCCGCGGCGACCCGCGCGTCGCAGGAGTCGTCCGGCTCCGGCGGCTCGGGCAGCAGGTCGGCGCCGAGCCAGATCCCGTCGAGGTCCTCGGACAGCCGGGTCGCCAGGTGGACCGGCAAGCTCGCCAGTTCGTCGATCGCGGCGACGAGCTCCCTGCGCGGTGTCCCCGTCCAACGCCGGTGGATCACCCGTTCCAGCACGCCGCAGTCCCGGCTGCCGTCCCTCGGCAGCGGATCGCGGTGGCCCGTGCGGGCCGGTCCGGGGGTCCTCATCCGAAGCGCTCCGTCCTGACAAAGAATTGCTCTCCGGTGGTAAACGTCCGTCGCAGCGGAGTTCATTACGAGCGGCGGCCGGATATTCATTGATCCGCGAGGGCGCGAGAGCGGCCCCTCCCCGGCGGACGCGTCGTTTCCGGCCCGTCCCCGCCCTCGGAAGACGGCCGGTTTCACCCCCACCAAAAGGATCGAACATGACGACCAGCCTGAAAGCCCTGGGAGCGGTGTGCGGCGCGCTTTCCTGCCTGCTCACCGGTCCGCCGGCCACGCCGGTGCCGCCCTCCGTCGAACGTCCCTCCCCGTGTCAGGCCGATGTCGCGCGGGCGGTGGCCGAACAGCTCGCGAAGGCACCCGACGGGCGTTTCGTCCCGCCGGACACGGTCTCCTACGACGACGGCGCCGAGGTGATCACCTTCCGGCCCCCGTCGTGCGGCCCGGCCAGGCGTGGCGCCGAGCACGACTGCGACGAGGACGGCGTTCCCGGCAACGCGGTCTGCCTCTACGACCGCAGGGCCTACGAGGGATCGCGGCAGGCCATCAAGGTGCCGGGCACGAGGAGGATCGACGGGATCGGCCTCTTCATGTCCCTCAGGAACGACCGCCCCTTCGTCTTCCTCGTCAAGAGGAACCGGGACGAGGAGGGGGCCTGTTTTCCCGGCGGGTCGGGATACGGCAATCTCCGGGGTGTCGCCGACCGGCGCTGGGTCAACGCCCATCCCAGCCTGCGTGAGTGCCCCGGCCGATGAGAGGGCGACGGCGCCGTACGGTTTGGGCGGGATCGCACCGTACGGCGCCGCCGCCGGTCATGAGGTCAGGCCGGGACCGGCGACCCACCGGGCGGTGAGGTAGGTCCGGTACTCCTCGACGGCCGGGCGCGGTTCCCCCGGGCCTGTGAGCCTGATCAGCTCGGTCGCCAGCAGCCCACCGGTCGCCGAGCTGACGACGAACACCCCGAGCAGCGGCCCGTCCTCGAACCCGAAGGCCCGCCCTGGCCTGCCGTTGCGGTCCCTGACCTGCCCGATGTCCCGCAGGTCGTCCTGGGCGGCGAGCGTCCGCCACAGAGCCGCGCGGAGGTCGGGCTCGACCACGTCGTGGGAGTGCAGGTCCTCGACGGCCCTGACCAGGCGGTGCGTGCGCGTCATGCCCGCCTGCGGCTCCCCGTCGAGCAGCTGGTCGCGCAGCTCCTCCTCGGAGCGCGACAGAGCGGCCGCCCTGGGGCCGAGGTCCGCCGCGGCGCCGGTCTCAGTGTTATCACCGCCCTCGGTGGCCGTCGCCTGGTCGGCCCCTGGCGTGATACCGGCCCAGCCGCCGCTCCCGAACGGCCTTCCTGGCCTGCGCGTCCTGTGGTAGGTGCCTTGATCGTCCTGCGGCGTCCAGCGACTGACGACCCACGGTGTCATCCGCGAGGTCGTGCCGTCCCGGGTGACGCTGGTGGCCAGCAGCCACTCCTCGGTCTCGACATAGCTCCACGGCCCCTCCTGCCTGCCCGGGCGGGAACCGGCGAGCCGGGCCAGGCCGAGCAGTCCTGCCGAGGCCCGGGGGAAGGACGACATCGGGAGCGGATGGCCGCGCAGCGGCTCGACCGCCGACAGGTGGACGATCCGTGCCAGGTCCGCGGTGATGGGCGGGCCGGTGCGCGAGGCGGCGGCGCCCGGCGGCGGGCCTTCCCCCGCCCCCTGCCGGTCTCCCGGCTGTCCCCGCTGCACGACCCTCGGCAGGACCGCCACCGCGACGGCGGTCGCCAGCAGGGCCACCACCAGGACCGACCCCCTGCCCCGCGCCCGCCGGGGGGTGCTCTCGCTCATGATCCGCCGTAGGACCTCCTCCTGCCCGTCGCCCATCCTCCGCCGCGCCTCGTGCGGGGGCACGGGGTTGCAGCGGACCATGAGCTCGCGGAACCGGTCTCGTCCCCGCGCCCTCACCGGCCCGCCTCCTCGCACCACAGGCACATGCCCCGCAGCAGGTCCGCCAGCCTCATGCGGGCCCGGCACAGCCGTACCCTGACCGCGTTCGGCGTCAGACCGAGAACCCCGCCGATCTCATCGATCGCGAGGTCCTCCCAGTAGTGCAGGCGGAGGACCTCTCCGTCCTTGGGGCGCAGGCGCGCCATGGCCGTCTCCATCGCGGTCCTGACCTCTTCCTCGTCGTGTGTCCCGTCACCGGACAGCTCCGGTGGCAGCTGTCTCAGCAGCGCCATGAGGCGCTGTCTGCGCCCCTCACCGCGGGTGGCGTTGCGCACGTGCCCCCAGGCGACGCGGTACAGCCAGGCGACGACGGCGCGGTCGTCGTCCCTGGGAATCCTGTTCCTCTTGCGCCAGGCCGTCTGGAAGGTGCACGAGGCGACGTCGTCGGCCCCGGTGAAGCCGACCCGGCGCGCCGCGTAGGCCCAGACGGGCTCGTAGAAGGCGCGGAACATCTCCTCGAACCACTTCTCCTCGTCCTCCGGCACGGTCGCCCCTTCCCCACCTGGCGTCATGTTTCTTACGTCCACCACCAAGGGATCGATTACAGATTCCATCCGTAAAGTAACGCCGGGTAATCGAATCGCCTCGGGAACGGGGGCGACGGACGGCTCCGGGGACAAGCCTCGTGATCTCGGCGAGTAGGGTCGTTCCTGGTTAACGCTTCGTGATCGAAAGGACATCGCCATGGCGACGACACGTACCGCGACGACCCAGTGGAAGGGCTCGCTCCTCGACGGATCGGGCACCGTCTCGCTGGACTCGTCCAAGGTGGGCACCTTCGACGTGTCCTGGCCCTCCAGGGCCGAGCAGGCCAACGGCAAGACCTCGCCCGAGGAGCTCATCGCGGCGGCGCACTCCTCCTGCTTCTCGATGGCCCTGTCCCACGGCCTGGCCCAGGCGGGCACCCCGCCGCAGTCCCTGGAGACCAAGGCCGAGGTGACCTTCCAGCCGGGCGAGGGCATCACGGGGATCGTCATCTCCGTCCGCGGCCAGGTCGAGGGCCTGTCGGCGGAGGAGTTCCAGAAGGCCGCCGAGACGGCCAAGGCCAACTGCCCGGTGAGCAAGGCCCTCTCCGGCACCACGATCAGCCTCAACGCCGAACTGGTCGGCTGATCGAGCGTGTCTTCCGGCCGTGCCCGCCTCAGCGGCGCGGCCGGGAGACCTGCGTCCCATCCCCGCGAGGCGGGAAAAGCGCAGGTTAAAGCCTTGCGGCCAGGCGTTCCACCCGGTGACCCCGGGCGCGTACACTCAGGCGACCCCCATTCAGCCGGGCGGGCCGTCCCTCTTTCACGGCCATCGTCCGGCCGAGACCGCCGAGACCGTCAGAGGAAAGTCCGCACACCTTGTGAGCTCCCGCCCCCTCGTTTCGTGTCCCCCGGACAAGGGTGAGGAGGGCGACGGCACCTGTGCGCACGAGGGCTAGCTGAGGGAGATTGAGGGCCGCATGCGCGAGATCTGGCCGGGAGAGCCTTACCCCCTGGGCGGCACGTGGGACGGCGCGGGCACCGGCTTCTCGGTGTTCTCCGAGGTCGCCGAACGCGTCGAGCTGTGCCTGTTCGACGACGACGGCCGTGAGGAGCGCGTCGACCTGCCCGAGGTGGATGGTTTCGTCTGGCACGGTTACTTCCCCGGTGTCGCCCCCGGCCAGCGGTACGGCTACCGCGTGCACGGCCCCCACGACCCCTCGCGCGGCCACCGCTGCAACCCCGCCAAGCTGCTGCTTGACCCCTACGCCAAGGCGGTCGAGGGCGAACTGAGGTGGAACGAGTCGCTGTTCTCCTACCCCTTCACCGACCCGGCCAGCAGGAACGACGACGACAGCGCCCCCTTCATGCCGAAGAACGTGGTGGTCAACCCGTTCTTCGACTGGGGGAACGACCGGCCGCCGCGCACGCCGTACCACCAGACCGTGATCTACGAGGCGCATGTGCGGGGGCTCACCATGCGCCACCCCGCGGTGCCGCCCGAGCAGCGCGGCACCTACGCGGGGCTGGCGCACCCGGCGGTCATCGACCACCTGCTGGCCCTGGGCGTCACCGCGGTCGAGCTGATGCCGGTGCACCAGTTCGTGCCCGAGCACGCGATGGTCGCCCGCGGGCTGACGAACTACTGGGGCTACAACACGATCGCCTATCTGGCCCCGCACGCCGCCTATTCGAGCTCGGGGCAGCGCGGCGAGCAGGTGCTGGAGTTCAAGGCGATGGTGCGGGCGCTGCACGACGCCGGGATCGAGGTCATCCTCGACGTGGTCTACAACCACACGGCCGAGGGCGACCACATGGGGCCGACGCTGGGTTTTCGGGGCATCGACAACGCGGCCTACTACCGGCTGCACGACGGAGACCGGCGCTACTACCTCGACTACACCGGCTGCGGCAACTCCCTCAACGTCCGCTCCCCGCACGCCCTGCAGCTCATCATGGACTCGCTGCGCTACTGGGTCCTGGAGATGCACGTGGACGGCTTCCGGTTCGACCTGGCCTCCGCCCTGGCCCGTGAGCTGCACGACGTGGACCGGCTGAGCGCCTTCTTCGACCTGATCCAGCAGGACCCGGTCATCTCCCAGGCGAAGCTGATCGCCGAGCCGTGGGACGTGGGGCCCGGCGGCTACCAGGTCGGCAACTTCCCGCCGCTGTGGACCGAGTGGAACGGCAAGTACCGCGACAGCGTGCGCGACTTCTGGCGCGGCAACGGCTCGGCGCTGCCTGAGCTGGCCTCGCGGCTGACCGGTTCGGCCGACCTGTACGCCACCTCGGGGCGCCGTCCCGTCGCCTCCATCAACTTCGTCACCTGCCACGACGGGTTCCCCCTCACCGACCTGGTCTCCTACGACCGCAAGCACAACGAGGCCAACGGGGAGGACAACCGGGACGGCACCGACGACAACCGCTCGTGGAACTGCGGCGCCGAGGGTCCGGTCGACGACCCGGAGATCACCTCCCTGCGCCGCCGTCAGCGCCGCAACCTGCTGACCACCCTGTTCGTCTCGCAGGGCGTGCCGATGTTGCTGGCCGGCGACGAGTTCGGCAGGAGCCAGGGCGGCAACAACAACGCCTACTGCCAGGACAACGAGATCTCCTGGATCGACTGGTCCCCGGCCGGGACCGACAAGGAGCTGCTGGACTTCGTCAGGGGACTGTCCGAGCTGCGGCGCGAGCACCCCGTCTTCCGGCGGCGCCGGTTCTTCCACGGCCGCAAGGCCGAGGACGGCACCCGCGACATCGTCTGGCTGACCCCCTCGGGCGAGGAGATGTCGGCCGCCGACTGGCACACCGGCTACGCCAAGTCGCTGGCGGTCTTCCTGAACGGCGCGGCCATCACCGAACCCGGCCCGCGTGGCGAGCCGATCGTGGACGACTCGTTCCTGCTGCTGATCAACGGCCACCACGAGGACCTGACCTTCACCGTCCCCGGCGCCAGGTACGGCGCGCGCTGGCTGTCCGTGCTGGACACCGCGCGGGAGGGCGGCGACGAGGCCGCCCACGAGGGGCCCTGGCCCGCCGACGCCCACGTCCCGGTGACCTCCCGCTCGATCAGGATCCTGCGCTGCCGCCGCCCCTGACGGCGCCTCGCTAGGGCCCGGTCAGCAGGATGAGGACGAAGGTGGTCAGCCCGGCGAGAAGGTGCAGCAGGATCGTGAGGACCGGCGGGCGCTGGCCGGCGCCGCGCGCGTGACGGCCGCCGCCGAGCCAGCGGGTGGACATGGTGAAGCCGAGCAGGGCCGTCAGCGCGAGCGCCCCGAACGCCAGCCAGGCCAGCGCCCGGCGGTCGGTGACCAGGTAGGCGCCCCAGCAGCTCAGGGCCGACATGGCGAGCATCGGGTGGGCGAAGAGCAGCGCGGCGGGGAAGCGGGTGACCTTCGCCGCCTGGCTGCGTGGCCCGCCGTGGAGCAGCCACAGCCGCAACAGGCGGACGCCGAACATCGCGGTGATCAACCACGTCACGATCGCGGCCAGCCCCACACTGCCTCCCCGTCTCTTTTGCCGCATCATGTAACGCCACTCGCCCCGATTTCACCGGAAGTGTCGAATCCGTTACCGAACGTTCTCACGGGAGGGCCGTACGGTCTCCTGTGCCAAGGTAGGAGGATGCGTCTCATCCACCCGGCCGCCTCCGACGAGGTCGATCTCGCCCGGCTCTACGCCTACCCCCGCGAACGGTGCGTCCGGCTCAACATGGTGGCCAGCGCCGACGGGGCCGCCTGGCTCGACGGGCTGTCCGGCGGATTGTCGGGCCGTGGCGACCGGCGGATCTTCGGGGTGCTGCGCGGGCAGGCCGACGTCGTCCTGGCCGGCGCCACGACGGTCAGGGCCGAGGGGTACGGCCCCGCCAGGCCCCGGGAGTCGTGGCGTCACCTGCGTGCGGGGCGTCCTGCGGCGCCGCCGGTGGCCGTGCTCACCCGGCTGCTCGACCTGGACCTCGAAAGCCCGCTGTTCACCGAGGCCGAGCCGTACGCCAGGACGATCGTGGTCACCTGTGAGGCGGCTCCCGCGCGGCGGCGTGCGGAGACGGCCGAGGTGGCCGAGGTGATCGTGGCCGGTGGCGACCGGATCGACCTGGCCGCGGCGCTGGCCGAGCTGGCCTCACGCGGCCTGGGGCGGGTGCTGTGCGAGGGCGGCCCCAAGGTCAACGCCCAGCTCGCCGAGGCCGACCTGGTCGACGAGCTGTGCCTGACGGTGAGCCCGATGCTGACCGGCGGCCCCGCGGCGCGCATCCTCAACGGCCTTCCGGCGTCGGTCCGGCTGGACCTGGCCCATGTCCTGGAGGAGGACGGTTTCCTGTTCACCAGGTATGTCCGTCCTCTCCGGTAGAAAGGTCAGGCTAGCCCGACGAACGGACGACGAGGAGTGACATGAACCTGCCGCTGCGGCCCCCGGTCGCACCGATGCTGGCCAAGGCCGTCAAGTCCCTGCCGCCGCAGGACGGCACCATGCTCTACGAGCCGAAGTGGGACGGCTACCGGTGCGTCGTCTTCCGCGACGGCGACGAGGTCTACCTCGGCAGCCGCAACGAACGGCCGTTCACGCGCTACTTCCCCGAGCTGGTGGAGGCGGTGCGGGCGGAGCTGCCCGAGCGGGTGGTGGTGGACGGGGAGATCGTCATCCGCGGCGGCCAGGCGCTCGACTTCGAGGCCCTGCAGCAGCGCATCCACCCCGCGGCCTCCCGGGTGAGACTACTGGCCGAGCAGACGCCCGCCTCGTTCGTCGCCTTCGACCTGCTTGCCCTCGGCGACGAGTCCCTCATGGAGGTCCCCTTCGCCGAGCGCAGGGCACGCCTTGAGTCGATCTTCGGCGGCGCGGGCCGGAGCATACGGCTGACACCGGTGACCACCTCGCAGGAGCGGGCGGCCGAGTGGTTCGAGACGTTCGAGGGCGCCGGGCTCGACGGCATCGTGGCCAAGCCCGGCGGCCTGCCGTACCAGCCGGACAAGAGGGCGATGTTCAAGGTCAGGCACGAGCGCACGGCGGACGCCGTGGTCGCGGGCTACCGCGAGCACAAGTCGGGGCCGGTGGTCGGCTCCCTGCTGCTCGGCCTCTACGACGCCGAGGGCGCCCTGAGGCACGTCGGCGTCGCGGCCTCCTTCCCGATGAAGCGCAGGGCGGAGCTGGTCGAGGAGCTGGCGCCGTACGTGAGCCAGGACGGTCACCCGTGGAGCGCCGAGTCCCTGCCCGGGGCGATCTCCAAGTGGAGCGCGACCAAGGACCTGTCGTTCGTGCCGCTGCGGCCCGAGCTGGTGATCGAGGTCGCCTACGACCACATGGAGGGCACGCGTTTCCGGCACACCGCCCACTTCCGCCGCTGGCGCCCCGACCGGACCCCGGAGTCGTGCACGTTCGAGCAGCTCGAACAGCCCGTCTCCTACGACCTGGACGACATCCTGGCCCGCTGAGGGGCCGGTGGATCAGTCTCGCGCCTTGCTCGGCTGCACCCGCTTCGGCTCGCCGGGCATCTTGGGGTAGTTGGGGGGATAGGGCAGGTCCTGCGCGCCGTCGCGTTCGTACCATTCGAGCAGTGGCTCGATCGAGAAGGCCTGGTCGTCGATCGCGGCGTGCACGTCGCCCAGCTTGGCGAAGCGGGCCGGAACCGTGCGGATGTCGAAGTCGCGCGGGTCTGCGTCGGCCAGCTCCTCCCAGGTGAGCGGGGCCGAGACCGGGGCGTTCGGCCTGGCCCGCACCGAGTAGGCGGCGGCCAGGGTCCGGTCGCGGGCGTTCTGGTTGTAGTCGATGAAGATCCGCTCGCCCCGCTCCTCCTTCCACCAGGCGGTGGTGGCCAGGTGGGGCACCCGGCGCTCGACCTCGCGGGCGAGGGCGATGCCGGCGTGGCGCACCTGGACGAAGTCCCAGCGCGGCTCGATGCGCACGGCCACGTGGACGCCCCGGCCGCCCGAGGTCTTGGCGAAGCCGGTCACGCCGAGCTCCTGGAGGATGTCGCGGACCGTGAAGGCCACCTGCCGCGCCTGCGCGAAGCCCGTTCCCGGTTGCGGGTCGACGTCGACGCGCAGTTCGTCGGGGTGCTCGGTGTCACCGGAGCGCACCTGCCAGGGGTGGAAGTCGATGGTGCCCAGGTTGGCGCAGTAGGCCAGGGAGGCGACCTCGGTCACGCACAACGCGTCGGCGGTGCGCCCGCTGGGGAAGCGGACCGTGGCCGTGCGCACCCAGTCGGGCCGCTTGACGGGCATCCGCTTCTGGTAGATCTCCTCCCCCTCGACCCCGTCCGGGTAGCGCCTGAGGTGGGTGGGACGGTCACGAAGGGCGCGCAGTGCCCCCTCGCCCACGCTCACGTAGTACTCGACGAGCTCCCGCTTGGTCACCCCGATCTCGGGGAAGTAGACCTTGTCGGGATTGGTGACCTTGATCACCCTGTCTTCGACAGTGAGTTCGATGTACGGCGACGGCATACGTCCGACCGTACCCCTTGTGAGCCCTCAGGGGCCCGCTCCCACACGACGGGCCGTGGGGCGGGTCCGTCCCGGAGCCGCCGCGGCGGCGGGACCGCGTACTCGACGGGACGGACCACGTGACCGTCCGCCTGCTCTCCGGTCCGAGCGCTGGCGCGTCACCCGGCCGGCGGCGTTCTTCGGCCGTCCTGTTGATCCTCGGACGACCGGGCGGACGATCTCACCCTTCAGCAGGAAGGCGAAATACCCCCCACATCTCTAAAGACGCCAAAACGGGCATAAATGGATGCTTCGCCTCCAAGATTTTTTCCTCCCGGGTGTACGGCGGGAACCACCCGGGGACACCGCCGGGAGCGCATAGGCTTGAGGGATGGAAAAGGTGGTCAAGAGCGACGCCGAATGGCGCGTCCAGCTCTCTCCCGAGGAGTTCCACGTGCTCCGCCAGGCGGGCACCGAGCGCCCCTTCACCGGTGAGTACGTCGACACCAAGACCGAGGGCGTCTACAGCTGCCGGGCCTGCGGGGCCGAGCTGTTCCGCTCGGACACCAAGTTCGACAGCCACTGCGGCTGGCCCAGCTTCTACGAGCCGTCGCAGTCGGAGGCGGTGACCCTGATCGAGGACCGCTCGCTGGGCATGGTCCGGGTCGAGGTCCGGTGCGCGACCTGCGACTCCCACCTCGGTCACGTCTTCCACGGCGAGGGCTACGGCACCCCGACCGACGACCGTTACTGCATCAACTCCGTGTCCCTGCGGCTCGAACCCGCCGAATAACCGGCGCCCGGCGCCCCGCGACGCGATCCCCCATGGGGAGCGCGGGAGCCCGGCACGGCACGGCGCCATAACTCAAAGTACGCTACCGCCTCCGCAACGTGTTCTTGCTCAGGGAGCAACCGTGCACCTCCGGCACAGGTGGGAGATCGTCGAGACCATTGGCCGGGTGATCACCCAGCGCTGCAGGATCTGCGGCAGGACCAGGGTCCGGGTGAGATGACCCGTCGTCACTTCGGCTCGGGGTAGGTGAGGCGGCAGTCACGGTCCTTGGAGCCGATGATGTTCGCCAGGACGGGGTTGCCGTTCTCGCCGAACCTCGCCTGGACGAAGACCACCGGGTTCGGATCGCCGACCTCCCCGACGAGATAGTCACGACCCGTCTCGCAGAGCTTGAGGGCCTGCTTGGAGTTGCTCGCGGAGTCGGGAAGGTCGGTGTAGATGCGCAGGTAGCCGCCGACGATCCGGATGTCCTTCAGACGCTTGGTCGCCTTGTGCTCGACGAAGTAGGCCAGCGCCTGCTTGTCGGTGTGCTTGGACAGCCCCCCGGCCTTGGCCTCCTGCCCCTTCTTCGCCTTACGCGGCTTGTCGGCCGTGGCCTTCTCCGCGGCCTTCCCGGTGGCCTTCCCAGGGTCCTTCGCCGGATCCTCCGTCTCGGCGGGCGCCGCCACGGGGGCGGTCACCAGCGCCCGCCCCATCTCCTGCTCCTGCGTGCGCGCGCCCGGCCGCAGCAGCGAGCCGCCGAGCACCAGCAGCGCCGCGACCAGCGCGGCCGCCCCGACCAGCGCCCGGAGCGTCCCCGGGAGACGGGACCGGCTCCGGCTCCTCCTGCGGCGGTTCCCGCCCGTTTCCATCCTCGGCCTCACAGACGGCGTCGTTCTCCCCGGGCCTCCCCCGGGGGCGGTGTCATGGCCCCGCTACGGCAGCGCGGCGATCAGCTCTCCGGCCGGCTTGCGGACGCCCGTGTAGAAGGGGATCTCCTCCCGGGTGTGCAGCCGTGCCCGCGCGCCCCGCAGGGTTCGCATGAGGTCGACGATGCGGTGCAGTTCGTCGGCCTCGAAGGCGAGCATCCACTCGTAGTCGTTCAGCGCGAAACAGGCGACGGTGTTGGCCCTGACGTCGGGGTACTCCCGGGCCATCTTGCCGTGCTCGGCCAGCATCGCACGGCGCTCGGCGTCCTCCAGGAGGTACCACTCCAGGGAGCGGACGAACGGGTAGACGCAGACGTATCCGCGTGGCTCCTCCTCGGCGAGGAAGGCCGGAATGTGCGACTTGTTGAACTCGGCGGGCCGGTGCAGCGCCATGACCGACCAGACGGGCTCGGCCAGCCGCCCCAGCTCGGTGCGGCGGAACCTGGAGTAGGTCTCCTGCAGGTCGTCGGCGGACGGCGCGTGCCACCAGAACATGAAGTCGGCGTCCGCGCGGAACCCGGCGACGTCGTACAGACCCCGGGTGACCACGTCCTTCTCCGCCACCTGGGCCAGGAGGTCCTCGACCTCGTCGGCCATGCCCTCGCGGTTGGCCGGGCAGCGCTCGCGCAGCCGGAAGACCGACCACATGGTGTAGCGGATCACCTGGTTCAGGTCGCGTGCCTTCGGCCGCGGGTTCCCGTCCGTCGTCCTCACCCCTTCGTCAGCGAATCAGCTTTCCCATGCCATTGTCCCGCCGGATCCAGGTGGTCCAGAATCCGGGCCGCCGCGGTACGGGCGGTCGCGACGCAGGCGGGGACGCCGAGGCCGTCGTAGGCGGCGCCGCACACGGCCAGGCCGGGCTGCGAGGCGACGGCCGCGCGGATGCGGGCCACCCGGTCGAGGTGGCCGACGTCGTACTGCGGCAGGGAGCCGCCCCAGCGGGTCACCCTGGAGTCGCGGGGCAGCCCGCGCGCCCCGGCGACCTCGGCCATCTCCTCCACCGCCAGGGCGACCAGGTCGGCGTCGTCGCGCTGGAGCAGCGCCTCCTCGCCCAGGCGGCCGACGGAGCAGCGCAGCATGACCAGATCGGGGTCTGCCTCGGCCAGGTGCGGCCACTTGACCGAGCTGAACGTGGCGGCCTTGACCGCGCGCCGCTCGACGGGCGGGACCAGGTAACCGCTGCCGGTCGGCGGTACGGGGAAGGCCGCCCTGGGGTAGGCGAGCGTGACGACGGCCATGCTGGCGTACTCGATCCTGGCCAGCTCGGCCGCGGCCCCGGGCACCTCGGCCGCGAGCAGGCGACCGGCCGCCGGAGCGGGCACCGCGACGACCACGGCGTCCGCCTCGATCACCTCGGGCTCGGGCACCGGCCCCGCGACGAGACGCCAGCCGCTCTCGGTACGGCGCAGCTCCCTGACCGTGACACCGGTCCTGATCTCCGCGCCGGAGGCCTCGGCGACGGCCGCGGGCAGGGAGCCCATGCCCCGGTGCAGCGTGGTGAAGACCGGCCCTTCCTTCCGCGCCCCGGTGACGATCTCGCGGGCGGCGGTGAGCAGTGACCGCTCCGACCTGGCCGCCGCGGCGATCCCGGGCATCGTCGCCTCAAGCGACAGGCGCTCGGCCCGGCCCGCGTAGACGCCGCCGAGCATCGGCTCGACCAGCCGCTCGACGACCTCCTCGCCCATCCTGGCCCTGATGTAGGAGGCGACGGAGACGTCGGTCGTGACGAGGGTGGCGGGCAGGACGCGATCCAGTGGGACACGCGCGAGACCGGCGGGGCTCAGCACCCCCGACCTGACCAGCGCGGCCAGGTCCGAGGGGACGCCCATGACCTGCCCCGCGGGCATGGCGCGCAGCGCGCCCCTGCTGAGGATGGCCGCCTGGGTCGTCGCGGGGTCGCGTAGCTCCCCGCCGAGGCCGACGTCCTCGGCCAGTGCCCTGCCCTCGGGGCGCCGCGCGAGCATGGCCTCCGCCCCGGCGTCCACCTGGACACCCGCGACCTCGGAGGCGAACAGCTTGCCGCCGATCCGCCGGGCGCCGTCGAGCACGGTCACCCGGACGCCCTCACCGCCCTGCCTGAGGTACCACGCGGCCGCCAGACCCGCGATCCCCCCGCCGACGACCACCACATGGCACCGGTTGCCTTCCATGACTCCTGACCGTACCTCCCGCCATGGCCGCCCGCGTGTCTCCCCCCGTCCCGTGGCGGGCCGTACCGGAACGTGATGCCATCGTGATCCCCCCGGCAAAACCACGCCGCCGCCGGGGCCGTCTCCAGGGGCATGAGAAAACTCGCGTACGGCGTGTGCGTGACGGCCATCGCGCTGTCCCTGTCCTCCTGCGCCGGACAGAGCATGCGATCGATCCCGGACTCGGGTGGCTCCGCCGAGAACCAGGCCGCACCGGCGATGGCCGAGTCGTCCCCCCGGCCGAGGAAAGAGGCCGCACCCAAGCGGGACGAACAGGTGAAGCTGGTCGCGCAGGATCGGGCGATCATCTACACGGCCGAGCTGACCGTCCGCGCCAAGGACGTCGTCGCCGCGGCCGACACGGCGCGGCGGATCGTCACCACGGCGGGCGGCTACCTGTCCACGGAGAAGTCGGACACCGGCTACGGTGACCGCGCCTCGACCAGCCTGACCTTCAAGGTCCCGCCCTCGGCCTACCCGGGGGTACTGCAGCGCCTGGGCGGGGAGCTGGGCAGACGGGAGTCCCTGCAGCAGAACACCGAGGACGTCACCGAGCAGGTCGCCGACGTGGAGAGCCGGCTGCGGTCGTCGCAGGCCGCGCTCGACTCGCTGCGCTCCCTCATGAAGAAGGCCAAGACGATCGGTGAGGTGCTGGACGTCGAGCGGGAGGTCTCGGCGCGCGAGGCCGACCTCGAATCCCTCCAGGCCCGGCAGAAGACGCTCGCCTCGCAGACGAGCATGGCGACGCTGACGCTGAACCTGATCGGTCCTGAGGTCACCGTCGAGGAACCGGAGGAGGAGTCCCCCGGTTTCCTCGGCGGTCTGCGCTCCGGCTGGCGGTCCCTCGTCTCGGCCGTCGGGATCGGCCTCGTCGTGCTGGGCGCGCTGCTGCCCTGGCTGGCCGTACTGGGCCTGGTCGGGCTGGCCGTGGTCCTCCTGCGGCGCCTGTTCAGGGGCGGGTCCGCGCCCGCCGCACCGGATCGGGAGCCGGTCGAGCCCGCCGAGACCGCCGGGGTCTCCGGGCCGGCTGAGACCGAGGAGACCTGACGGCCTCAGCGGGTCGAGGCCTCGTGGACGAAGTCCGTCAGGCGGGCGAGCTGGTCGGGATCGGTCGAGGGCAGCACGCCGTGGCCGAGGTTGAAGACGTGCCCCTCGGCCTTGGCGCCGCGCGCCAGGATGTCGGCGGCCCTGCGTTCGACGACCTCCCACGGGGCCAGCAGGATCGCCGGGTCGAGGTTGCCCTGCAGCGCCCTGCCCGGCCCGACGCGCCTGGCGGCCTCGTCGAGCGGGACCCGCCAGTCGACGCCGACCACGTCCGCCCCGGCCTCGCCGAGCAGCCCGAGCAGCTCGCCGGTGCCGACGCCGAAGTGGATGCGCGGGATGTCCAGGTCGGCCAGTTCCTCGAAGATCCGGGTGGTGTAGGGCATGACGAACTCGCGGTAGTCGTCGGGCGCCACGGCGCCGACCCAGGAGTCGAAGAGCTGTACGGCCGAGGCCCCGGCGTCCGCCTGGACGCGCAGGAAGCCGACGGTGATGCCGGTCAGCCGCTCCATCAGGGCGTGCCACAGGTCGGGCCTGCCGTACATCATGGCCTTGGTGTGGTCGTGGTTCTTGGAGGGGCCTCCCTCGATGAGGTACGAGGCCAGGGTGAACGGCGCGCCCGCGAAGCCGATGAGGGGGGTCGAGCCCAGCTCGGCGGTCAGGGCGCCGACGGCCTCGGTGACGTAGGAGACGTCTCCGGGTTCGAGCGGGCGGAGCCTGCCGATCCCCGCGGCGTCCCTGATCGGCTCCGCGACGACCGGGCCGATGCCGGGCTTGATGTCGAGGTCGATCCCGATCGCCCTGAGCGGCACCACGATGTCACTGAAGAAGATCGCCGCGTCGACGCCGTAGCGGCGCACGGGTTGCATGGTGATCTCCACGATCAGATCCGGGGTCGCGCAGGCGGTGAGCATGGGCACCTCACCGCGCACCGCCCGGTACTCGGGCAGCGAACGACCGGCCTGCCGCATGAACCACACGGGAGTGCGGGAGACGGGCTGGCGGCGGCATGCGCGCAGGAACGGAGAGTCGGCGAGCTCGGGAGTCACCCCACCAGGGTGCCATGCCGGTGACGCGGTCCGTTCTTCACGGCTGCTGAGCGTCGTTCTGGGTATGAAATCACCGGTTATTAAATGAGATCACACCTAACAACACCCAGACAGCTTCAAGTCATGATGACGATAGGGTTCTACCCGTTTCGAGCGCTTCGTCCGCCGCCCCACCGGCTGGAATCCTGGAGCGGAGCGCCCCGGAAGGCTCCGGGCCGCGCGAAGCGATCATGTTTCCGGGTACAGTTCCTCCCATTGACGAACCTGGCCCAGCCCTCGGCTGAGCCAAATGTTCGCCAAGTCACCGCGCGGCATCATTCCGGCACCACTTTCGGGACACGCCGAGCACGTTGCGCGGAAATGTCGGCGCGACGTGCCAACGTCGGACCACGACCCGACGAAAGGCCTGTGCGATGTCCACGATGTGGAGTTCACCTGAGCACCGCGGTGAGCACTGCGCTTCCTGTGCCGACGAGCGGGTGTCCGGGCAGCCCCCCCATGCCTTCCCCCACTACGCGGACGTGCCCGCCCCCCACCGGGCGGCGGCAGTGGCTTGATCGGTCCCGATGGCTCCTACACACACCCCAGTGGTCCCCATGCGTTCAGTTCCGACCTACGCTTCCGGTATGACCGCCGGTGACGCGCCGCCCGCTCCCGCCGCCTTCACGCGCGCGGCAGCCAGCATGCGCCCCACCGAGGTCAGACCGGAGATCGAGCTGGAGGACATCCCGGCGCCACAGCGCCTCGCCCCCTACTCGGCCGCCATCGGCGCGTCGGTCTACCGCGACGACGACGAACTCGCGGTCGGCCGTCTCATCATGCTCTTCGACCCGGACGGCCAGCGCGGCTGGGACGGCCAGTTCCGGCTGGTCGCCTACGTCCGGGCCGACATGGAGCCCGAGATCACCGAGGATCCGTTGCTCGGTCCCGTCGCGTGGAGCTGGCTCACCGAGTCACTCGACGCGCACGGCGTCGCCTACGCCGCCGCCGGAGGCACCGTCACCAAGGCGGTTTCCGAGGGCTTCGGCAACAAGGACGGAGATCCGGTGACCACGGAACTGGAGCTGCGCGCCTCCTGGTCTCCGCTGGAGGAGGACCTCTCCGGCCATGTCGCCGCCTGGTGCGATCTGATGTGCCTGGCGGCCGGTATACCACCCCTGCCACCCGACGTGGCGAGCCTGCCGCCACGCCGTCGCGAAGATCCGGAGTCCTTCCGAACGTGACCGACGAGACAACCATCGTTCCGCTGCTGGAGCCGCGAGAGGGAATCCCACCCGTCATCGAGGACGAAGCCGACCTCGCACGTGTCGTGCGCGCCTTCGCCGAGGGCACCGGGCCGGTCGCCGTCGACGCCGAACGCGCCTCGGGATACCGCTACAGCGGACGTGCGTATCTGGTACAGCTGCGCCGCGCCGGTGCGGGCAGCGCGCTGATCGACCCGACCCACTGCCCCGACCTGTCCGGGCTCGACGAGGCGCTCGCCGACGCCGAGATCGTGCTGCACGCCGCCTCCCAGGACCTGCCGTGCCTGGCCGAGCTGAACTTCCATCCCCGGGAGCTGTTCGACACCGAGCTGGCCGGGCGGCTGCTCGGCTACGAACGGGTCGGCCTGGGGATGATGGTGGAGAACGTCCTCGGCCTGAGGCTGGAGAAGGGTCACTCGGCCGCCGACTGGTCGACCCGGCCGCTGCCCGAGGACTGGCTGCGTTACGCGGCGCTCGACGTCGAGGTCCTGGTCGAGTTGCGTGACGTCCTCTACCAGGAACTCGACGCCAGCGGGAAGCTGTCCTGGGCCCAGGAGGAGTTCTCCGCGGTGCTGGCGCACAAGTCCCCCGCGCCCCGCTCCGACCCGTGGCGGCGCACCTCGGGCATCCACAAGGTCCGCTCGCTGCGCGGGCTCGCCGTGGTCAGGGAGCTGTGGACGCTCCGCGACCGGCTGGCCAGGGACTCCGACCTCGCACCCGGCCGGGTCCTGCCCGACGCGGCGATCGTCACCGCGGCCCTGGAACAGCCCCGCACCACCAAGGCGCTCACCGAGATCCCCCCGTTCACCGGCCGTAGCGCCCGCAGGCACCTGCGTGACTGGCTGGCCGCGATCGGCAGGGCGCGCGCGCTGCCCGAGGCTCAGCTCCCGCAGCCGAGCGCGCCGGGTGACGGACCGCCGCCCGCCAACCGGTGGATGGACCGTGACCCGGCCGCCGCGCGACGCCTGGCCGCCGCGCGGACCGTGGTGGCCGCACTCGCCGACGAGCACCACATGCCGACGGAGAACCTCGTCCAGCCGGACGCCGTCCGCCGCCTGACCTGGGAGCCACCGGCCGTCATCGACGACGAGACCGTCGCGGCCCGGCTGCGCGAGCTGGGCGCGCGGGAGTGGCAGATCGGGCTGACCGCCCACCCGATGGCCAAGGCGCTGCTCCGCCTTGAGACCAAGGGCGAGGCCTGATCCAGGCCGTTCGCACGGCTGTGCCCCTCGGGGCCGTTTTCGGCTGAGGCCGTCACGGCCCGAGGGGCGCCGTCATTTCGGGGGTTCGATCGGCCGGATCTCCACCGCGCAGATCCTCGCGTCGGGCCAGCGGGCGGCGATCTCCAGGGCGCGTTCCTCGGTGGCGCAGTCGATCACGCAGTAACCCGCCAGGTGTTCCTTCGCCTCGATGAACGGCCCGTCGGTGATCATCGGGCCCCCGTCCCGCACCCGGACGGTCCTGCCCCGTGACCTGTCGGCCAGGGCGTCCCCGCCGGCCCACTCCCCCGAGGCGGTCAGTTCCGCCGCCAGTTTCCTGGCCTCGTCCATCAGGCCGTCCTGTTCCGCGTTCGACAGGACTTCCCAGGTTTCGGGATTGTTGTAGATCATCAGCATGTACTTCACGCGTGCGTTCCTCGCTGTCACGGCACCTGGAACGGGCATCTGTTCACAGGGTTGTCGAAGCGGTGGACGGTAGCAAGGCCCGCTTTTCCGGCGAAAGTGAAACGGCACTCCGGAAACGCCCGATTTCACCGTCTCCCTCGGTACGGCCGTCGCCCGTCGTGGGGCGGCGGCCGTACCCGGAGAGGGTCAGCAGGAGGAGAGCATGTCCTGCAGGGCGGCCTTCTCCGAGCTCTGCAGGGTCAGGTCGTAGGCCCACTTGACCTGGATCCAGGCCGAGGCGTAGGTGCAGCGGAAGCCGGGCAGGGAGGGCTGCCAGGTCGAGGGGTCCTGGTCGCTCTTCTGCTGGTTGACGTTGTCGGTGACCGCCCACAGCTGGGGACCGTCCAGGTCGTTGGCGAAGGCCTGCCGCTGGGCGGTGGTCCACGCCCAGGCCCCCGACCGCCACGCCTCGGCGAGCGGAACCATGTGGTCGATGTCGATGTCACTCGCGGCGGTCCAGGTGGCGCCGTCGTAGGGGGAGTACCAGCTTCCCGAGACCGCCGCGCAGCTGGAGTTGACGACCACGCCGGAGCCGTCCCGCTTGAGCACGGTCTCTCTGGTGTTGCACGTGCCGCTGATGGTGATCCAGTGCGGGAAGAGGGTGCGGCTGTAGGTGTCCTGGTGCGACTCGCTCTCCACGGTGAGCGTGTCGAGCCTGGCGGCGGCGGTGGACGGCGAGGGGATGCCGGGCGGGACGGCCCATGCCGTACCGGTGGTGAGGGTGGAGGTGAGGAGAACGGCGGTGAGGGCGGCGAGAGCCGCGGTGACGACTCGTCTCACGAGTGGCCCCTTCTGTCTCCCGCCCCGGCCAGTGGGAGGTCTGGGCTTCACGAGGCGGGAACAGACGGAACTTCTCAAGCGAGAATAACCACACAAATATCAGTGTTTGACGATGATATGGATATCGATTAGGCGGATAATGCCGCCAACCATCCAAAAAGGAACCTCTACCTGCGGCGACACCCGAAAAGGTCGTCGGACGGATGCCTTTTATCACCCCAAACAGGGAGCGAATTCCCGGTTAATCGATATTTCCGAGAAATACCCTCAATCGTCATCTCAATTTGAAACCCGATATATCAGCATCCGCTCGATGTCCGCCGCGACAGGGACGTGGCGCGCCCGGTCGTGCCAGGGGTTGTTACCGACGAGTAGCATGGACGGGTAGCCACCCAGCAACGAGGAGCGAACCCGTGCCTTCGTCTCGTGACGTCGTATTCGTCGACGGTGTGCGCACGCCCTTCGGCAAGGCGGGCCCCAAGGGTCTGTACGCCGAGACACGCGCAGACGACCTGGTGATCCGTGTCATCCGCGAACTGATGCGGCGCAACCCGAACCTGCCGCCCGAGCGCGTCGACGAGGTGGCGATCGCGGCCACCACGCAGATCGGCGACCAGGGCCTGACCATCGGTCGTTCGGCCGCCGTTCTGGCCGGGCTGCCCAAGACGGTGCCCGGTTACGCGATCGACCGGATGTGCGCGGGCGCCATGACCGCGGTGACCTCGGTCGCCGGGGGCATCGCCTTCGGCGCCTACGACGTGGCCATCGCCGGGGGCGTCGAGCACATGGGCCGCCACCCGATGGGCGAGGGCGTCGACCCCAACCCCCGCTTCCTCGCCGAGCGGCTCGTGGACGGCTCGGCCCTGGTCATGGGCATGACCGCGGAGAACCTGCACGACCGTTACCCGTCGATCACCAAGGAACGCGCGGACGCCTTCGCCGTCGCCTCCCAGGAGAAGGCCGCCAAGGCCTACGCCGACGGCCGCATCCAGCCCGACCTCGTCCCCGTGGCGACCCGCTCGGCAGAACGGGGCTGGGGGCTGGCCACCGCCGACGAGGCTCCCCGCCCCGGTACCACCCTCGACGGGCTGGCCCCGCTCAAGACCCCCTTCCGCCCGCACGGCCGGGTCACCGCGGGCAACGCCTCCGGCGTCAACGACGGAGCGACCGGCTGCATCGTGGCCGCCGCCGACGTCGCCGAGGAGCTGGGCCTGACGGCCAGGATGCGCCTGGTCTCCTACGCCTTCGCCGGTGTCGATCCGGAGGTCATGGGGATCGGCCCCATCCCCTCGACAGAGCGCGCGCTGCGCCTGGCCGGGCTCTCGGTCTCCGACATCGGCCTGTTCGAGATCAACGAGGCCTTCGCCGTGCAGGTTCTGGCCTTCCTCGAACACTTCGGCATCGCCGACGACGACCCCAGGGTCAACCCGTACGGCGGCGCCATCGCCTACGGCCACCCGCTGGCCTCCTCGGGGGTGCGGCTGATGACGCAGCTGGCCCGTCAGTTCGGTGAGCGCCCCGCCGTACGGTACGGCGTGACCACGATGTGCGTCGGCATGGGCATGGGCGGAACGGTCGTCTGGGAGAACCTCGCCTGGGAGGGCACGAAGTGACCGACAACGGAAGCAACCTCGAAGAACTGTTCCCCGACGAGGTCGTCACGAAGGCGATCGTCCACGACGTCGAGCTGCCCTACGGCGCCGGCCTCATGGCGCTGATCACCCTGGACAACGGCTTCGACCACACCAAGCCGTCCACCTTCGGCCCGGCGGGGCTCGCGTCGCTGGGCGAGGCGCTCGACGCGGTCGCGGCCAGGAACGACCTTGCGGCCGTCGGCGTCGTCGGCAAGCCGTTCATCTTCGCGGTCGGCGCTGACCTCAAGGGCCTCCCGGTGATCACCGGCCGGGAGCAGGCGCTGCGGATCGGCGAGCTCGGCCACCGGGTGTTCCGCCGCCTCGGCGAGCTGGACGTGCCGTCGTTCGCGTTCGTCAACGGCGCGGCCATGGGCGGCGGCCTGGAGATCGCCCTGCACTGCACCTACCGGACCATCTCCTCCGGCGTGACGGCCGTCGCGCTGCCCGAGTGCTTCCTCGGCCTGGTGCCCGGCTGGGGCGGCACCCAGCTGCTTGCCCGCCTCGTCGGCCCGGCCGCCGCGATCAAGCTGATCATCGAGAACCCGCTCTCCCAGAACCGCATGATCAAGGGCCGGGAGGCCTTCGAGGCGGGCGTCGCCGACGCGATGTTCGAGCCCGCCGACTTCCTTGAGGAGTCGCTGCGCTGGGCGGCCCGGGTGCTGCGCGGCGAGGTGACCGTCTCCCGGACCGACCACACCGCCGGCGACTGGTCCAAGACCCTCGCCGACGCCCGCTTCCTGGTCGACATGAAGCTGCGCGGCTCCTCCCCCGCCCCCTACCGCGCCCTCGACCTGATCGAACTGGCCCGTACCGCCTCCCGCGACGAGGGTTTCGCCGCCGAGGACCGGGCCCTGGCCGACCTCCTCATGGGCGACGAACTGCGCGCGGGCCTGTACTCCTTCGACCTGGTGCAGCGCAGGGCCAAGCGGCCCGCCGGGGCCCCGGACCGGGAGCTGGCCCGCAAGGTCACCAAGGTCGGCGTCGTCGGCGCGGGCCTGATGGCCTCCCAGATGGCGCTGCTGTTCGCCCGCCGTCTTGAGGTTCCGGTCGTGCTGACCGACCTGGACCAGGACAGGCTGGAGCGGGGCGTCGGCCACGTGCACGCCGAGATCGACAAGCTGCTCGGCAAGGGCCGGTTGTCCGCCGACCAGGCCAACCGGCTCAAGGGCCTGGTGACCGGCTCGCTGACCAAGGACGCCTTCGCCGACGCCGATTTCGTGATCGAGGCGGTCTTCGAGGACCTCGGGGTCAAGAGGAAGGTGTTCGCCGAGGTCGAGGAGGTCGTCTCCGCCGAGTGCGTGCTGGCGACCAACACCTCCTCCCTGTCGGTGACCGAGATGGCCGCGGGCCTGCGGCACCCGGAGCGGGTCGTCGGGTTCCACTTCTTCAACCCGGTCGCCATGATGCCGCTGCTGGAGATCGTCCGGGCCGCGGAGACCGACGACGCCACCCTGGCCACGGCCTTCACCGTCGGCAGGACGCTGAAGAAGTCGTCGGTGCTGGTCAAGGACGCGCCCGCCTTCGTGGTCAACCGGCTGCTCACCCGGTTCATGGGCGAGGTCATCGCCGCCGTCGACGAGGGCACCCCGCTTGAGGTCGCCGACCACGCGCTCGACGGGCTCGGCCTGCCGATGACCCCGTTCACGCTGCTCCAGCTCGTCGGTCCCGCCGTCGCGCTGCACGTCGCCGAGACCCTGCACGCCGCCTTCCCGTCCCGCTACGGCGTCTCGGAGAACCTCGCCCGGCTGGTGGCCGAGGGCAGGCCGGGGGTCTACGCCCCCGACCTGTCGCTGGACCCGCAGGCCACGGCCCTCTTCTCCGGCGGGTCCTCCCCCTCGACCGCGCAGGAGGTACGGCTTCGCGCCCTGCGCGCGCTGGCCGAGGAGATCCGTCTCATGCTCGACGAGGGCGTGGTCGCCGCGGCCCAGGACATCGACCTGTGCATGATCCTCGGCGCGGGCTGGCCGTTCCACCTGGGTGGCGTCACCCCTTATCTCGACCGTACGGGCGTCGCCGAGCCCCGTTTCCTTCCTCCCGGCGTCGCCTCCGTCCCGGCGTGACGCCTACGGTGGCCGCCCCGCACGGGGCGGCCACCGCCGGGTGATCCTTGGGACGATCCGGTCGCGATCTTTGCCCGGGGGCGGGAGTGACCGGGAACAACGGATGGCATGAGAACCGTCAAGATCGTGTCCGCCGTCCTGACGTTCGCCGCCGCGGCCGCGCCGTCCGCGCTCTCCGGCGCGGTCTCCGGGGCGCTCCCCGCCTCGGCGGTCGTGCTGAGCCTGTCGGTCGGCGGCGGTCCTGCCAGGAGCGTCCTGCTGCGCTGTGGCCGGGCCGAGTCCCGCCCCTCCTTCACCACCGCCTGCGGCATGCTCGGGAGGTTCGGGGGTGACCTGGCGAGGATGACCTACGACGTCGACAGGATCTGCGGCCGGAAGCACGTGGCGCACGCCGTGAGCGCCTCGGGGACATGGGAGGGCAGACCGGTGCGGTTCGAGCACACCTATGACAACCGGTGTGAGATGACGGCCCTCACCGGCCCGGTGTTCTCCTTCTGACCTGCTACGAGCCGGTCTCGGCCGAATGGGCGACGCGGCTGTGGCGGTAGCCGTACAGGGCGTAGATGACGACTCCGATGATCATCCACACCACGAACCTGAGCCAGGTCTCCACCGGCAGGTTGAGCATCAGGTAGAGGCAGGCCAGCACCGACAGGATCGGCACCAACGGCACCAGCGGCGTACGGAACGAACGCGGCAGATCCGGACGGGTCCGGCGCAGGATGACCACCGCGATCGAGACGACCACGAACGCGAAGAGCGTGCCGATGTTGACCAGCTCGGCGATCGTGGACAGCGGGACCAGCCCCGCCAGCACGGCCACGACGACGCCCATGATGATCGTGATCCTGGCCGGGGTGCCGAACCTGGGGTGGACCCTGGCCAGGCTCCGCGGCAGCAGGTTGTCGCGGGACATCGCGAACAGCACCCGCGACTGGCCGAGCATGAGGATCATCACGACGGTGGTGAGACCGGCCAGCGCGCCGACGCTGATGAGCGTGGCCGCCCAGGTCTGGCCGACGGCCTTGAAGGCGTCCGCGAGCGGCGCGGCCTCACTGAGTCTGGAGTACGGCTGCATGCCGACGACGACCAGGGAGACCGCGACGTACAGGACCGTGCAGATGGCCAGTGAGGCGATGATGCCGATCGGCAGGTCGCGCTGCGGGCGGCGGGTCTCCTCCGCGGCGGTCGCGACGATGTCGAAGCCGATGTAGGCGAAGAACACGATCGCCGCCGCGCCGAAGATGCCGAAGACGCCGAAGGCGACCGGTGTGACCCCGAACAACACCTGGATCAGCGGCGCGGCCAGGCCCTCGACCGCGGGCGTCTGCTGCGCCGGCGGGACGAACGGCGTGTAGTTCTCCGCGTTGAGGAAGAACAGCCCCGCGACGATGACCAGCAGCACCACGGCGACCTTGATCGCGACGATGATCAGATTCACCCGGGACGACAGCTTGACCCCCGCCACCAGGACCGCGGTGAGGATCAGCACGATCAACGCGGCCGGCAGGTTGAAGGCCGCCCCCTCCCCCGCGATCGCATCGGGCAGATGTATCCCGTAGGAGCTCAGCAACGACGTCAGGTAGCCCGACCAGCCGACCGCGACGACCGCGGCCGCCAGGGCCATCTCCAGCGTCAGGTCCCACCCGATGATCCAGGCGGGGAACTCGCCGAGTGTGGCGAAGGAGAAGGTGTAGGCCGAACCGGCGACGGGCACGGTCGAGGCGAACTCCGCGTAGCAGAGCGCGGCCAGCGCGCAGACGACTCCGGCCACCACGAACGACAACGCGACCGCGGGTCCCGCCAGGTCTCTGGCGACCCGCCCGGTGAGCACGAAGATTCCGGTGCCGACGATGACGCCGATCCCGAAGACCGTCAGGTCGAGCGCGGAGAGATCCTTGCGAAGCCGGTGCTCGGGGGCCTCGGTGTCCCTGATCGACTGCTCGACCGACTTTACGCGTAATACTCCTCTGGCACGTTGCGCACCCATGGGGTCCTCCTTGACCATCCACAGTCGCCCACCTTTATGGAGCAAGTCATGCCCAACCGATCAGTCGCTGAACGGTGATACTCGGGGTTCTTTAGGGGAAAATCCCGATGTCCGCCTGCCCGTCCAGAGGAAGCATGGGGTCATGCTCTTGGACACGCTGGGCCAGCTGGACCCATTCCTGGTCGGCGCGGTGCTGCTGGCGCTGCTCACGCTGGACGGTTCCCTGCTGATCGGGACCGTGGTCCCCGGGGACGCCGCGATCGTCGTGGCGGGAACCGCGCTGACCGGCCCCGCCGAGATCGCGGTCGCGGCGCTGGCCGGGGTCGTGGGCTGTTTCCTCGGCTCGACCGGCGGCTGGCTGATCGGCCGCCGGTACGGCTCGCGCGTGCGTCACAGCAGGGCGGGCCGGTGGATCGGCGAACGCCGCTGGAACAGGGCCGAGCGGGTGGCCATGAGTGAGGGAGGCGGCCCCGCCCTGGCCGCCTCCTACTTCCTGCCGCTGGTCAACGGGCTGACCCCGGTCCTGGCGGGGAGCCTCGGCGTGCCGTACAGGAGGTTCATCCGCTGGGCGGTTCCCGGCAGCGCCCTGTGGGTGACGACCTATCTGACGCTCGGCTCCGTGGCGGGCACCTTCGCCCGTGAGCACCAGCACCTGCTGGTGCCGATCGCCGCCTGCGCCGCCGTACTGGCCGTCGGCCTGTTCGTGATCGTACGGCGCAGCCGCGCCGCCAGGGCGGCCGTCTCACCGGCCGCCGAGGCGACGGCGGTCAGCGGGCCGGCTGGTTCTCCAGAGCCGGAGAGCGCCGCGCGACCGCCTCGGTGATCTGGCGGGCGATGTCCTGCGCGGTCAGCCCGATGTCGCCGAGGATCTTCGCCCGCTTCGCGTGGTCGAGGAAGCGCTGCGGGATGCCGTGGGTGCGGACCGGGACGTCCACGTCGGCGTCGCGCAGCACCCTGGCCACCGCGTCGCCGACGCCGCCGACCCGGCCGTTGTCCTCGACGACCACGACCAGCTTGTGCGCGCAGGCGGCCTTGACCAGGGCCTCCTCGTCGAGAGGCTTGACCCAGCGCGGGTCGACCACGGTCGCCGAGATGCCCTGGGCGTCGAGCAGCGCGGCCGCCTCGACGCACAGCTCGGCCATCGGGCCGACGCAGACCAGCAGCACGTCGGAGTCGCCGCCCTGCCGCCCCTGGCGCAGCACGTCCATCTCGCCGAGCCGTCCGACCGCCTCGATCTCCGTGGACACCGGCCCCTTGGGGTAGCGGACCACGCTCGGGCCGTCCTCGATCGCGACCGCCTCGGCCAGCAGCTCGCGCAGGCGCGGCTCGTCACGCGGCACGGCGATCGACAGGCCGGGGACGACCTGCAGGATCGACAGGTCCCACATGCCGTTGTGGCTGGCACCGTCGTCACCGGTCACACCCGCCCTGTCGAGCACGACGGTGACCGGCAGGCGGTGCAGGGCGACGTCCATGAGCAGCTGGTCGAAGGCCCGGTTGAGGAAGGTCGAGTAGAGCGCGACGACCGGGTGCAGCCCGCCGAGGGCCAGGCCCGCCGCGCTGGTCAGCGCGTGCTGCTCGGCGATGCCGACGTCGTAGAGACGCTCGGGGTAGGCCTCGGAGAACGGGATCAGGCCGACCGGGCCGAGCATCGCGGCGGTGATGGCCACGATGTCCTGGCGTTCTGCGGCCAGCCGTACGATCTCCTCGCTGAAGACGTTGGTCCAGCCGTGCGGCTTGGGCTTCTCCTCGCCGGTCAGCGGGTCGAAGGCGCTGGGCGAGTGGAAGCGGTCCTCGTCGTGGTTCTCCGCGAAGGAGTAGCCGAAGCCCTTCTTGGTCAGGACGTGCACGATGACCGGGCGGCGGAAGTCGCGTGCCTTGCGCAGCGCGGCCTCGACGGCCTGCTCGTCGTGGCCGTCGACCAGGCCGATGTACTTCAGGCCGAGGTCCTCGAACATCACCTGCGGGGCCAGGACGTCCTTGATGCCCTTCTTCACGCCGTGCAGCGCGTCGTAGACCGGGGAGCCGACCACGGGAACCTTCGCCAGGTTGTCCTTGACGAACTCCAGCATGTCCTCGTAGCGCTGGGTGGCGCGCAGCGAGGCCAGGTGCGAGGCGAGACCGCCGATGGTCGGCGAGTAGGAGCGGCCGTTGTCGTTGACCACGATGATCAGCGGCAGGTCCTTGTGGGCCGCGATGTTGTTGAGCGCCTCCCAGGCCATGCCGCCGGTGAGCGCTCCATCGCCGATCACCGCGACGACCGTGCGGTCGTTCTCGCGGCGCAGCCGGTGGGCCTTGGCCAGGCCGTCGGCGTAGGACAGCGCGGTCGAGGCGTGCGAGTTCTCGATGACGTCGTGCTCGGACTCGGCCTGGCTGGGGTAGCCGGACAGGCCGCCCTCCTGCCGGAGCCGGTCGAAGTCCGCCGCCCTGCCCGTGAGCATCTTGTGGACGTAGGCCTGGTGGCCGGTGTCCCACAGGATGCGGTCGCGCGGGGAGTCGAAGACCCGGTGCAGCGCGATCGTCAGCTCGACCACACCGAGGTTGGGGCCCAGGTGACCGCCGCCACGCGCCGTCGAACTGATCAGCAGATCCCGGATCTCCGCGGCGAGCCGGGGCAACTCGTCCGCCCCCAGCGCCTTCAGGTCCCGTGGTCCCTTGACCGAATCCAGCAGACTGCCAGGCCGTCCGGTCCGCTCGCTCACGGAATCATCCCCTCTGTCGGTCAGCGTCAGAGCCGAGTCTAGTTCGCATGACGGACACCTCCCCCGGGGACGGCGATTCTGCACACTTTATCCACACTTGCAATACCCTTTGCCTCACCATGCGCACTTCCCCCTCCGGGCAACAACCATCACTCACCACCGCGATCACGGCATCTCTCCTGCTCGTGGTCGTCGGCGCCGTGAGTGCGTGCGCTCCCATCGGTCCCTTCACCGGCCCCCTCGGTGGCGCCAAGCCCGCCACGGCCGCCTCGGCCACCACGAACCTCAGCACCCCCGCGGCCGACTCACCGGCGGCCAAGCCGTCCCCCCAGCCCTCCCGGCTCTCCGGGGGCGCGCAGCGGGAGGCGCCCACCGGACGCGCCGCCGCAACGACCAGCCCCCTCTACCGGGTGCGTGGCGTCTCCTCGTCCTCACGGTGCCTGGCGGGAGGAATCCGCGAGGGAAGCGCCTCCTCGTACCGGACGTTCATGACCCGCATCACCCGCTGTCTCGACCGGGTGTGGAGGGCGCGGCTCACCGCCGCCGGCCTGCCCTTCTCCCGCCCGGCCCTGCGCTTCACCACCACTACCAAGGTGACCAGCCCGTGCGGGCGGTGGCCGGCCAAGGCCGCGGGGTTCTACTGCTCGACCAACCGCACGATCTACATCGGTGTGCTCCGCGAGGCGCTGAGCAACCCCTACCCGATCAACCACGCCCAGTTCATGGCCCACGAGTACGGCCACCACGTGCAGAAGCTCATGGGCGTCATGGACTACTACGGCAGGAGCGTCTGGAACGCCAGGCTCTCGACCAAGCTCGCCTTCTCCCGCCGCCTCGAACTGCAGGCCGACTGCCTGGGCTCGGCCTTCCTCCGCCAGGTCTCCGCCGACCTGTCCGTCGAGCAGGCCGACTGGGACTCGATCATCGAGTGGGTCACGGCCAACGGCCACAAGAACTGGATCAGGAACGACCACGGGAAGGGCCGCAGCCAGGCCTACTGGATGCAGCGCGGCTTCGAGGTGGGTTCCCCGTCGGCGTGCAACACCTGGTCCGCCTCCGCGAGCACGGTCTCCTGACCTCTTCCGTCGTTTTCCGGATTTTTCGTATTATCTCTTCGGATGCCTCTTATCTCAGATTTCGGTCGTCTTTAAACCGCCCTAGGTCCGCCTATCAGGCTTAACATCCGATATCCCCCGTTTCGTTGACCATACCCACCAGGGGCATTTCGCTTTACCCCCCTCTTTACCTCCATTAAGGTTCGGGATCATGCGTATCCCCGCCATCTCCCTTGTTTCCGGTGTGCTGGCGAGCCTGCTGTTCGCCGGTACGGCCGGCGCGGCCCCCTTCGCGCAGGCGTTCGCGGGCAAGGACCCCACGAAGAGCAACCCGATCTACGACAGCGGGCGGTTCAGGATCAAGTCGTGCGACGAGCAGCCGACCCAGCCCGACGACCTCGACGCTGCCCGGGTCGACCTGGAGTTCCTGCTCGACTGCCTGAACACCGGCTGGGGAGACCATCTGACCGAGGCGAATTTCGCCTTCGCCAAGCCCAAGCTCGTCACGACCACCCGGACGGACCTGCAGACCGGCTGCGGCAAATACCCCAAGACCGCCCAGGCCGTCTACTGCCCGAACAACCAGAGGATCACCTTCCGGCTCGACCGTGACATCCTCTCCAAGCAGACAGAGCTGCTCCTGTTCGCGACGATCGCCCACGAGTACGGTCACCACGTGCAGCAGCTCACCGGGATCATGACGTCGTATCTCAACCGCAAGTACAGGAACAAGGCGGCGGAACTCGACGCGACCCGCAGAATGGAGCTCCAGGCCGAGTGCTTCGGCGGCGCCTTCATCGGAAGCGTCTGGATGTCCCTCGGCCGCCGCAAGAGGGACCTGAACTACATGATCAAGGTCGCCATCGGCAACGCCACCCACGGCAAACACGCCAACATCGCCTACTGGATCCGCCGAGGCTTCGCCGCCGACTCCCCCGACGCCTGCAACACCTTCACCGCCCCGGCCGCCAAGGTCGCCTGACTCCGTTCATCTTCGAGGGGCGTCGTCCAGCCCGGTTCTGCCCCTCAGAACGGGACTGTTCGATCGGCATGCGCAGTCCTGCCTCTTGGCCTGGGCACACGGATCAGGTCGGCCATGAAGGACGGAAGAACGGTCAGACTTGTCCTTCTGGTCCGTCAGGTGGTCCAGGCCTCTTATCCACGTACTGTGCTCTTCGGCCGTGACACCGCTGACGGCGTTTCCGGGGTTCGACCTCGTGACGAACTTCGGCTCTCCGGGATCAAGCGCCAGCTCCTGGGCCAGCCGGACGTCACCTGGCTGATCCAGACGCCCTGCCCCGGAGGGAGACGGCAGGAAGGTCCCGTCACGGTCGATCGCCCCGGTCCGGCGCGCGACGTTCTCCCACTGCCGGTCGGCCTCCCCGAGGTGATCCTCGCTTTCCTCGTCCACGGTCGCAGGGGGCTCGACCCCGGTTGAAATCACAAGCCTCCACGCGTCCTCCGGCCGCATCAGGCCTCCCGACGCCGTACGCCCAGCACGACAAGACCGGCTTTCTCAAGCCGAGAGTCTCGTTCCGTCCTCCACTCACGCTCTGGAGGGTTGATCGTTTCCGTCCATGAGTATCGCCGCGATGCCGAGCAGGAGAACAACGTCCTCTTCCCCGCGGTTTCAAGAGCTCGAAGGTTCGGTTCTCACTCTCAAGACCGTTGGAGGGCGTGCTCACGAACACGACCCGGCCACCGAGAAGGCGGTTCATTTGGCGACGACCCACCGGACCACCCGCAAACAGTCGATTCAATGTGTCGGCCCACGTTGTATTGCACCTTTTCAGTGGCCAGCCGGATCACCTGAAAAAATCACGTCCGCCGCGGTCACAATGTCGAGCCCGTGAGGGCACCAGGCCTTCAGCTGATTCGTCTCCGGCCTTCAGGACCGGAGACCATGACCCTCAAAGACAGCGGAGATCCCAGAAGCCGCCGTCGTGATGGTTGTCCTGAAGTTCGACGATGATCCGCCGACGACCGCCGTTCTCCTTCGGATCGTCCATAGGAGAAGCAGGGGGACCGAAAGGTTCCCAGACGTTGACCGCCAAGTCGCCCTCTCCGACAGGGGTGATTTTCGCGGTCCGATAGTACGTCAGCACCTCTTCGGCCGAGGCTTCCGTCTCGATCTCAAAACGAACGTGATAGTTGCACAGATCGGCGTCCGGTCTCACTTCGCTCTGTGGCTCGTAGTCCCCGAGATCGCTCCCCTTCGGCAGGGGGTAGCCCAGAGCCCGGTCAACCAGACCGGCCAACTGATGGTCGTGCATCCACGCCGGTGTCATGACGACCACGTAAAGCAGCAGAACCGGCGCGAGCACCCACACTGCACGACGAGGCCATCGCTTCCACGGACCCGACTCGCTTCGTTTCCCTTCCGAAGAGGCAACCAACGTCCCACCGCCCTTCCACGAGTACCCCCTTCCTCCTCATCTTCCCGCATCCTATGGCTTTTTCAAAGCCCTAACAGAATGAATCATCCAACAACGACCGGCGAATCACGCGGGCACGACAGGCACATGCCAATCAAGAATTTTCTCGCACAGTCGCCGAATTGCACGTAACGGAAACCATGACCAACGGCTCGTCATCAATCCTCAAGAAGGATGATCCACTCAAGCCCAAATACAGCTCCGCCCGTCGGCCTCTTCGCGAAGAAACCGACGGGCGGAGCTCACCTCACCTTAGGCACCTATGGACCACAGCAATCAGAATCCAGCTAAGGCATGAAGCGCGTTTCATCTTCTTGTTTAAGTGCAACCCAGTGAACGGGAAACTGAATTATCGTCAGGTCTGATCCAGGCTCACGATCAGAAGCGTCTCCGGCCTGGCCGACGCCTTGATCGCTTTGTTGATCCCATCTGGATAGGTCCGACGCTCCTCGGAGTAGAGCGGCTGGAAATCCAGATATACGCCTTTCCATGCGTTCGACCTCATCTCAACCCCTTCGGGAGCCACCTCCCTGACAACCACCCATTTGCGGTCACTCAAGAGATCACGGGCCTTGCGGGACGCATCAGGGCCGTTCACGCCCCCGACATCGATGACGAGCAGATTCGTGACTTCGATTCCCGCTCCATAGTCCCCTTCGTCGGTGTCCTCTCCCAGCACCTTGCCGATACCACGCACCTCGTCGAGAACAGCCGGATCGACTTGAGTCTTCCCAGAGAACACCCCGCACCCCGACGTAAGGAGGCATGCGCCAAGGAAAACCACAGCCACGCCGAGGAGCCGACCGGTTCGTCGCGCACTCCCACCTATGATCAAGACCATTCCCTTGCAGACACCGCCTCATATCATCTACGACCCAGAGCGCGATCCAGGGCTCTTTGGGTAGCCCTTCCGGAAACGTATCTCTCCGTCTCCGCCCCGTCTCGTTATCCCCGCTGGTGAGCTGCATCCCTTCATCAGCCTTTCGAAACCGATGAGCCTTTCCATCCTCCTCACCAGGCATCTTCAGAACGGTCGGCTCAGGGCTGCCCGGCCAAACTGGAGCGTCCTGCGAACTACTCAGTGCTTGCCTGCGGGTTCAGGATGAAAAGCTCATTATTCGGCACAAGTAGCACACCAAATCAAACCTTGCAAAAATTCAAAGCACAGCCCGTTCTCCATTAAATCCATGGGCTGGTGAGGCCGAAGTTTCGGCCTCACCAGCCCATGGAACAACCTCAACCGTGAAGTCACGGATTACCGGTAAGAGATCTCTATTTCAAGGACGGGGCTCTTCGGCCTATCTAAAAGAGATACCTGGACATATCTTTCGTCCACGACCTTGCCAGCTTGTGCCACACAGGCCGAGCACTCGCCTTCCGACTTTTCGTCCATCTCCCACCCGTCTTTCTTAAACCTCCCAAGGATATCTCCTACCGACATTGAACGGTCAGCCTCGAAAGACAGATAAACCCCGCTGACACCCGAATCGCAGCTGTTGTTTTCTGAGATCGTTTCTGCAATATCTGGCGCCAGTAGCGCCAAAGTTGCGTCTTTCAGACTATTGGCATCCTTCTCAGCCTGAGCAACGCACCTCTTCTCGCGAGCGATGACATTGCGACCATCATCAGCACATCCGACAGCTAGCACGAATGCCAGAGCAACACAGATTGATACAGAGATAATTCTCGATGGCAAGGCTTACACCATCCTAAGAGATTACAGATTCCGATTACCAGAGCGTACCATCCTTATAGAGGCTTCTGGCAACATCGAAGAGCGACTGAGCGAAGAAGTAGTTCACCCCTCTTGGGGTTTGAACTCGTGCTACAAGTTCATCTTTATGCGCCTTCCCATACCTCCTCCCTACCTCATTGTTGTGAGGATCCCTAACTGAATCGCAGCGCCCATACCTACCTTTTCCTCCACAACCATCTGCAGGCCAGTGAGTCTCTTCGTGGATTTGACCGAACTCTGCGGCCTTTTTCTCTCCGATTACTATGGCCAGGACCGCCTGCCATATGAAGTGACGTACCGCATTCCTCTCCCCAGTCTCCTTTTTTATTCGGCTGTGAACATAGTTCCAGACTGTCTGAGTGATGTCTTTGGTAGCCTTGCATATGTTGAAGTTCTTAAAGCACCAATCTTTTTCTTTTGGCGTTGGATCAAGTCCGTTCTGCCCCCCTGAAGGGTCATCCAGCTTAGAAGAGGAAGAAACAAGAACTATTGAACTGATCGATAGTTTCCCATGCTGTTTTGCCGGATAAAGATTCAGCAATGCTGACCAGAGCCGCTCAAGTTCGGTTTTGTTCCAGTCGGCTATCTCATAGAGGAGCATGTAAGCTTTCCGCGCTTCCTCGGTTGCATTCCAGAAGCGTTCTGGCGCCGGCCTACCGTTCTCTGTAAAGCCTGCCCTCTCCCCTTCTTCCGCCGAGAAGAGCGGCGGTATCCAGCCCAGCCCATCGTTCTCCACATTGACACGTCCGCCCGGAGTGGTGGGTTCCGGAGCATACCCGGGAATGATCGATATAGATCCAGACTGCGGAGAGTAAGCATCCGGGTAAACAACACGGTCGGGTATCCCGGAGATGCCCCAAGAAGACGATGTATCCCGCGAGACGTGTCCGGTGGGGTCAACGTTGCTCAGGGGAGCGGCGTTACCGTAGGTGTAGCGGTTGGCCTGAACAGACGGGTCCGGGTTGAGGGTGGCGGTGTCGCGGGAGGTGAAGGCGCCGGTGCCGGGCTGGTACCAGCGGGCGTTCATGTTGACCTTGCCGGTGTCCGGGTCGGTGTACTCGCCCTGGTAGCCCAGCCCACGGGTGGCTCCGGAGCGCTGGATGACCTGCCCGAACGGGTCGTAGGCCGTCGAGTCCGCCAGTGCGGTGCCGGAGAAGGTCCCCACCAGGTCGCCGTGCAGGTCGGTCATCGCGCCCACGGCGGTGGTGCCGCCCTCCTGGAGGCCGAGCAGTCCGCCGAACGGGTCGCGGCCGTACTTGGCCTGGACGGCTCCGACGCTGTCGGTGACGGCGGCGATGTCGTTGGTCAGGCCGGAGTAGACGTAGCGCTGCTGGTCGGTGCCCTTGCTGCGGGAGACGACCCGGCCGAGGGCGTCGTAGCCGTAGGTGACGTCTCCGTCGGAGATGAGCCGGTCGAAGGCGTCGAAGCCCAGGTTGCGGGTGGCACCCGCCTTGGTCTCGGTCGCCGTCGTGCCGCGCGGGGTGTAGGTGTAGTCGGTGCCGTCCCCGGACAGGAGGCGGTTGCGTTCGTCGTAGGTGTAGGTCGTGGTACCGGCCTTGGTGCGGTTGCCCGCGTCGTCCCACTCGTAGTCGGTGACGGCGCCGCCGGGGGCGGTCCAGGAGGTCAGGCGGCCGGAGCGGTCGTAGGCGTAGGTGTTGGCGCCCGCCCCTGCGGTGCCGACGGTGGTCTTGCCGGTGAGGTTGTCGTCCTTGTCCCACCCGTAGGTGATCTTCGCCAGCTGGGTGCCGGAGCTGTTCTTCAAGGTGTGGGTGGCGACACGGTCGACGGCGTCGTAGGTGTAGGCCTGGCTGTTGACCGTCCCCGCGGAGGTCTGGCTGGTCAGCCGGTCGGCGTTGTCGTAGCCGTAGGTCCAGGTCCGGCCCGTCACCGGGTCGGAGGCGGTGGCCAGCCGGTTGGCGTTGTCCCAGGTGAAGGTCGCCGTGCCGGTCGGGTCCACCCGCTGGGTGGGGTTACCCAGGTTGTCGTAGGCGTAGGTGGCGACCTGGGTGCCCGCCTTGGAGACCTTGGTCAGCAGGCCGCGGTCGTTGTACTCCAGGGTGTAGTCACCGATCGTGGTCAGCCGGCCCGCCTGGTCGTAGACGGCGTCACGGTCGGGGGTGGTGACCGAGGCGCCGGTGCCGGCCTGCTTGGTGACCTGGTTCAGCGGGTCGAAGGTGCGGTCGATGCGCACTCCGCCCGGCTGGACGGTTGACACCGCGTTGCCGCTCGCGTCGTAGGCGGTGGTCCAGGTGCGGTCAGCGGCATTGGGGTGGGCGGTGGTGGACGGCTCGATCACCGACTCGGCCAGGCCCAGGCTGTTGTAGGTGGTCCAGGTGGCGTTGCCCCGCCCATCGGTCAGGCGGGTACGGGCGCCCGCGGCGTCGTAGCCGAACGTGGTGGTGATCGTCTTGGTGGCGGAGACCGGCTCGACCAGCGAGGTCAACCTGCCTGCCGCGTCGAAGGCGCGGGTGGTGACATGTCCCTCGCCGGAGGTCGTGCTGGTCGCGTTACCGGCCGGGTCGTAACCGGCGCTGACGGTGCGAACCGTGGCGCCGGTGCCGTCCAGGTCCTTCACGTCGGTCTTGCGGCCGGCCAGGTCGTAGACGGCCTCGGTGGCGTTGCCCAGCGGGTCGGTGACCTTGGTCTGGCGGCCCTGGATGTCGTAGGCGAACGTCGTGGAGTGACTCAACGGGTCGGAACTCGCGGTGACCTCTCCGGCGGCGTTGACCGTGAAGGTGGTGGTCTTGTTGCCCGGCGCCACGGACTTGGTGAGGTTACCGGCGTTGTCGTAGGTCAGCTTGGTGGTGTAGGACGCGGTGGTCGGGACACGCTCGATCTGCGTCTGGGTGATCTTCCGCCCCAGGTCGTCGTAGGTGGCCTCTCCCCGCGCCCCGGTCGGGCTCACCGTGGCGAGTTGCTCGCCCAGCAGGTCGAACTCCGACACCCACACCCCGCCCGGCCCGGACGGCCCCGGGTCGGTCTGGCGCACCGGGCGTCCCAGCGCGTCATAGTCGGTCTTGGTGACATACCCTCGTGGATCGGTCGCCTGGGTACGGCGGCCCGCCGCGTCGTAGACGAAACTCACCGTCGGGGTGACCGCGCTGCCGCCCGGCGGGGTGTAGGACGGCGAGGTCGTCGAGGTCAGGCGGCCCGCCTTGTCGAAGGCCGAGGTGACGGTACGGCCCTCGGCGTCCACGCTGTGGGTGACCTCGCCCGCGGTGTTGTAGCCGGACGTGGTCGTCGGCCTGCCGTTGACGGCGGCCGCGCCGTTCTTCTCGATCGCCACCTGCGGCGCCTTGGTCTCCACCAGTTGCCCGACGATGTCGTAGCGCATCGTGGTGGTGAAGTCCGCCGCGGTGGCCCCGGAGACGTTACCCCGCGGATCGGTCCGCGACGTCAGCAGGCCACGGTCGTCGTAGGTGCTGGTGGTGACCAGGTCGTCGGCGCCGTTCTCCACCGTCTGCCGGGTCACCTGGTTCAGGGTGTTGTAGACGTAGTCGGTGGACTCGGTGCGGGTGGTCCCGGCGCCGGTGAAGGTCTCGTTCGTGACGTTGCCGGCCGCGTCGTAGGTGAAGGCGGTCTTGCGCTTGAGGGAGGCCGGGTCAAGCGTGGTGGAGGTCGTACGGCCCGCGGCGTCGTAGACGGTCTCGACGGTGGTCTTGCCGCCTCCGGTGATCTTCTTGGTGAGGTTTCCCGCAGCGTCGTAGGTGTTGTCCTCCAGCACCACGTCCACGGGGGTCGTGGAGCCGTTCAACCGCACGTCGTCGGCGATCACCTGCGACAGGCGGTTGTCGGTGAAGTAGGTGTAGGAGGTCTTGCGGCCCATCGCGTCGACCTTGGCGCCCAGCCGCCCGGCCGGGTCGTAGGTGTAGGACTCCAGCACCTTGTCCTGCGGGACCTGCGGGCTGACCGGGCTTCCGGTCCAGTCCTTCAGCGTCTTCGTGGCCAGTTCACCGCGGTTGGTGTAGCCGAACGTGGTCACCGTACCCATCGGATCGGTCGCCGAGACCCGAGCGCCGACGTTGTCCCAGGCCGAGCGGGACACACCGCCCTCAGGGTCGGTAAGTGTCTCGGCACGGCCGTTCGTGTCGTAGGTGTAGGTGGTGGTACGTGCCGGATCCCCGCCGGTCAGGTCGGACAGGGTCTCGGTGAGCTTGTTGCCGTCGGCGTCGTAGGTGAAGGTCACCTTGGCGGTGTGGGTGACGTCGGTGACCTCGTTCTTCACCCCGGCCCCGGTCTGGGTGAGCACCCGGCCGAGCCCGTCGTAGGTGAACGTCGTGGTCACCCCCGCCGGGTTGGCCGTGGAGATCTCCTTACGGGTGAGCGCCCGGCCGAGCGCGTCGTAGGTGAACGCGACGACCAGGCCGGACGGGCTGGTCTGCTCGGCCAGGTCCCCGGCCGCGGTGTAGCGGTAGGTCGTCTCGTTGTTCCTGGCGTCCTTGCTCGATTTCAGCAGCCCCGCCGGGGTGAGACCTCCGCCGACTGCCGCCTCGGTGCCGTCGGTGTAGGTATGGGTCACCGACCGGCCGCCGGGGAAGTCCGGCGTCGCCGGGGTGGTCATCTTCGCCAGTTCACCGTAGGTGGTGTATTCGGTGGTGGTGGCGTAGGTGTTGTCCGTGGCGCCGGTCGAGCGGGCGTCCCGAGCGGTGATCACGCGATCGTTGCGCGGGTCGAACTCGTCACTCGTGTTGCGGTAGTAGGAACGGTAGGCCGTCTGGCAGTTCCCCGCCGCCCGGCAGGTCGTGACCGCGGTGACGTTGCCCCGGGCGTCGTTGGCCTGTTTGACGGTGTTGCCGTTGGGGTCGGTGACCTTGGCCAGGAAGCCGCCGGTGTCGTAGTCGTAGCCTGTCTTCTTGCCCAGCTGATCGATCCGTGACGCCAGACGGTAGCCGCGCCAGGCGTCGTGGGCGTACTTCAGGGTGTGGTTCTTCGGGTCGGTCACCGTGACCGTGGAAAGGCCTGTCGCCTGGTCGTAGACGGGCTCGCTGAGCGTCCACTTGCCGCCGTGCTGGTCGGTGTGGGTCTTGAGCCGGTCGGTTGCGGTGTCGTAGGTGTTTTGCGCCCACACCCTCCCCGAGGGAAGGGTGATCTTCTCCAGAAGGTGCGGGGCCGCGACCCTGGCGGCGTAGTGGCCGGTGATCTGGCCGGAGCTCAGCGCCTTGTCGTAGATCGCGACCTCGTCCACCTCTCCTTCGAAGTTGAAGGTGCTGTAGACGTATGAGCCGGGCGACGGAGCGCCGGGCCAGTCGCTGAGGAACTGGCCGGTGCCGACCCGGGCGTATTCCAGCCACATCTTGGGGTCGGGCTGCGATCCGGTTCGCGTCGCGACCTGCTGGCCGTCCAGGTAGAGCGTTTCGGTGGGGCCGTCGCCGGTGATGACCACGTGATGCCACTGTCCGTTGTTGACGGCGGTGCCGGTGGTCATGACGTTCGAGGCCGTCGCCCCGCGATACAGCTGGCCGCGCAGTTTGCCGTCCGTGCCGACGTACAGCAGAGCGGGAATCGGCTCCTCGTCGGGGCTTCCTCCTGAGTAGCCGGAACGGCCGCGCGTGTCCGCAGCTGACATCAGCACACCCGAGCCGGTGGTCTTGAACCACATTTCGGCGGACATCCTGACGTGGCGTGAGGCCAGGGCGTTACGGGGCAGCCGGATGTAGGTGCTGCCGTCCCAGGAGGGCCCGTCCAGCAGAACGGCCGTGTCCGTGGTGCCCGCCAGCGGGCCGGAACGGCTCCGTTTCGTCACGCCGTCGTAGATCGCGGTTCCGGAGATCCCGGTGAGATCACGCGCGGCCTCGGTGGCCGGGGGCGTGCAGACGGCCGCCGTGGGGTCGTAGACACATGATTGCGGCTGCTGCCAGCCTGACCCGGTGCCGCTTTCCCCCAGACGCCAGTATCCGACCGGGTCGGAGTCCAGCACCCGGTCCTTGTACAGCGAGCCGCTGGTGTAGGTGTAGGTCGTGCAGTTGGGCGCCTGGAGCGGGGAGCACACCTGGGTGAGTTTGTCGCCGCTGTAGGTGTAGGTCCAGGTGAGGGGGGCGCCGTTCACCGGGTCCGTGGAGACGGACGCGACGTGCGCGCCGCTGAAGGTGAAGGTCAGTGATCGGCCGCCCGGGGCGGTCACCTCGGCCAGTTTGCCGTCGGTTCCGTACACCAGGTTCTGGTCACGCCCCCGGCTGTCGGTGACCTTCAGCAGGCGGCCCTGAGCGTCGAAGAGGTAGACGGTCGACGACTTGTCCATCAGTCGCCAGCCGCCGCCGGTGACCTCCGCGAGCGTCGCGTACGTCCCCGGAGGCGGCTGGAAGGTGCCGTCCCCCTTGGCGATGAAGCGCAGCACCTGTCCTTGCGGGTAGGTCACCAGGAGGGTCGGCGCGCCGTTGCCTGTCTCGGGCTGGATCCGCATGTCCCAGCGGGTGCTCCAGCCCGCACCGAAGATTCCGTTCGGGCGGGGGTCGAGGCTGTTGTAGGAGCGCGTCACCGTCAGTTCGGCCCCTACGGAGGAGACCTGCGCGTCGGTGACGGTCGTGGTGTGGTTTCCCGGCAGCTGGTGGAACTCCTGGCCGTTGGCTCCGTAGGTTCCCAGCAGCGACGCCACGACGGGCTGGCGGACCCCGGTCACGAAGCAGCTGGACTCCCAGTCCACGATGCCGTCGTAGTAACGGGCGCCGAATTCCACGCAGTACTGCTTGCCCCACTGCAGGACTCCCGAGGGCATCGGCCAGCTTCCCTCATCGATCCACCCGGACTCGGCGCACAGACTTTCCCAGTTGTCCATGTCGCAGTGAACGGAAAAGGAGTAGTCCGCCGCGATTCCCCCGCTGTAGGGGCCGTAAATGCGTGCGCTGGCGGTCATGAGCGGAGTGAGGGTCTCCACCAGGGATTCGTCCTGCGGGTAGACGTTCATGGTTCGAACGCATGGCTCGGCGTTACATCCGCCGGCCGCCATCAGCTTGGCGTTGTCGTTTGTTCGCCTTTTGGTTTCCTTCGCGCGCTGGGCCGCCTTCGAAGGCACCCGGAAACGCGGGGCGCGGCCGCTCTTCTCGAAACCCCTGACATCCATGTCCAGGGCTTTCCTGGGAGGGGCGGCGTTCTTGGCGGCCGGTCCCGGTTTGGCGGTGGTGGTCGTGGCCGCCGTCGCCACCAGCGACGGCAGACCGGCCGCCGTACCCGAAAGCTGAACCGGTGTCACCGGAGGAGCGGAACCCGCCTCGAAGGAGTCGGCAGCGGCCGCATCATAACGAAAGGTTCGAACATCCGGTATGAGCAACGCCACAAGGGCGAAACCCACTCCGAGCATCAATCGAGCTGAATTCGGCCATGACAAAGTACGGCGCATACGCCGTCACCCTCCGGACCATCAATAGGCAGCCCAAAAACCCGCCCCACCAGATCCCAAGCTCGCATAAGGGACAAGGTTGGCGGTTCAGAGCATGCGTCTCGTTAGACCATCAGAAGGTACACATACATCAACAGAACCCGCAAGATCCGCATAAAAAGGAAATAAGGTGATCACCTACACGACATAAGGAAATATCAGATTTCCACATACATGATCACCCAGAGTAATATTTCACCCTCTGGCAAGAAGCCATGGAAACGGTCGGCCCCGAGCACGGAGAGCAGCGCCGATTCCCGTTAAAACGAAGAGCGAAACCCGAATTCCGGTGAATCCTGTGTTTCACGACCGCGAATCCCAGGCCGTCACTCACGGGCCAGGGATCTCAGACCGTTCACCCGCTGGATCAACATGGAATGAGCCGGGCCGGAAGACACCAGGCCGAGGGCGGGGAGCCGGAGGGCCCGCGGCCTCGGGGTCGTGTGGACCTTCACGAGCATGGAGGCGAGCAGGGCGGGGCGGCCCAGTTGTACGGCGGCACCCCGGTCGGCCGCCATTTCCCGGTAACGGCTGAGCGGTCGCAGCGGAAGCCGGGCCAGGGCGATGAGGACACCGGCCACCGCGATGGGCAGCCCCGTCTCGAACAGTTCGCCGAGGCCGCGGCCGGCCCAGGCCAGTGCGATGGCGAACGAGCCGGCCAGGGTCGTCACCGCGACGTCACGGTGACGGATGTGCGCGATCTCGTGGGCCAGCGCCGCGGCGAGTTCGTCGGGTTCCAGGACGCGCAGCAGCCCACTGGTGACGATCAGGGTGGTGTGCCTGCGGGAACGGCCGACGGTGAAGGCGTTGGGGACGGGGTCGAGGCTGATTGCGACACGGGGTTTGGGCAGTCCGCTGAGCGCGCAGAGGCGGTCGAGCGCCGCGTGCAGTTCGGGCTCGCGCTCGGCGTCGACGAACCTGGCCCCCGCGACCCGCCGGGCGAGCCGCTCCGTGCCGAACCACTGCAGCGCGACGGTCAGCGCGGTCAGTACGGCGACGACGGGCGAGGGAACCCCGCACCGCAGGGCGACGGCCACCGGGATCGCGTAGAGCGCACCGAGCAACGCCAGCGAGACGAACATCCGGACGTACAGGCCGCGCATGCCTCTCCTTCCAGCCACGTCGACGTAGCCGGAAGGTCTCCCCTGGTCCGCGCGGACCCTGCCTGACCGGGCATTGGCCGTACTGACGACCAGGCAGCGTGAGGGTACTCCCCTTCCCCGTTCAGAAGATTGTCCCGACAATCCGCCTTCGAGACAACTCCTTCCGTGAACGACCTCGCTTTTCGAGAGCAGGCCCTGCCCTTTGAGAAACCCTGGAAAGCCCTACGGGAACCGCTCAGGGAAAATTCCTTCGGAACCGCCTCTTGAAACAGCCGAATGCTTCCGGAACAGCCAGAGCCCTTAGTGAGCACCCCATCACCCTCAGAAACGGTCTCCCCTTGGCGAGAAACGTGCCCGGCGGGAACAGTCCTGAAGAACGAAGAAAGGGCGGGTGAGACCCGTGAAGGTCTCACCCGCCCTTTCCGCAGGTGTTACTTGGCGATCAGGGAGCGCAGGACGTACTGCATGATGCCGCCGTGGCGGTAGTAGTCGGCCTCTCCGGGCGTGTCGATGCGCACGACCGCCTGGAACTCCTTGCCGTCCGCCCTGACCGTCACGGTCCGCGGGATTCCGCCGCCGTTGAGCTCCTCGACACCGACGATGTCGAAGGTCTCCTCACCGGTCAGGCCCAGCGAGTCGACCGTCTCGCCCTCGGGGAACTGCAGCGGAAGCACACCCATGCCGATGAGGTTGGAGCGGTGGATGCGCTCGTAGGACTCGGCGATGACGGCGCGGACGCCGAGCAGCGCGGTGCCCTTGGCCGCCCAGTCACGCGAGGAGCCCGAGCCGTACTCCTTGCCCGCCAGGACGACGAGCGGGACGCCGGCGGCCTGGTAGTTGACCGAGGCGTCGTAGATGAAGGACTGCGGGCCGCCCTCGACGGTGAAGTCACGGGTGTAGCCGCCCTCGACGCCGTTCAGCAGCAGGTTCTTCAGCCGGATGTTGGCGAAGGTGCCGCGGATCATCACCTCGTGGTTGCCGCGGCGGGAGCCGTAGGAGTTGAAGTCCTTGACCTCGACGCCGTTGGCCTTGAGGTAGTCGGCGGCCGGGGTGCCGACCTTGATGGAGCCCGCCGGGGAGATGTGGTCGGTGGTGACCGAGTCGCCCAGCTTGGCCAGGACCTTGGCGCCCGTGATGTCGGTGACGGGGTCCGGCTCCTGCGGCATGCCGTCGAAGTAGGGGGCCTTGCGGACGTAGGTCGAGGCCGGGTCCCACTCGAAGGTGTCGCCGGTCGGGATCGGCAGTGACTGCCAGGCCTCGTCGCCCTTGAACACGTCGGCGTAGTCACGCAGGAACATGTCCTGGTCGATGGAGGAGGCCACGACCGCGGAGACGTCCTCGGGCGAGGGCCAGATGTCGGCGAGGAAGACGGGCTCGCCGTCCACGCCGGTGCCCAGCGGCTCGTTGTTCAGGTCGATGTCCATGGTGCCCGCGAGGGCGTAGGCGACGACCAGCGGCGGCGAGGCCAGGTAGTTCATCTTGACGTCGGGGTTGATGCGACCCTCGAAGTTGCGGTTGCCGGACAGCACCGCGGTGACCGCCAGGTCGTTGGCCTGGATGGCGGCGGAGATCTCCTCCTGCAGCGGGCCGGAGTTGCCGATGCAGGTGGTGCACCCGTAGCCGACCAGGTTGAACCCGATCTTGTCGAGGTACGGCTGCAGCCCGGAGCGCTCGAAGTAGCCGGTCACGACCTGGGAGCCGGGGGCCAGGGAGGTCTTCACCCACGGCTTGCGGGTCAGGCCCTTGTCCACCGCGTTCTTCGCCAGCAGGGCGGCGCCCATCATGACGTACGGGTTGGAGGTGTTGGTGCAGCTGGTGATGGCCGCGATCGTGACGACGCCGTGGTCGATCTCGAAGCTCGTGCCGTCGGACAGGGTGACCTCGACGGGCCGGTGCGGACGCTCGCCGTTGAGCCCGGCGGCGTGCGGCTTGTCGCCGTTGCCGTCGTGGCCGACCGCCGGGGAGTCGGAGGCGGGGAAGGACTCGGCGGAGGCCTCGTCGACCGGCCCCTGGATGCTGGGGGCGTAGTCCTTGACGGCCGCCCGCCAGGCCCGCTTGGCGTCGGACAGCGCGATGCGGTCCTGCGGGCGCTTGGGACCGGCGATCGACGGGACGACCGTGGCCAGGTCGAGCTCGATGTACTCGGAGAAGACCGGCTCGGGGGCGGACGGGTCGAGCCACAGGCCCTGGGCCTTGGCGTAGGCCTCGACCAGCGCGACCTGCTCCTCGGAGCGGCCGGTGAGCCGCAGGTAGCTGACCGTCTCGCCGTCGATCGGGAAGATGGCGCAGGTCGAGCCGAACTCGGGGCTCATGTTGCCGATGGTGGCGCGGTTGGCCAGCGGCACGCTGGAGACGCCCTCGCCGTAGAACTCGACGAACTTGCCGACGACGCCGTGCTTGCGCAGCATCTCGGTGATCGTGAGGACCAGGTCGGTCGCGGTGGCGCCCGCGGGGAGCTTGCCGGTGAGCTTGAAGCCGACCACGCGCGGGATGAGCATGGAGATCGGCTGGCCGAGCATCGCGGCCTCGGCCTCGATGCCGCCGACGCCCCAGCCGAGAACGCCGATGCCGTTCTCCATGGTGGTGTGGGAGTCGGTGCCGACGCAGGTGTCCGGGTAGGCCTTGCCGTCGCGGATCATCACGACGCGGGCGAGGTGCTCGATGTTCACCTGGTGCACGATGCCGGTGCCCGGCGGGACGACCTTGAACTCGTCGAAGGCGGTCTGGCCCCAGCGCAGGAACTGGTAGCGCTCGCGGTTGCGCTCGTACTCCCGGTCCACGTTGCGCTGGAAGGAGTCGGGGCCGCCGAAGAAGTCGACGATCACGGAGTGGTCGATGACCATCTCCGCGGGGGCCAGCGGGTTGATCCTGGCGGCGTCGCCGCCGAGCTCGCGCACGGCCTCGCGCATGGTGGCCAGGTCCACGACGCAGGGCACACCGGTGAAGTCCTGCATGATCACGCGGGCCGGGGTGAACTGGATCTCCACGCTGGGCGCGGCGGACGGGTCCCACTGGCCGAGGGCCTGGATGTGGTCGGCGGTGATGTTGGCGCCGTCCTCGGTGCGGAGCAGGTTCTCCAAGAGGATCTTCAGGCTGTACGGGAGGCGCCCCGACCCCTCGACGGCGTCCAGCCGGTAGATCTCGTATTCCGCGTCTCCGACGCGGAGCGTGTCACGGCTGCCGAAGCTGTTCGCGGACACGGTTCGCCTCCCTTGTCACCCTGTGTTGTCTGAAGCACCCACACGAAAAGGGCGCAACTGAATCCTGCCGCACCGCCGGATCGCCTCATTCGGTTAGGTATGCCTAACCAGCAGGACGTCCATCAGGTTGCAGCGGTTGTCTCGATATCAAGATATATGGGCATGTATCTCGATATCAAGTTACTCACGGGTATGGTCAAGGTTGGACAAGACGGAAGTAGAGCAGGCCCAGGACGACCACCGAGAGCACCGGGGCGAGGAACTTCTGCTCGAAGGCGCGGCCCGTCTTGATGCCTATCTTCCAGGGCAGCAGCCAGCGCTGACGCAACGGCCACAGCACCGGGCAGCCCTTCTCCGTGCAGCAGTCTCCCACGACGTGCACCAGGCAGCCGACCGCGACCGCCACCCCCAGCCAGGCGTACCCCACGTTCTCATTGCGGAAGACCACGAACAGCCCGAAGGTCAGGCCGATGTTGACCATCGCGGAGGCGACCTTCTTGCCCGGGACGCCGATGCCGATGGCCCGCAACGCCAGGCCGATGAGCAGCACGACGAGGATGTCCCTGCCGATCGGATAGGTGTTGGCCAGGTAGTGCGCCCCGAACCCGACGGCGACCGCGAACAGCAGCGAGTGGGTGGCGTGCCGGTGCCCCCCGCTCAGCCACGAGACGGCCTTGCTCAGCCCCCAGGTGACCGGGCCGAAGGTCTGGGCGATCGTCGCGCTCGGGTGGTCCAGGTCCGGCAGCATCGCGGCCCCGGCGCAGACCAGCGTCCCGGCGATGAACTCCGCCGGGGTGAGCGCGTGCACCATGACCCCGGTCTCGATGAACCTGGAGGACTCGGTGAGCAGCGGCAGGGCCGCCAGCGTCGGCGCCACTCCCAGCCACGCCACCGCCCCCGTCAGCGCGTGCGTGTGCCCCATCATCGGCCAAACACTCCCATCAAGATCACTTTGATCGACTGTACGGCAAAGCCCGCCCAAACAGAGGATCAAGTCATTCTTCATCGTCGGCGTGTCGGCCGTAAGTGCTCGATGGGAAACATACGCGCGACCGGAGCAGGGCGGAGCGGCTTCGAACCACTCCCCGGATCCGTCCGCATGAGGGCCGTACCGGCCCCGCGCGCCGGCGGGTCCTCCAGGGGCCTCCTCGCCGCCCCTGATCCCGGACCCACGAAGGGGCGCCCCTACCCGAGAGGACGCCCGCCGTGGTCGCCCGGAGCTCAGCCGAGAGGGCGCCCGCCGTTCCGGTCGTCGGCCCTGTCATACCCGCCGTGGCCTCTCCGGCCGGACCGGTCACCGCTCCATGACCGATCGCCGCCTCTGGAGCGGTCGTATCCACGGTCGGCGAACCGTCCGGTACCCCGGCCGCCGCGCCGTGCGCCCGTCCTGCCGCCGGAGCCCTCGAACGTCCATCTCCTGGAGCGCGTTCCTCCGTGTGGCCTGCCCCTGGCGTGTGTCCCGTCGAGTTCGCCGGCCCGCCGGGTGTTCCGCCCCGCCCGGTGCTTCCTCGACCATCCGGCCTGCCACTCGTCGGCCCACTCGGTGCCCGCGGAACGCCTGTTCCCCCGGTCGTGTCCCCATCGCCAGCCGCGTCGGCCGGCTCCCGGGTTCGTCCGTCCGGTGGCCCGCCTTCCGGCGTGCTCACCGGCCGGGGGCCCCTGCCGTCCGACCGTCCAGCCGGTGGAGCTGTCGTGCCCCGGTTTCGAGTGCTGCTGCGTGGCTCCCACGGCCGCGATCCCCACGAGTACGGCCAGCAGTCCGGCGCGCATCATGTCCATTGGTCTCTCCCCCTGGTCCGTCCGATCTTCAGGGGGCAGATCTCCACAGACGTTCTACCCGGGGGCCGGGAACGGCTAACGGACGCGAGAAGGGGCGCGAGGCCACGCATGAGAAGGGCGACCCGGGGGAAGATCTCCCTCAGGCCGCCCGTTTCTCCACAAACGACAGACGGGACCGTTCCGTGCCGAAAGCACCCCCCAGCCCTTCCGGCGCGGAACGAATCCCGTCTATGTCCTTTGTAACGTGCAGGTCTCAGGAGTTGTTCCAATTTCAGCCGGGAATTACGTGATCTATCTCACTTTCTCGTCTCGCAGCCGAGAGTTCGCCCTCCGTGACGGTCCGCAGGAAGGGCACGACCGGCACGACGGCCAGTACGGCGAAGCCCGCGAAGGCGGCTCTCACCCCCGCCAGTTCGGCGAGCAGCCCGGCCAGTCCGGCACCGACGGGCAGGGTTCCCCAGCTCAGCAGGCGTGAGGCGGCCGAGTAGCGTCCCAGCAGGTGGTCGGGGACGATCAGCTGCGCCAGGGTGCGGCTGTTGACCGTCCAGAGCGTGCCTCCCATGCCGCCCAGGAACGCGGCCGCGCCCACCGCCCAGGCCTGGGGAAGGGCCGCGGGGACGACCATCATCAGGATCGTGCCGACGAGGTCGAGGAACAGCGCCCACCGCACACCGAGCAGGCGGTTGACCGGGCCGGTGAGCACCGCGCCGGCCAGGCCGCCGACGCCGATCGAGCCGAGCAGCAGGCCGTACGCGGCGGGGTCGAGGCCGAGGGTCCGCACGGCGTAGGAGGGCAGCAGGGCCAGCCAGGCGCTCCAGCAGGCCACGAGCACCGCGATGGTCAGTGACATCGTGCGCAGCAGGCGGTGCCGCCACAGGAAGGCGAGCCCCTCGACCATCTCCCCCCGCACCCCGCTGGGTCGCGTGGCCGTACCGGCCGGGCGGGCGACGCGGAAGCGGCCCGCGAGCAGGGCGAGCAGTACGGCTCCGAGCGCGAAGGCCCCGGCGGAGGAGCCGAGTGCGAAGGCGGCGCCGACACCGGTCAGCAGGCCGCCGACGGCCGGTCCGGCGAACTCGTTCGCCACGGTCTCCGCGCCCGCGATCCAGGCGTTGGCCCGGCCGAGCCGTTGCCTGGGCACCGCGGCGGGGACCAGGGCGCCGACCGCGGAGTTCGCGACGACTTCGGCCAGGCCGATCAGGACTCCCGACAGGTAGAGCAGTGGCAGGGTCAACGCCTCCGCCGTGACCGCGGCCAGCAGGACGAGCGCGACCGCGAGCCTGACCAGGTTGGCCAGGGCGGCCAGGCGTCTGCGGTCGCCCCGGTCGACGAGCACGCCCACGTGGAGGGAGGCCAGCAGCCACGGCAGTGTCAGGGTCAGCCCGACCCCGGCGACCAGGCCGGGCGAGTCGGTCAGCTCGACGGCGAGCAGAGGGAGCGCGATCTTGGCCACCCCGTCGGCGAGGTTGGTCGCGACGGTGAAACCGATGAGCACCGTCTCGTTGCGCCGCGGCGCCCGTTCCGCGTAATTCGTCATCAGCTAACCCCCAAAACACTTTAGAAGGTTACAGGGTAGCCCTGAAGCCCGAGATGCGAAATCAGGGGTTGTTCTTAGAACGCTCTCGATATATCTTTGACACATCAAGAGCGGTCGGAGGACGATCGCCGAGAACAGGGGGTACCGACATGTCGGCGGAAGCGATGGGAGGCTGGGCCTCGGGGGCCGTGCCGCACGAGATCAGGCGCGAGATGAGGCGCGCCGCCAGGGAGGTCTTCAGGGGCATGGCCACCGCCTGGCACCACGACGGCCCGGGTCCGCGCGAGCACGGCCCGCACGCCTTCGGGCCGCACGAGCACCACCACAGGGAGCACAGGGAGCACGGAGAGCGCCGGGAGCACAGGGAGCGCGGTGGCCGCCGCGGCGGGCCGTTCCCCGGTGGCCCCTTCCCCTGGGACTTCGGCAGGGGCGGTCCGTTCGGGCGAGGGGGCCCGTTCGGCGGGGGCGGCCCCTTCGGGCGGGGGCGCAAGGCGAAGCGGGGCGACGTCCGCGCCGCGATCCTCGCGCTGCTCTCCGAGGAGCCGCGCAACGGCTACCAGATCATCCAGGAGATCGCCAAGCGCAGCCAGGGGGGCTGGAAGCCCAGTCCCGGCGCGGTCTACCCGGCGCTCCAGCAGCTCACCGACGAGGGCCTCGTCCTGTCCGAGGAGACCGACGGGCGCAAGTCCTTCCAGCTCACCGAGGCGGGCAGGGCCTATGTCGCCGAGCATCAGGAGGAGCTGCGCGCGCCGTGGGAGGAGATGACCCCCGATCTCGGGGAGAGTTCCTGGGAACTGATGGATCTGGCCCGCCAGTCAGCCGTCGCTCTCTTCCAGGTCTTGCAGAATGGCAGTGAGGCGCAGATCCGCCAGGCCCGGCAGATCATGATCGACACGCGCCGCAAGCTCTACCAGATCCTGGCAGACGGCGAACCCGGCGAGGAGTGATCCCACGATGACGTTTCCCGACGATCTCCGCATCGGAGACGCCGAACGCGACGCCGCCACGGAGTCCCTGCGTGAGCACTACGCGCAGGGCAGGCTGAACCACGAGGAGTTCGAGGAACGCCTCGACGTGATCATGACGGCGCGTACAGGTCGTGATCTGGCCCGCGCGGGCGCCGACCTGCCCGACCTGCCCGGCATGTACGGCTTCGGCGCCACCGAGAACGGCGGCCACGGCGCCGTCGCGGAGGGTGGCGGGGAGCGGTGGGACCATCACTCATGGGACCAGCGGGAGTGGCGCAGGCAGTGGCGCGATCAGTGGCGTGAGGCCCGCAGGCTCCACCGGCACGCCCATCACGGCTGGTCCCACTCCGGCCAGTGGCAGCGGCAGTGGCAGCAGCAGTGGAACGAGCAGTGGCGGAACCAGGCGGCACTGCAGCGGCTGACCGCCCAGCGGTGGGCCGCGGCCCGGCATCACCGGCCGGGGCACCACCGGGGCGGGGGCGCGTTCGTGCCGGTGCTGATCGGGGTGGTCGCCCTGACGGCGATCATGGGGTTCGGCGTCTTCAAGATCCTGTTCCTGGCCTGGATCGTGATGGCCGTGGCGGGCGTGTTGCACCGCAAGCACTGGCACCACCGGATGGGCCACGGCCGTAGGTGAATCCCCTGGCCCGGCCCCTTCCGCCCACGGGAGGGGTCAGGCCAGAGACTCCCTCAGCAACCGCAGCTCTCCGGCTATCCGGTCCAGCGTCCAGTGGGCGTTCAGCCCGCTGGGGTTGGGCAGCACCCACACGGCCGTCTCCCCGATCCGCCTGTCCTGCGGCCCGATCACCGCTCCGCGCTCGGCGAAGGCCGTCCGGTAGGCGGTGACGCCCAGGACGGCCAGCACCTTCGGCCTGACCTCGGCGACCAGCCCGGCCAGCCGTACCCCTCCCTCACGGAACTCCTCGGCGGACAGCTCCGCCGCCTGGGCCGTGGCCCGCGCGACCACGTTGGTGATCCCGAGGCCGTAGGAGGGCAGTTCCCACTGCTGAGCGGGGGCCAGCAGCCTGGGGGTGAAGCCCGACAGGTGCAGCGCCGGCCAGAAGCGGTTGCCGGGCCTGGCGAAGTGGTGACCGGTCACCGCGGAGTACAGACCGGGGTTGATGCCGCAGAACAGCACCTCGATCGAGGGGCCGAGCACGTCGTCGACGGTCAGGTCGGCCGCGGCGGCCAGCTCGGCCTTCGTCGGCCTCGGCGGCTTCGCCGATGGCGGGGTTTCCGGGACCGGGGGCACGGGACGAACCTAACCCATCTCCTCCAGTTTCCTGCCCTTGGTCTCACGCACCTTGAACAGCACGAAGAAGAAGGAGAGCACGGCGAAGAAGGCGTATCCCACGTAGGCGCCCGCGAGACTCCACTCGGCCAGGGACGGGAACGAGACGGTGATCAGCCAGTTGGCCACCCACTGGGCGGCGGCGGCCACGGACAGCGCGGCCGCCCTGATCCTGTTGGGGAACATCTCTCCCAGCAACACCCAGACCACGACACCCCACGACAGCGCGAAGAACAGCACGAACACGTGCGCGGCGACCAGGGCGACGGTCCCCTGCGCCGACGGCAGCCGTACGGTGTCGCCGATGTGGACGCCCGCGCTGAAGGCCCACGCGGCGACGGCGAGGGCGACCGCCATGCCCGCGGAGCCGATCAGCAGCAGCGGCCTGCGGCCGATCCGGTCGACCAGCGCGATGGCGATGAACGTGCCGACGATGTTGATGATCGAGGTGGAGAAGCTGATCAGCAGCGAGTCGCTCTGGTTGATGCCGACCGACTGCCACAACGACGCCGAGTAGTAGAAGATGACGTTGATTCCGACGAACTGCTGGAACACCGAGAGCAGGATGCCGATCCAGACGATCGGCAGCAGGCCGAACGCCGGGCCGCGCAGGTCGCTGAGCCGGGGCCGGTGCTCCAGGCGCAGTGAGGCCTGGATCTCCTTGAGCCGTTCCTCAAGGTCGGTCCTTTCCCCCTCGACCTCCTTGAGCACCCGGCGCGCCATCTCCGTCCTGCCGATGGCGACGAGGAACCTCGGAGACTCGGGGATGATCGTCGAGAAGAGCAGATAGAGCAGGGCGGGCACCAGGCAGGCGCCCAGCATCCACTGCCAGGCCTGCAGGCCGAGCAGCCTGTTGTTGACGTCTCCCCCGGCGAGTTGCGCGATCGCGAAGTTGACCAGCTGGGAGACCGCGATGCCCAGCACGATCGCGAGCTGCTGGAAGGAACCCAGACGCCCCCGGTAGGCGGGCGGCGCGACCTCGGCGATGTAGGCGGGGCCGATCACCGAGGCCATGCCGATGCCGACGCCGGCGAGCACCCGCCACAGGGCCAGGTCCCAGATCGCGAACGGCAGCGCCTGGCCGAGGGAGCTGACCGCGAACAGCAGCGCGGCCACCTGCATCGTCCTGGTGCGTCCCCAGCGGTCGGCGATGCGCCCGGCGATCCACGCGCCCAGCGCCGAGCCGAGCAGCGCGATCGCGACGACGAACCCGATCTGGACGGGACCGACCTGGAAGTGCTTCTGGATGCCGGTCACGGCGCCGTTGATGACCGCGCTGTCGTAGCCGAAGAGGAACCCGCCGATGGCGGCCGCGGCGGTGATGAAGACGACGTGCCCGAGGTTCTCTTTGGGGGTGCCCGAAGGGGTGGTACCGACCATGACAGTCCTTTCCCCGAAACCCATGTGCCTAACGGGCCGCCCCGCGATGCCCCCTCGCCTTCTGAACCTGCCCTGAACTGCGGAAACATCCCTGTTCTGAGTCTCTCACGCCGCCCTCGCACGTCGGCGGCGCGACTCACCCGGCCCCCTCACGGCCCGCCCGTACGGCTCACCAGCGCAGGATCGCGGCCACCCCGCCGGACTCGGCGAGGTCCTGTGCGGCCTCTCCGTCCAGCACGATCACCTCGGCGTCGATGTCGAGGGCGCGTTCGATCATGCGTTCCCCCATCGTGGGATCGGGCACGACCTCCTCCCCCGGTTCGCCCCGCGGGACGTCTCCCCGGGCGTAGAGCCGCCCGTCCTCCGTACGGCCGCCGTCCCACTCGCCGGACTCGTTCAGCAGCAGCTGTGCCACCCGGCTGTCGTTCAGCGCGCCGAGCGTCGCCTCAAGGCCCAGGGCGCCGGGACCGCCGGACAGGGCGGCGTCCCTGGCCCGCTCGGTCAGCTCGACGCCGTGCCGGGTGCGGGCGGCCCTCAGCTGCGGCTCGACGTACTCGGCGAGCTTGGCCGGGGGCAGCGAGTCGACGACCGCGTCGACCTGGAGAACGTCCCCGCCGACCAGGGGCGCGACGATCTCGGTCAGCTGGACGTCGCCGAGGAGAACGACCGTCTGCCAGCCGCGCCGCCTGGCCTCCTCGGCCACTCCCGGAGCCGCGGCGCGCAGCTGCCGGGTGAGGTTCTCCTCGACGCGGCGTTCGAACTTGTCGCGGTGCGTCGCGGCCGACCTGGCGAGTTCCGCGGTGGCCGGGCCGCGCATCTGCTTCCACTCCTCCACGGGGATCTCGAAGGAGGTACCGCCCAGGTCCTCGGTCAGGCCGTACCGGTAGTCGATCATCTTCAGGCCGTCCCTGGAGAGCACGACGAGACCCGCGGGAGGCGCGGCCTCGACCGCGTTGACCAGCGGGCGCACGTACGCCGTCGACTCCATGACGATCTGGTCGGCGACCGGCACCTGGAAGGAGAACGACCGCGCCCGGCCGTCGCCGACCGGTGCGAACATGACGCGTCCCAGGCCTGACTCCGTCGGGTCGAGCAGCTGCTCGAAGTCCGTCTCCAGTTCGTCGAGCCGGTTCAGCAGGGCCGTCCGCCGTTCTCTGTCCCTGACGGCCGTCATCTGCTCCCGCAGCTCCGACAGCTCGTTGCCGAAGCGGATCCGCCAGGCGGGTTTGACCGCCGCCTCCTCCTGCGGGGAGGCGGTCACGTAGAACGACAGCACCCCCAGCTCGTCGTGCATGGAGACGACCTCCCGCAGAGCTGCACGGCCGAATCGCTCGAATTCCACGGCGCCTCCCCTGATGGTCGGGTTCTCACCACAGTAAGGAGAGATACGGGAGGGATATGGGACGCATCGTGGAATATGCCCTTCCGCTGCGCGTGTCTTTACCCGGGCGCCGGACGCCCGGCGTCCGGCGTCCGGTCTACACCCCGGGCAGGACCTCGGCGGCGATCAGTTCGAGCTGGTCGAGGTCCGACAGGTCCATGACCTGCAGGTAGACCCGCTCGACGCCCAGCTCGGCGAACTCCCCGATCTTGGCGACCACCTCGGCCGGGGTACCCGCCAGGCCACTGGCCCGCAGCGCGTCCAGCTCCTGGCCCGCGGCCCGGGCGCGGCGCGCGATCTCGGCCTCGCCGGTGCCGACGGCCACGGTCTGCGCGACGGAGAAGACGATCGGCCGGTCGCGTCCCTCCTCCTCACAGGCCCTCCTGACCCGGCCGAAGGCGGCGGCGCTGTCCTGCGGGGTGTGGAAGGGGACGTTGTACTCGTCGGCGAACCGCGCGGCCAGGAGCGGGGTGCGCCTGGCGCCGAACCCGCCGATGATGATCGGCGGCCTGGGGGTCTGCTCGGGCTTGGGCAGCGCGGGTGAGTCCGCGAGCCGGTAGTGGGCCCCCTCGAAGGAGAACGTCTCCCCGACCGGCGTGCCCCAGAGCCCGGTCAGGATCTCCAACTGCTCCTCGAAACGGGCGAAGCGCTCGCCGAGCGGCGGGAAGGGGATCCCGTACGCGACGTGCTCGGCGTCGAACCAGCCGGTGCCCAGGCCCAGCTCGACCCGGCCGCCGCTCATCCGGTCCACCTGGGCCACGCTGATCGCCAGCGCGCCGGGATACCTGAAGGTGGCGGGGGTGACCAGGGTGCCGAGCCTGATCGTGGAGGTCTCCCTGGCCAGGCCCGCGAGGGTCACCCAGGCGTCGGTCGAGCCGGGGCCGGGGTCGCCGGGGCCGATCCGCTGGTAGTGGTCGGAACGGAAGAAGGCGTCGAAGCCCAGTCGCTCCGCGGTCCGCGCGACCGTCAGGAGCTCGTCGTATGTGGCGCCCTGCTGCGGTTCGGTGAAGATCCTCAACTTCATGAACATCATTATCCGGGCACTACGGACGCCGTCCATGGAAACACAACGGCGTGGCGGAACACTTGCTACCGTTCATTCTTCGGTGCGCAAAGTGACCGTACAGGCACCCATCGCAACCGTTCTGTGCCGTCGAGGAGGGAGATCCCATGCCGGTGGCGACAGAGTCGGCGACCGGGCCGGAGGCAGGTCCTGAGCCCGGAGCCACCACCCGCCGCGTCCGCGAACCCGGCACTCCGCCGCGTTCCCTCGTCGCGCTCGCCTCCCTGGCCCTCGCCGCGGGGACGGGCGCCGCCCTCTGGGTGCTGCCCGGCGGGGCCGTACGGCCCGCGCGGGCCCAGCGACCGGCCGCTCCCCCGCCCGTCCCGGTCCCCACCCCGCTCGCCTCGGCCCCCGTCCCGTCTCCCGCCGGGCGGCCCGGTCCCGTCGCACGCCCCTCGGGGTTCGTGACGTTCGTCGACGCCGCCAGGAACCCGTCGTTCACGGCGCCGTTCACGCCCCCGGGGCCGTCCGCGCCCGGCCGGGTGCACTGGTTCACCCTGGGACACCTCACCGCGGGCGAGGACGGCTGCACCCCCGAGTGGAACGGGCGGGACCCGGGTCTGTCACCCGCCGGACGCCTGGAGCGCCTGCGGGCCTCCGGCGGCGAGGCGGGACTCGTCTTCGGCGGTCCCGGAGGCAGGGAACTGGCCGCCACCTGCACCGACCTCGGGCGCCTCACCGAGGCCTACCGGCGCGCGGTGAACGCCTCAGGCGCGGGCTACGTCGACTTCGAACTCGGCGGAGGCGACAACGAGGCGACCGTCCTGCGCCGCGCGGCGGCCATCGCGTCCCTGCAGCGTGAGGCCGCCGCGGCGGGCGGGACCCTCACGGTGAGCTTCACCCTGCCCGCGAACGGCGACGGTCTCAGCCTCGCCGACCAGCGGATGCTCAGGGTCACCCGGGAGCACGGGGCCGAGATCTCCGCGGTCAACCTCCTGGTCCCGATCCGGAGCGGTCCCGGGCGTCGCTCCCGGCTGCGGCCGATCGCCGAGACCGTACGGGCGGCCCATCCCCAGGTCGTCAGGTCCCTGGGCAGGACGGGCACGGGGCACCGGATCGCCCTGTCCCCGTTCCTGAGCGGCGCGAAGGACCTGACCTCCGCCGACGCCCGCAAACTGGTCGCCTTCAGCGCCCGCGAGGGGATGGCCTGGCTGTCCACCAGGGGAGCCGCCCCCTCCTGGCGCGTGTCCCGCCTGCTGGCGGGCCTGGCCCACTAGACAGACACCCCACATGGGGTTATACATGCGCCGCAGTCCTCGTCGAACCCACAGGGGAGACATGCCGAAGATCAACGTGTACCTGCCCGACGAACTGGCCGAGGCGGTCAAGGCTGCGGGGGTCCCGGTCTCCGCCGTCTGCCAGCGTGCCCTGGAGCAGGCCGTACGGCGTATCACCGCCATCAGGGAGACCGGGCTCGGCTCCCCGGGACTCGACGGCTCCGGCGCCCGCTTCGCGAGCTTCACCCCTCGGGCCCGTACGGCGGTGAGCCTCGCGCTTGAGGAGGCACGCGCGGGCGGGGCCGCCGAGGTCGGCACCGAGCACCTGCTGGGCGGCCTGCTCGCCGAGGGCACCAACCTGGCCCTGCACGTCCTGCGCGCCGTGGAGGTCGATCCCGGGCAGGTACGGCGTGAGCTGGACGCCCTCGGCGGGAACGGCGCCGTGTCCGCCGCCCCGGCGCGATTCAGCGGGCCCGCGGCCGCGGCCCTCGAACTGACCGTCTCCGACGCCATCGCCCTGGGACACAACTACGTCGGGTGCGAGCACCTGCTCCTCGGCCTGGTCGCGGAGCCGGAGGGAACGGCGGGACGCGTCCTGCGGAGGCTCGGCGCCGAACCGAGGCTGACCCGCCGCGCCGTCACCGCCGCGCTGGCGGGCTACGTCCACCTCAGGGCGCAGGACCAGGCCGCGGCCGAACGGCCGCCGAGGTCTTCGCCGGAATCCCTGTCCGAGGCCGTCCGCCGGGAGCTGCGGCCCATCGTCCAGCGCCTGGAACGGCTTGAGGAACGGCTCGGCCGGCCCGCGGAAGGGTGAGGGCACCCAGACTGTCGCGAAAAATCCCCTGAAGCCGGACATGTAACGGCTATAGGGTTCGCCCGTGGACAATCTTGAAAGCCTCGTCATCACGAGACGGCTTCGGGTCCCCGTCGACACCCCGCACGAGGCCGCGCCAGGGTGGGGGGAGGTCGCCGCCCGCCAGCTCGACGCCGCGTTGCTGAGCGTCGGCTTCACCTGCTCGGCCGCGCTGCTCGAACGCCTGTCGAGCCTGCCCGGCGAGGAGGTTATCGACCTCGGCGCACGGGTCGTGTCCGTCGTCCGCGGCCTGGTCGGCGACCACGTCCAGCACAACGCCTACTTCGTCGACTTCCCGAGGAACGTGCCGGACACCCTGGAGTTCTGGGCCGGCATGCTCCACGAGGCCCTGCTCGACCCGGTCGCCGCGGACCGCCTCCGGGGCCCCGCGCTCAACCTGCTCGAACTGCCCGACTACGGCCGTTACCAGCACACCTACGCGGACCTGCTCGCCGCCCACGCCGAGCTCGTCCCGCTCGCCGGAGACCGGGTGACCGTGCTCGACCTGGGCGGAAGCCTGCAGGACGAGGCCCGGGAGCTGTACTTCTCGCTGGCGGGTTCCGAGGTGCCGCCTGCCGTCGAGGACCTGGCCGCGCTGCGCGCCCTGGCCGCCTTCTGCGTCGCCTCCGGGACCGGCCACCCCGAGCGTGTTCCCGTGCGGGAGAACCGCGCGGTCCTCAACGAGGTACGGCTCGCCGCCGGCCTGCCCCTCCTCGTCGACACGGTGACCGACGTGCTCAGACTCGCCTGCGGCCTGTCCGGAGGCGACGTCACGCTGGCCGTGCCCACGAGGTTCCGTTCGTTCCGCCGCGCCGAGCGCCGGGCCCTGCTGCGGGCCCTGGACGCGGTGGCCACCCCGGCCGGGCTCGGCGACGTGTCACGTCTCCGGGAGCGGTGGAAGCGGCTCGGGGAACGGCTGCACCCCCACGAGCACCCCGGCTTCCCACGCGCCGCCCGGGTCTTCGAGGTGGCCAGGGGCGACCTGCGGGTCGCGGGAACCGGCAGCCGGGTCGAGGCGGCCCTGGCCGCGGGCCGTACGGCCGAGGCCGTCGAGCTGCTGGAGAACGCGCCCGGGGCGCTGTTGCGCCGCCTCGACCACCTGCTGCGGACCGGGTCCGACGAGCGTGCGGTGTTCGAGGCCGTGGAGAGGGCGGTCACCGGCGCCTCCGGCCGTGTCCTGCTGTCCCTGCGCGAGCACATGCAGAACCGGCTCGTCCCCGCCGCCGGGCGTGTCTTCGTCAACCGGCACGCCAGGGCGTGGACGGCCCCCGACCTCCGTCCGCCGCTCGCCGGGGAGGTCCTGACGCGGGTGCTGGCCGTACTGGACGCCGAGATCGTCCGGCGGCTCCCGGACCCCGGTGAGCTGGTCGTCGATCCCGACGCGCTGGACGTCGCCCTGCCGCTGTCCGCCAAGGCTGTCTCCCCCGGGCTCGGCATGCTGCCCCGCGGCTCGCTCTCGGCGGTCGACGGCGAGATGCTCAGGTTCTTCGTGCACTGGCGCGAGGCCAGGCGGCGCACCGACTACGACCTGTCGGCGCTCATGCTCGACGCCTCCTACGGCTCCCCTGAGCACGTCTCGTGGACGAACCTCGCCAACGGCTTCGCCCGGTACTCCGGTGACCTCACCGAGGCTCCGGCGCCGCACGGCGCCTCGGAGTTCATCGACATCCGGCTCGCCGAGTCGACCCGTCCGATCGTCATCCCCCAGGTCAACGTCTTCTCCGGGGAGTCGTTCGACGAGGCGGCCGAGGCGTTCTTCGGCTACATGACGAGAGACGCCGCGCAGGAGGGCATGCCCTTCGAGCCGCGTACCGTGCGGATGAAGTCGGACCTGCGCGGGTCGGGGCAGATCGCCCTGCCGCTCGTCTTCCTGCGCGGCGACGACGGCCACTGGCGGGTGAAGTGGCTGCACCTCTACCTGAGGGGCTATCCCCAGTTCAACCGGGTCGAGGACAACCGGCTCACCGCCTCACTGCTGGTGCGCTCGATCGTGGAGCGCGACTACCTGCGGGTGCGTCACCTGGTCGAGCTGTGGCGCGCGAAGGGGCCCTCCACCGGGCGGCACGTCACCTACATCGGGTTTGAGGCGTCGGCGGCGCCGCCGGGTGCCCGGGTCCACACTCCGGCGACGCTGCACGAGGTGATCCCCGCCTGATACGGTGTGGCCGCGAGGCCATGAGGGGACTTCCTTCTCACCATTTCCCGGTAGTCTCCCCGCTCTCCTCGCGGTCCGGTCGTGAGGCCATTCGAGGGCTTCCTTCTTCCTGGTTCGATTCCAGGTAGGCCCCATGGGCCTACTGGCGCTCAGCCCCCGAGCCTTCCTCACGACCGGTTTCTACATCTGCTGCCACAGAGGGGGCGTCGTGTCCGGCTCCCATTCGGGCAGCGAGGTGTGCGCCTGCAGGCAGCGGTAGGTTGCGTTGTTATGGATGACCAGTTCACCCACCTTGTACCGCATACCGATCTGCCAGGTGGCGCAGTAGGCGACGTCCCCGGACCCGGGGGCGGGTGGGCCGGGAACGTCGGCGGCGGCGGGCGGGACGACGGCCAGGACGCCTGCGGTCAGTGCCGCCGCGAGCACGACGGCATGGGGTCTTCGGAGGTTCACCACGGTCTCCTCGTGAGATCCATCGGGACACCTCAATGTGACTACCGGCCTCCCCGGGCGAGAAGCTCGCATTTCTCCATATTTCGGGCGAATAGTCGCCCTGCCCACGCCCTTCCGGACAGCCGCGCGTCCACGTCGTGGAATGCCGGCAGGGCCTCCACGGGGAGAGAGCCGGCCACGCCCGCGTGCGGCGCTTCCCGGTTCAAGGACATGACGGCGCCCCCGCCCTGAAGGCGGGGGCGGTTCCCCGCCGGAGGCTAGATCGTCTCGCCGGTCAGCAGGGCGACACACTCCACGTGATGCGTCATCGGGAACGCGTCGAAGGCTCGCAGGTCGGCGAGGCGGTAGGAACGGTCGCCGAACCAGGCCAGGTCACGGGCCATCGTCGCCGGGTCGCAGGAGACGTAGACGATCCTGGTGGCCGCGAGGGCGGCGAGCTGCTCGACGACCTCGCGGCCGAGACCGGCGCGGGGCGGGTCCACGACGACCAGGTCGGCGCGCTCGATGCCGAAGCGGTCGAGGGCGTTCTCCACCCGGCCCCTGGCGAAGCGGGCCTGGGGCAGGTCGCGCAGGTTGCGCTCGGCGTCCCGTACGGCCACCGACTCCGACTCGACGCCGAAGACCGCGCCCTCCGGGCCGACCGCCTCGGCCAGGCCCGCGGCGAACAGGCCGACACCGCAGTACAGGTCGAGGGCCCACTCCCCGGGACGTGGGGCGGCGAACTCCATGACCGCGCCGAGCAGGGTCTCCGCGGCGCCGGGGTGGACCTGCCAGAAGCCGCTGCCCGTGACCTGGAAGTCGCGTTCGCCGACCCGCTCGACGAGATGGTTGCGGCCGTGGACGACACGGCTTCTGCCCCCGCCCTCGTCCACGAAGACGGCCACGCTCGCGTCGATGTCGGGCACCGCGACCGTACGGCGCGGCCTGGGGGCGATCACGACGGCCTGGTCGCCGGTGTTCGAGGCGATGACCTCGACCGAGGAGGCGTTGCGCCAGTTCATGACCTCCGCCCCGACGTTCTCCACCTCCGGGTGGGCGATCAGGCAGGCGTCGATCGGCTCGATGTCGTGGGAGCGGTGGCGCCGCAGGCCGAGGACGCCGTCGCGGTCGACGGCGAACTGAACCCGGGTGCGCCAGCCGAGCCCGTCGGGGGCGCCGGGCACCTCCTCGACGACGCCCTTCCACTCGATCCCGGCGAGCCTGCCCAGCTGTTCGGCGACCACGGCGGTCTTCAGCAGGCGCTGGGCGTCGAGGGAGGCGTGCTGCCAGTCGCAGCCCCCGCAACGGCCGGGGCCCGCGAACGGGCACGGCGGGGTCACCCGGTCCGGGGAGGGGTCGAGGATCTCGACCGCGTCGGCCCGCAGGAACCGGGTGGTCTCCTCGGTGATCTCGGCCAGGACGCGCTCACCGGGGAGCGCGTGCCGTACGAAGACCACCCTGCCGTCATGGCGCGCGACGCACCAGCCACCGTGCGCGACGGGTCCCACCGTCAGTTCGATCGCCATCGTCACGCCCCCAGGTCTTTCGTCGGTCCGGCCTCCTCGTGATCACGAGTGCATACGAAAGGTTATGCCTTCGCGCCCTGGTCCCGAGCCATCTCGTGCCGGGGGCGCCGCACCGCGCCGGGGGCGGCGGGCTCGGGACGGCCCTTGAGCCGGTCGGAGGAGTGCAGCTGCCAGGGGACGCTGGTGACCATCACGCCCGGCTGGAAGAGCAGGCGCCCCTTGAGCCGCAGCGCGCTCTGGTTGTGCAGCAGGTGCTCCCACCAGCGGCCCACGACGTACTCCGGGATGTACACGGTCACCACGTCGCGAGGCGAACGGCGCCGCAGCGACTTGACGTACTCCAGGATCGGCCGGGTGATCTCCCGGTAGGGCGAGTCCAGCATCTTCAGCGGGACCGGGATGCCCCTGCGCTCCCACTCCTCCTGCAGCGCCCGCGCGTCCTCGCCTTCGACGCCGACGGTGACGGCCTCAAGCGTCGAGGGCCGGGTCGCCCTGGCGTAGCTGAGTGCGCGCAACGTGGGCTTGTGGATCTTGGAGACCAGGACGATGGCGTGGTTGCGGGCGGGCAGCATCGACTCGTCCACCTGGAGATCCTCGTCGACCGCGAGTTCGGCGGCCACGTTCTCGTAGTGGCGGTGGATGCCCTTCATGATCAGGAACAGCGTCGGCATGGCGACGCAGACGATCCAGGCGCCGTGGGTGAACTTGGTCAGCAGCACGACCACCAGCACCACGCCGGTCATGACGGCGCCGAAGAAGTTGATGACCCGCGAGCGCTTCATCTGCGCCCTGGTCTTCGGCGCGGTCTCGGTCTTCAGGTGCCTGGTCCAGTGCCTGACCATGCCGATCTGGCTCAGCGTGAAGGAGACGAAGACGCCGACGATGTAGAGGTTGAGCAGGCGGCTGACGTCCGCCTGGAACCCCCACAGCAGCAGGCAGGCGCCCGCGGCCAGGATGACGATGCCGTTGGAGAAGGCCAGCCGGTCGCCCCTGGTGTGCAGCTGACGGGGCAGGTAGCGGTCCTGGGCCAGGATGGAGCCGAGCACCGGGAAGCCGTTGAAGGCCGTGTTGGCCGCCAGGAACAGGATGAGGGCCGTCACCGCGGAGATCACGATGAAGAACAGCGAGCCGTTGCCGAAGACCGCGTCCGCGACCTGGGCGATGATCGGCTGCTGGTAGTAGTCCGGGCCCGCGGGCTTGCCGTTGATGAGCACGTCGCGGGCGGCGGTGGCCGGGTCGGCGAGCTTGACGCCGGAGGCCAGGCCGAGCGCGATGATGCCGACGAACATCGTGACCGCGATCAGGCCCATCATCAGCAGGGTCGTCGCGGCGTTCTTGCTCTTCGGCTTGCGGAAGGCGGGCACGCCGTTGCTGATCGCCTCGACACCGGTCAGCGCCGCGCAGCCGGAGGAGAAAGCCCGCAGGATCAGGAACGCCGCGGCCAGCGAGGTCAGGTCGGTCTGTTCGGCGACGATCTGGTACCCGGCGGTCGGCGCGCGCAGTTCCTCGCCCATGACCAGCAGCCGGAACCCTCCCCACAGGACCAGGCCGATGACCGAGACCATGAAGGCGTAGGTGGGGACCGCGAACGCCACACCGGACTCGCGGATGCCACGCAGGTTGACCAGCGTGAGCAGCACGACGATGGTGATGGCGACCAGCGGCTTGTGCTCGGCGACATAGGGGATCGTCGCGCCGACGTAGTCGACCCCGTTGGCCACGGAGACCGCGACGGTCAGCACGTAGTCGACCATGAGGGCGCTGGCGACGGTCAGACCGGCGTTGGGCCCCAGGTTGACCGTGGCGACCTCGTAGTCCCCGCCTCCGCTGGGGTAGGCGTGCACGTTCTGCCGGTAGGACGCCACCACCGTGAGCATCACCAGGACGACCGCGATGGCCACCCAGGGAGCGAAGTGATAGAACGATAGCCCGGCGATGGAGAGGATTACGAGAATCTCCTGCGGCGCGTAGGCGACCGAGGAGAGCGCGTCACTCGCGAAAACCGGCAGCGCGATGCGCTTGGGGAGCAATTGCTCGTGTAACTGCGTGCTGCGCAGCGCGCGCCCGATGAACAGGCGCTTGACGAGGTCCGTCACCTTTGACACGTCTGCCGATGCTAGTCCCCATCCATACGCCCCGCTGACGCGGCACTCCCGAAGCGGGCCATACTGACTAGGTACATACGAACAAGATCCGCCTCAATGTGAGCGGCGGGGGAGCATGCATATCGTGATCATGGGATGTGGCCGGGTCGGATCGACTCTGGCGCACATCCTTGAGGACAGCGGCCACTCGGTCGCGATCATCGACCGTGACCCACAGGCCTTCCGCAGGCTGCGAGCCGGTTTCCGGGGACGCCGGGTGACCGGCATCGGCTTCGACCGGGACGTGCTGGAGGAGGCGGGCATCGGAACCGCCAGCGCCTACGTCGCGGTCAGCAGCGGCGACAACTCCAACATCATCTCCGCCAGGGTCGCCCGCGAGACCTTCGGCGTGGACAACGTGGTCGCCCGGATCTACGACCCCCGGCGTGCCGAGGTCTACCAGCGTCTCGGCATCCCCACCGTCGCCACGGTGCGCTGGACCGCCGACCAGATCCTGCGGCGTGTCCTGCCCGAGGGGACCGAACCCCTCTGGCGCGACCCCACCGGCTCCGTCGTGCTGGCCGAGGTGGCCTACCACCCCGCCTGGATCGGCACCAGGAGCAAGGACCTGGAGGAGGCCGCGGGCACCCGTGTCGCGTTCATCAACCGGATGGGCGAGACCCTGCTGCCCAAGAACGACTCCGTGGTGCAGGAAGGCGACATCCTGCACGTCATGGCGGCCGAGAACGACATGGAGCGCATCAACAAGGTGCTCTCCGGCCCTCCCGAGGGGAGCCACTGATGCGCGTCACCATCGCGGGCGCCGGAGCCGTCGGACGGTCCATCGCCGCCGAACTCCTGGAGAACGGCCACGAGGTCCTGCTCATCGACATCGACCCCAAGGCCATCAAGATCGACACCGTGCCGAGGGCGGAGTGGCTGCTCGCCGACGCCTGCGAGATCTCCTCCCTGGACGAGGCGGGCCTGGCCGACTGTCACGTGGTCGTGGCCGCCAGCGGTGACGACAAGGTCAACCTCGTCGTCTCCCTTCTCGCCAAGACCGAGTACGGCGTGCCGCGCGTGGTGGCCAGGATCAACCACCCCAAGAACGAATGGCTGTTCAACGAGTCGTGGGGCGTCGACGTGGCCGTCTCGACCCCGAGGCTGCTGAGCGCGCTGGTCGAGGAGGCGGTGAGCGTCGGCGACCTGGTCCGCCTGATGACCTTCCGCCAGGGACAGGCCAACCTGGTCGAGCTCACCCTGCCCGAGGACGCCCCGGTCGTCGGCCACCGGGCGGGCTCGGTGCCCTGGCCCGCAGACACCGCGCTGGTGGCGATCCTGCGCGAGGGCCGGGTGCTGGTGCCCAGCGCCGACGACCCCCTTGAGGCGGGCGACGAGCTGATGTTCGTGGCCAGCCAGGAGGTCGAGGAGGAACTGGGCAGGTTGCTGTCCCCGCACCGCTCCGCCTGACCCCCTCACACGCGAAACGGTCCCGTACGGCTTGGCCGTACGGGACCGTTCTTCGTCACAGGGTCGTCACGGGGAGGCGGGCGTGGCCGGGGTCCTGCCCCTGGCCAGCAGCCAGACCATCGCGCCCAGGGCCGCGACCTGCAACGGCCAGCCCATCACGATCTTCAGGATGCCGAGTTCGGCGACCGCGTCGTTCCCGCCGATGAGGTAGACGGGCAACTGCACGGCCACCCGCACCACGCAGGGGATCATCAGCAGCCAGGTGAGCCTGGAGCACAGGCGCACCACGGCCGGGTCGGCGCGCCAGGCGGTCGGATCGCCGGTGACCGACCCGATCAGGAAGCCGACCACCGGCCAGCGGACGACGATCGACAACAGCATCGCCACCGCGTAGCCCGCGTTGTAGAGGATGCCGGGCAGGAACACGTCCTTCGCCTCACCCGTCCGGGAGGCGAAGAACGCGCCGATGGCGATGCCGAACAGGCTGTTGAGCACGAACTGCGGCGTCGAGCGCTGCAGCACGCGCGCCAGCAGCAGGACGACCGAGGTGGAGACGCTGACGATCAACGACGTCCTCAGGTCGGATGTGGTGATCCACATCAGCGTGAACACGATCGTGGGCACGGCGGCCTCGATGGTCCCCCGTACGCCGCCGAAGGCCTTGGCGAGCTGCCCGCGCATCGCCGCCTCGACGGTCACGTACGCCGCGTTCTCCTCGGTGGTGCTCATCTTCTCGCTCACCGCTCCGTGGTCGTCTTCACTCACGCACCGCCCGCCGGGCGCAGCTCGTACTTGGGGTTGAACATCACCTTGCGCCCGTCCTGAAGGCTGACCAGCCCCTCGGCGAGCACCATCCTGCCCGGCTCGATCCCCGCGATCTTCCTACGTCCGAGCCAGACCAGGTCGATCACGTCGGAACCGTCGTAGAGCTCCGCCTCAAGGGCGGGCGCGCCGCCACGAGGGCGCAACGTGACCGTACGTAGCGTACCGGTTACGCAGAACCTGCGTCGCCCGCCACAGGAGACGATCGGCGTCGCGCCGTGACGATCGAGGTCCTGCTGGAGCTCGTCGGCCTCCAGTTCCGCCTGGCTCGTCGTCAGCCGACGGAGGAAGCCTCGAAATCCGCCCTGTTTATGCGGTTCCTGAGAACCCACGACCTCTCCTTCGCATACGTGTTGAATCAGCGTACGCGATCCCTCACGTCAGCGGATCTCGGCGATCTCAGGACCGCGTTCGAAGGGGTTGAGGTCGGGCACCTCCTGCTCGGCGGCCTGTTGTTCCGCGGCCTGCCTGGCCTCGGGAGGAAGCCGAAGCTCGATCGACTCCTTCGGGGCCATCGGCTCGTCGCCGCGGACCACGACGATGTCGCCGACCACCCCTTCCAGGACCGCGGCGACCTCCTCGTCCACGACCGCGCGGCCACTGACCACCGCGCGCAGGAACCAGCGCGGACCGTCCACGCCGATGTAGCGCACCGGCTGGGGCTCCTGCGCCCCCTCGGCGGGGATGCGCGCGAACAGTTCGACCCCGAACGGGCCCTCGCGCTCCTCGACCGTGCCGCCCGCGGCGCGCACCCCCTCGGCGAGGTCGGTACGGACCTCGTCCCAGATCCCGCTGCGCCTGGGCGCGGCGAACGCGTGCACCTGCAGGGCGCTGTCCTCGACCATGACGACCGCGCCGACGATGCGGTCGCCGGACAGGTTCAGCTGCACCTCGAAGCCGGAGTCGATGGGCAGGCGCAGCCCGCCGAGATCGACACGTTCCCGCTCCGGATACGACTCACCCGAGTCCCACGGCCCCGAGGGGCGGCTGCGAGGCTCCTCGACGACCTTCTCGCTCTGCGCGGCCTTCTCCGCGGTGGCCGGGGGCTCCTCGCGACGGCGCCGTTTGAACACTTTCCTCACGCTCCTTGAGAGTTCACTGGAGGCTCGCCACCCGGGCCCCGCCCCGCATCAGCGTCCGGTGGACCCGAACCCGCCGGCGCCCCGCGCCGAGCCGGGCAGCCGGTCCACCTCGTAGAACACCGCCTTCTCCACCCGCTGGACGACGAGCTGCGCGATGCGGTCTCCCCTGCGCAGCCGTACGGCCTCCTTGGTGTCGGTGTTGATCAGCGTCACCCTGATCTCGCCTCGGTAGCCCGCGTCCACGGTGCCGGGCGCGTTCACGAGTGTCACCCCGTGCCGGGCGGCCAGGCCCGAACGCGGATGGACGAACGCGGCGTATCCGTCGGGCAGGGCGATCGCCACACCGGTGCCGACCGTGACCCGCTCACCCGGAAGCAGCTCGACGTCCTCGACGGCGCGCAGATCGGCTCCCGCGTCACCGGGATGGGCGTACGACGGCATGGGCAGGTCGGTGTCGAGCCGGTGGATCAACACCTCGACTTTGCCGGTCACGGGTTCCCCTCGTCATCGTGGTGCTCGTCGGTGACCGCCCGGCCGTCGGCGCGGGCGGAGCGCTCCCCGTCCACGCCGGCGCTCCGGCCGGCGCGCTCGCCGATGCGGAACGCGACGACGCGTGTGGCGGCCGGGCCGTACGGACCGCCGCGACGTCCCTCAGCCTCACGGTACGCCTTCCGGCCCGCGCCGGAGGCACACCTGTCACACGTGGACGGCGACGGGCCGCCGTGTGCGAAAGCGGAGCACGAGGTGGAACGGGTCACGGAGGAGAACGTTACCCGTTGTGCTGGGCGGACTCCTCATTCATGGCGGAGTCCGGCCCCGGAGTCACCGTCTCGGCGCCCGTCGGCTCGTCTCCCCGCTCCTCCCCCGGCTCGTCCGCCGGTGGCGGGTGCTCCGGCGCGGCGGGCAGGGCGATCGGCGGGTCGGCCATGAGTTCGGGGATCGCCCGGTAGATGACGGCGGCGACCGGGACCGCGACCGCCGCCCCGGCGATGCCCGCCAGGATGCCGCCGACGGCCAGCACCAGGATGATCGCCAACGGGTGGAAGCTCAGCGCCCTGCCGACGATCAGCGGCTGCAGGACGTGGTTCTCCAGCTGCTGCTCGACGATCAGGATGCCGAGGAAGATCAGAGCGTAGATCGGGCCCTTCGCCCCCAGGGTGACCAGGGTCGCGACGCCTCCGGCGAAGAAGATGCCGACGATCGGGATGAAGCTGGCCAGGAAGATCATCACCGCGAGCGGAGCCCAGAGCGGCACGCCCATCCCGGCGAGCACGATGCCCATGACCACGCCGTGCACGGCGGCAACCGCCACGGTGCCCTGCACGTAGTGCGACAGGGTCACCCAGGCCGTACGGCCCGCCTTGTCCACCCGGGGTGCCGCCGAGCCGAAGCCCTTCAGGAACCAGCTCCAGATGCGGTCGCCGTCCTTCAGCAGGAAGAAGGTGACGAACATCAGCAGCACGATGGAGGCGAGCACCTCGAAGGCGACCGTCGCGCCGGTGAGCACGGTCTGGGTGATCTGGTTGCGTTGCGCGGTGATCTGGGTGGTGATCTCGTCGATCCAGGAGGTCAGCTGGTTGGGCTGCAGGTGCAGGGGGCCGGTGTAGAGCCACTGCTCGACGGTCTTCGAGGTGGCGCGCACCTGGTCGACCAGGCCGGGGAACTCGTCGTTGGCCCGCAGGCCGATGAACCAGCCCGTGCCGCCCAGCACCCCGAAGGCCACCAGCATCGTGATCCAGGTGGCGTATATGGGGCGGACGCCGACCGCCCTGAGTCTGCGGGTCACCGGGAACAGCAGCGCGGTCAGCAGCAGCGCGATGGCCACCGGCAGGACCACGATGTGCAGTGTCGCGATGAACTGCGCGAAGTAGAAGACCGCCCAGCCGATGACGATCAGGCAGAGGCACCAGACCGCCACTCGCAGCAAGGTGCGCGGCACGAGGTTCGTCAGGCGTTCCCGATCGGAGATCACCCTTCCAGACTGTCATGCCACGGCCTGTGACGCGCATGGTTATCGGCCCAACACGCAAAGCCGCGGCACCGGACCGTAAGAAGGCCGTGGGGCCCGGCGGGCCCCACGGCGGGTGGATCAACGCTCTCCCGGCGGCCGGGTGATCACCCTGTCGTCGAGGTAACAGTCACAGTTGCCGCAACCCGGGATCATGTCCTCCTCCTCACCTGCTCGTGTCTCGACCGTACGGCAGGAGCCCGGGACGGCAAGGGAAGATTCGCGTGCGGCCGGGGACTCAGACGAGGGTGACCTCGACAAGCAGGTCGCCGTCGCCCTCGGTGAGCACGAACTCCTCGACGACGCCCGCGCCGCACAGGTCGTCCTGCGCCTGGCGCACCAGGCCCGCGGGACCTCCGGTGACGGTCAGCCGGGTGACCTCGGCGCGCATCGACAGTTTGGCGTCCGACTTGGCCTTGCGGACGTGGTGGAGGACTCCGGCCACCGCGGGGAGCAGCCCCCTGTCCCCCTCTCTCTCGGCCAGGCCGTGCGCCTGGGGCCAGGCGGCGCGGTGCACCGAGCCCTCACGCCACCAGGACCAGACCTCCTCGGTGACGAAGGGAAGGAACGGGGCGAACAGCCTGAGCATGACGTCCAGCGCCCGGCGCAGCGCGGCGTGCGCCGACCCGGCCGCCGGGTCGTCCCCGTAGGCCCTGAGCTTGACCAGTTCCAGGTAGTCGTCGCAGAACTCCCAGAAGAACCGTTCGGTCCTTTCGAGCGCGCGGGCGTAGTCGTAGGCCTCGAAGGCCCTCGTCGTCTCCTCGACCACCTCGGCGAGCCTGGCCAGCATCGACAGGTCGATCGGCTCGGTGACCTCGCCGCCGTCCTTCCCGAGCCCCAGCACGAACCTGGAGGCGTTCAGGATCTTGATCGCCAGCCTGCGGCCGATCTTGATCTGGCCCGTGTCGAAGGTGGTGTCCGTACCGGGCCGCCCGCAGGCCGCCCAGTAGCGGACCGCGTCGGAGCCGTGCTGTTCGAGCAGCCCGAGCGGGGTGATCACGTTTCCCGCCGACTTGGACATCTTCTTGCGGTCGGGGTCGAGGATCCATCCGGAGATCGCGATGTCGCGCCAGGGCAGGGTGCCCTCCTCCAGGTGCGCCCTGACCACGGTCGAGAACAGCCAGGTGCGGATGATCTCGTGGGCCTGCGGGCGCAGGTCCATCGGGAAGACCCGCGCGAACAGGTCCTCGTCGCGCTCCCAGCCGCCCGCGATCTGCGGGGTGAGCGAGGAGGTCGCCCAGGTGTCCATGACGTCCGGGTCGCCGGCGAAGCCGCCCGGCCTGCCACGCTGCTCCTCGGTGTATCCGGGCGGCGCGTCGGAGGCGGGGTCCATCGGCAGCGCCGACTCCGGCGGCACGATCGGCGAGGAGAGGTCGGGCTCCCCCGTCTCGTCCAGCGGGTACCACAGCGGGATCGGCACGCCGAAGAAGCGCTGCCTGGAAATCAGCCAGTCACCGGACAGGCCCTCGACCCAGTTGTCGTAGCGGACCTTCATGTGCGGCGGATGCCAGGACAGCTCCTCGCCACGGGCCAGCAGCGCCTTCCTGAGGGTCTGGTCCCGCCCGCCGTTGCGGATGTACCACTGCCGGGTGGTGACGATCTCCAGCGGCCGGTCACCCTTCTCGTAGAACTTCACCGGGCGGTTGACCGGCCTGGGCTCGCCCTCCATGTCGCCCCGGGCGCGCAGCAGCTCGACGATCCGCTCGCGGGCGCCGTGCACGGTCCTGCCCGCCAGCTCGCCGTACGGCTCGGCGGGCACGCCGGGAGGTGCCTCGGGCAGCATCCTGCCGTCCCTGCCGACGACGGCCCGGGTCGGCAGGTCCAGCTCGCGCCACCAGACGACGTCGGTGACGTCGCCGAAGGTGCAGATCATGGCGATACCCGAGCCCTTGTCCGGTTCGGCAAGGCGGTGGGCGAGCACCGGCACCTCGACACCGAACAGCGGCGTGGTGACCGTGGTGCCGAACAGCGGACGGTAGCGCTCGTCGTCGGGGTGGGCGACCAGCGCGACGCAGGCGGGCAGCAGCTCGGGCCGGGTCGTCTCGACCCAGACCCGCTCCCCCGCCCCTCCGGCCGGGGTGAAGGCGACACGGTGGAAGGCCCCGGGCCACGGCCTGTCCTCAAGCTCGGCCTGGGCGACGGCCGTACGGAAGGTCACATCCCACAGGGTGGGGGCCTGGGACAGGTAGGCCTCGCCGCGGGCGAGGTTGCGCAGGAAGGCGCGCTGGGAGGCGGCGCGCGCCAGGCCGTCGACGGTCGCGTAGGTCAGCGACCAGTCGACCGAGAGGCCGAGCCTGCGCCAGAGCTCCTCGAAGACCTTCTCGTCCTCGATGGTGAGCCGTTCGCACAGCTCGATGAAGTTGCCGCGGGAGACGGGGATCTGGCGTTTGGCGTCCGGCTTGGCCGGGGGCTGGAAGGCGGGGTCGTAGGGGACGGACGGGTCGCAGCGCACACCGAAGTGGTTCTGCACCCTGCGCTCGGTCGGCAGGCCGTTGTCGTCCCACCCCATGGGATAGAAGACCTCCCGCCCGCGCATGCGCTGGAAGCGGGCGATCGTGTCGGTGTGGGTGTAGGAGAAGACGTGTCCAACGTGCAGGGACCCCGAGACGGTCGGCGGCGGGGTGTCGATGGAGTAGATCTCCGGCCGGGTGCGCGTCCTGTCGAAGCGATAGGTGCCCTCGGCCTCCCAGCGGGCCGACCATACGGCTTCCAGCCCGTCGAGAGAAGGCTTCTCGGGCATGGGCGCATGGCGCGGTCGCTGTGGTGTCATGCCTCCCTATGGTATGGCGTCGTGTGCCCTCGTGACGGAGGAGACTAGTGTTCTCGTGCGAAGCGAAAACAGCGGGGAGGGGGCCACATGGCCGACAAGTCCGAGAAGCAGGATCTGGCGTGGCGGGTCATCGGCGGCCTCGCGGGGCTGGCGACCGCCTGGGCCGCGCGGAAGGTCATCGGGTTCGCCTGGGAGAAGACGACCGGCAAGAAGCCGCCCGCGGACAACGAGTCGCTGGACATCAGCATGGGCGAGGCGATCGGTTACGCCGTGGTGATGGGGGTCGGCATGCAGGTGGCGCAGATCGTGGTCGCCCGCACCGCCAGGAAGCGCTACGACGCGTGGAAGTCCCTGCGGGGGGCGGCCAAGGAGATCTCGCTCTGACCCGGCCGTGCCCCGCCGCCCGCCGGTCAGGCGGGGACGGGGCGCGGCGCCGTGCGTTCCGGGTCAGGATTCGAGCGAGGCGAGGAACTCCTTGGCCCAGCGATCCACGTCGTAGGTCGCGACCCTCCTGCGCAGTGAGCGCATCCGGCGTGACAGGTCGTGCGGCGTGGCCCGCATCGCGGCGAGCATCGTCCGTTTGAGGCCGTCCACGTCGTAGGGGTTGACCATGAACGCCTGCCGCAGTTCGTCGGCCGCCCCGGCGAACTCGCTGAGCACCAGGGCCCCGCGCAGGTCGTTGCGGCAGGCGATGTACTCCTTGGCGACGAGGTTCATGCCGTCGCGCAGCGGGGTGACCACCATCACGTCGGCCGCCAGGTAGAGCGCGGCCAGTTCCTCCCGGCCGTAGGACTGGTGCATGTACTGCACCGGCTGCTGGCCGAGTTCGCCCTGCTCTCCGTTGATCCGGCCGACCTGGAGCTCGATCGAGTCGCGCAGGCGCATGTACTCCTCGACCCGCTCCCGGCTGGGGGTCGCGATCTGCACGAAGGCCGCCTCCCCCGGTTTGATCGAACCCTCGGACAGGAGTTCGCCGAAGGCCTTCAGGCGCTGGCCGATGCCCTTGGTGTAGTCGAGCCGGTCGACGCCGAGCAGCAGGCACTCGGGGTCGCCGAGCTCGGCGCGGATCTCCTTGGCCCGCTCGGTGATGTGCGGTTCGCGCACCAGCGAGTCGAGCTCCCCGAAGTCGACCGAGATGGGGAAGGCCGCGGCCCGCACCACCCGGTCCTCGACGTAGATCTCGTTCTTGTGGTGCTGGAGGCCGAGCAGCCGGCGGCACAGCCGGATGAAGTTCGACGCGCCGCCGGGGCGCTGGAAGCCGACCATGTCGGCGCCGAGGAGCCCCTCGACGATCTCCCTTCGCCAGGGCAGCTGGGAGAACAACTCGACCGGTGGGAACGGGATGTGCAGGAAGAACCCGATGCGCAGGTCGGGACGGAGTCTGCGGAGCAGGGCCGGGACCAGCTGCAGCTGGTAGTCCTGGATCCACACGACCGCGTTCTCGGCCGCCTCCTCCGCGGCGGCCCTGGCGAAACGCTCGTTGACCGTCCGGTAGGCCTCCCACATGACGCGGGAGTAGACCGGGGGTGCCACCACGTCGTGGTAGAGGGGCCACAGGGTGGTGTTAGAGAAGCCCTCGTAGTAGAGCTCGACCTCCGACTCCGACAGCGGCACGGGGATGAGGTGCATGCCGTCGTGTTCGAAGGGGTCGAGGTACTCACCGGGGGCGCCGTGCCAGCCGATCCACGCGCCCTCACGTCGCTGAAGGACGGGAGCGATCGCGGTGACCAGGCCGCCGGGGCTGCGCCGCCACATGTCGTCACCCACACGGTCGACGGGGAGGCGGTTTGCGACGATCAGAAACGAGCTGCGGCCCTGCACAAAATCCTCCAGGTAGTCGGACTACTCCTAACAACTACCCAATTCAGGCGTTTCTATGACTTACCGGGTGGAAGCGCCCCACTAATTCTTAGATCACCCCTGACCGCCTCCGCGAGCCTTCTTGTGGCGGCGCGGTTGAGGGCCCCACCTGCGACGGCGCCCGTGAGGAAGGGGCCGAGGGTGGTCAGATGGCGGCCGAGGGTGCGCAGCAGCCTGTTGCGCAGCGCCGTCTTGGCCGCCGCGCCGAGCGCGATGCCGACCGTGGCGGGCGACAGCGGATCGACGCCGCGCTGCCTGGACCAGGCGGCCACGAAGACCATCGCACGCTGGGCCCCTGTTCCCGGCACCCGTACCCCGTAAACCTCGTGGAGCTCGGCGAGCAGCTTGACCTCGATCGCGGCGACCACCAGGGTCTCGGCGACGAGCTGGGCGGGGGCGGACAGCAGCAGGGGCGGGGTGACGAACTCGGCCGCGGCCAGCGCGCCACCGATGGCGCCGACCGTCATGGTCGCCTTGGCGGCCGTCCGCACGAGATCGTCGGCGAGGGCCTCGGAGGTCAGGCCGTGGTGGTGCTCGGAGAGGGTGGCCAGATCTCGGATGGGAATGCGAGGGGCGACGGCGGTGAACACCTCGGCCAGCCAGCGGCCCCGGCCGACCCCCGTCGCCTTGGCCCTCCTCGACCCTCTGGCCAGAAGTGTGGTCAGGCGGCCGAGCAGCCGTCGCCGCTCGGTGCCCGCGAGCCCTTCCGGCTCGATGAGTTTTCCGACGAGCTCGGCCATCTCCTGGTCGTTCGCCCCGTCGGCCGTTCTCTCGACCGTGCTCCCGGCGCTCCCGGCGCCCTCGGCCGGGCCCGGCCGGTGCTCCCGCGTGCCCGCGGGCTCGGTTCGCCCGTTCGCCGCGCGGTCCTCGTTCGCGGGTGCGCCGGCCGACTCCCCGGCGATGGAGTCGCCCGGCTTCGCACCGGTCTGTTTGTTCTCTGACGTCATGTCGCGGAACCTCCTCAGGGCTGTCCCGGCGTCCTTCCCGTCGTCGGGAGGACGACCTCGGACGGCCGTCGGAATATCGTCAGGCCGCGCACTCCTTGCAGATCTGCTGGCCGTTCCTCTCGGTGGCGAGCTGACTGCGGTGGTGCACGAGGAAGCACCGCGCGCAGGTGAACTCGTCGGCCTGACGAGGAATCACCCTGAGCGAGAGCTCCTCGTTGGACAAGTCCGCGCCCGGCAGTTCAAGCGACTCGGCGAGGTCCGTCTCGTCGATGTCGATACTGCCCGAGGACTTGTCGGTACGGCGGGCCTGCAGTTCCTGAAGACTGTCCTCGCCGAGGTCGTCGTCAGTCTTGCGTGGGCTGTCGTAGTCGGTAGCCATCGGTCTGCTCCATCCCCCTCATCTATCTATCTGTCCGCGCTTGTGATCCGTTTGCGCTCGTTCGCGCGTGTGTAACGCTTGAGAGGCCCAACTTGTGCCCGATCCGCCAGATAGATTCCTGCTTCGGTACCCCGTCGGAATGGCCGATGAACCTCCCCACACGTGAGGGACCTCCCACCAATGGGCGTGGTTAGCCAAATATGGCGTAAACCACAACATTGGCGGCATGCACCACCGTGTTCGACGGCACATCCAACCACATGTACGGCGTGAACGAGACGCCCCCCGCCGGATCAGCGCGACTGAAGTCTCACCGTCACCACGAGGCCTCCTCCGTCCCTGGGAACGGCGGCCACGTTGCCCCCGTGAGCACGCACGACCGCGCGAACGATGGACAGCCCGAGCCCGGCCCCCTTTGAGGAGTCGATCCGTTCGGCGTTGAGCCTCCGGAACGGCTCGAACAGGCTGTTCACCTCGTAGGCGGGCACGTGCGGTCCCGTGTTGGCCACCTGAACGACGAGGGCCCCCTCAACAATTCCCGTGCGCACCCACACGCGTCCCTCTTCGGGGAGATTGTGCTTGATGGCGTTCTCGACCAGGTTGGAGACGCAGCGTTCCAGGAGCACCGGATCGCCGACCGTCTCGGCGCTCAGCAGCTCGGTGGTCACGACGACCCCGGCCTCCTTGGCGCGCGGGACGAGCTGCTCGACCGCGGTCTCCGCGACGTCCTTCACGTCCACCGGCTTGCGCACGCTCAGCTCCCGCTCGCTGCGCGCCAGCAGCAGCAGCCCTTCGATGAGCCGCTCGTTGCGCGCGTTGACCTCAAGCAGCGTACGGCCGAGCGCCTTGAGGTCCTCCGAGGCCTGCGGGTCGCCCAGCGCGATCTCCAGGACGGTCCGGTTGATGGTCAGGGGGGTGCGCAGCTCGTGCGAGGCGTTGGCCACGAACCTCCGCTGGGTGTCGAAGGCCACGTTGAGCCTGGTCAGCATCGCGTCGAAGGTGTCGGCCAGTTCCTTGAGCTCGTCGTCGGGGCCTTCGAGGTCGATCCGCTCGTGGGCGAGGGTGCTGTCGGAGAGCCTGCGCGCGGTCGTGGTCATCTGCTGGATCGGCCTGAGCGCCCGGTCGGCGACGAGATAGCCGATGATGATCGCCAGGATGCCGACCCCGGCCAGCGCGGGAACCGACCTGGTCAGCAGGGCCTTGCGCGCCCCGGTGACCGCCAGGTGCAGGTTGGAGTTCCACCACTGCTGGACCTGGACCGCGAGGTCCTGGGGCATGTCGTCGGTGACCGCCCTCGGCCACGCCGACTCGATCGCCCAGCCGACCATCATGTAGATGACGAACAGCAGCAGAACTCCGGCGATGAAGAACAGCACGCCGTAGGTGATGGTCAGGCGCCAGCGGATGCTGATCCTGCTGACCGTCGTGTGCAGCCGTTCCAGCGGGGTCGGCGAGAGCGAGGTGTCACCGGGCGGGGGCGGCCCGTCCCAGGCGGGCGGCCCGGTCGGCGGGGGCGCCTGGACGCGGACCGGCGTCACGGTGGCCTGGCGCCCGCCGTTCCTCGCGCTCCGCTCGGAGTGCGGACTGATCATGGGGTGGGTCGGCACCCCCTGCCCCGCCTCCTCGGCGGGGCCGTCCGCGAAGCGGCCCTTCCCCGCGCCCTCGCCCGCGCTCACAGCTTGTATCCCACCCCGGGCACCGTCTCGATCACCTGAGGCTCACCCAGTTTCTTCCTCAGGGTCATCATCGTGACGCGCACCACGTTGGTGAAGGGGTCGATGTTCTCGTCCCACGCCTTGTCGAGCAGGTCCTCCTGGCTGACGACCGCGCCCTCGGCGCGCATCAGCTCCTCAAGGACCGCGAACTCCTTCTTGGTGAGGGCGATCTCCTCGCCGTCCCTGGTGACCAGCCGCTTGCCCGGGTCGAGACGGACCCCGGAGCGCTCCAAAACGGGGGGCAGCGCCGGGGCGGAGCGGCGGCCGAGCGCCCGCACCCGCGCGACGAGTTCGACGAAGGCGAACGGCTTGGCGAGGTAGTCGTCGGCGCCGAGCCCCAGCCCCTCCACCCTGTCGTCGACGTCGCCTGAGGCGGTGAGCATCAGGATCCGCGACGCGGTCCTGTCGGCGACCAGGCGGCGACAGACCTCGTCGCCGTGGACCTTGGGCAGGTCCCGGTCCAGGACGATCACGTCGTAGTCGACGTAGCCGGTCCGTTCGAGCGCGCCGGCGCCGTCGTAGGCGACGTCGACGGCCATGGCCTCGCGCCGGAGCCCGGTGGCGATCGCGTCGGCGAGCACCCGCTCGTCCTCAACCACAAGCACGCGCACGACCTCTGCTACCTCCCGTGAAAGATCCGCGAAACCCGCGGCAGCGACTTTTCATTGTCGCCATACCCCGCGTAAGACGGGGGTAAGGCCGGTCTCACCATACGAACAATCCGTGATGTAAGACACATATAGGTTTAGCCATCCCATCGGCGTGGGTAGAGCTCAAAACCCAGTCCCCCGCCAGCCCAATCCTTCAGCCCCCGTGAGAAAGAAGGTGAGATGGGCGAGTTCACCACCACGATCGAACACCGCCTCGACCAGGCTTACAAAAACCTGCAGGAAGCCAGGTCCGCGGGCGACCACTACCTCGCCGACACCTTCACCGCCGAGATCGAGGATCTCCGCCGTCTGGCAACGGACAACGGCGTCGTCCCCGTCCAGCGCTGAGCGAACAGGCCCCCCGACGCCCTGCCCGGGGGGCCTGTTCGTGCTCCGGACGGGTCCCGGGCCCGTCAATCGTCGCGTTCCGGGTCCAGCGGTGCCAGCAGATCGTGCAGTTCCTCGAAGAGACCGGGCGCCGCGCAGATCGTCAGGTCCGGGTTGGGCCGTCTGCCCCCCAGACCGCCGATCCTGGCCCCCGCCTCCGCGGCGATGAGGCCGCCCGCCGCGTGGTCCCAGTACTGCGGGCCGCGCTCGTAGTAGCCGTCGACCCGCCCGGCGGCGACCGAGCACAGGTCCGAGGCGGCCGAGCCGCCCCTGCGGATGTCGCGCACCCGCGGCAGCACGTGGGCGAGCACCCGCGCCTGGACCGCGCGCCGTCCGGCCCCGTAGCCGAACCCGGTGGCGATCAGGGCCCGGTCGAGTGACACGCCCGTGGTGCAGCGCAGCCGTTCCCCGGCCAGCCAGGCTCCCTCGCCTTTGACCGCGGTGAACACCTCGCCCCTGGGCACGACGTTGACCACCCCGGCGACGACCTCACCGTCCACCTCGACGCCGACGCTCACCGCCCACTCGGGCAGGCCGTACATGAAGTTGACGGTTCCGTCGATCGGGTCGACGATCCAGCGGACCCGGCCGTCGCCGGTCGAGCCGCCCTCCTCACCGAGGATCGCGTCGCCCGGCCTGGTCCGCCTGATCCGGTCGCGGATCAACTCCTCGGCGGCCTGGTCGAGCGCGGTCACCACGTCCGTCGGGCTGGACTTGGTCGCCAGGACCTCGGGCCTGGTGGGCCGCTTGGCCAGGAGCATCTCCCCCGCCTCCCTGGAGATCTCCTCGGCCAGCCGGGCGAGAAGCCGCGCGTCCTCCCCGGCCGGCGGCCCGCCGCGCGTCACGACAGCGACTCCGGTCGCTTCCACTCCCTGCCGAGGACGTGCTGGGCGAGGAAGGCGAGCACGGTCTCGTACCAGACCACGGCGTTGCCCGGTTTGAGCACCCAGTGGTTCTCGTCGGGGAAGTACAGGAACTTCGACTCGACCTCCGAGCGCCGCAGGTCCCACCACAGGCGCAGGGCCTCACCGATCGGCACCCGGTAGTCCTTGTCGCCGTGGACGACCAGCATGGGCGTGGAGATCCGCTCCAGCGACAGGTGCGGCGACAGGTCCCGGTACGGCTGCCCGCCCGGGGGCCCGAACTCGCGCTGGAAGTAGACGGCGGCGTCGGTCGTGCCGATGAACTGCTCCAGGTTCCACAGCGAGGCGTGGGTGACGATCGCCTTGAACCGGTCGGTGTGCCCGGCGATCCAGTTGGCCATGTAACCGCCGAACGAACCGCCCATCGCGGCGGTCCGCGAGGCGTCGAGTTCGGGCAGTTCGAGCGCGGCGTCGGTGATCGCCATCAGGTCGGCGTACGTGCGCGGCCCCCAGTCGGCCCAGCCCCGCCGGATCGCCTCAAGGCCGTAACCGGTGGACAGGCACGGGTCGGGCAGCAGCACCGCGTAGCCGTTCTGCGCCATGATCCACGGGTTCCACCGCCACGACCAGTCGTTCCAGCTCGACAGCGGGCCGCCGTGTATCCACAGCAGGAGGGGCGCCGGGCTCTGCGCCGAGGCGCCCTCGGGCAGCACCAGCCAGGCCCTGACGGTCTCGCCGTCGTCGGTGGTCGCGCTGACCTCGGTCAGGGTCCCGGGAAGTTCGAGACGGGGGGCCGGGGAGGGCAGCGTCCCGACCGTGCCGTCCACGGTGACGTGGACCGGGACGGCCGGGCTGTCCACGGCGCCGCGCAGCGCGTAGACCGAGCCGTCGGGCGCGGCCTGGAGCGACAGGTAGGCGCCGTCGTCGGCGGTGAGCCGTACCGCCTCGGAGCCGTCGGCGGGGACGCGGAAGATCGGGCGGCGCCCCTGATGGTCGGCGGCCAGGTACAGCGTCCGGGAGTCGGGCGCCCACACGAAGTCGACCGGCCACAGGAGGTGGCTCTCGAAGCGGCCCGCGACGTGCCCCTCCCCGGTGGCCATGTCCACGATCCACAGGACGCTCTCCGCGGGCACGTCCGTCGAGCCCCGTACCTCGCGCACGCACGCGACCAGGCGCCCGTCCGGCGAGACGACGGGTTCCCCGAGGTCGTGACCGTCCTGCTCGGCCAGGACCCTGCGGGTGCCGTCCGCCACGTCGATCGCCACCAGATGGGAGCCGAGTTCCCCGCCGGGCAGGGGGACCGTCCAGCTCGTCACGACGGTCGCGCCGTCCGGGGTGAGGTCCCACGAGGCGAGGGCCAGGCTCTTGCCCGGCTGCGGGGTGAGGTCCATGGTCCCGGTCAGCCGCTCCTGCCCGAGCGCCCCGGCGAACAGCCTGACCTCACCCGGCCCGAGGTCGTGGTCCCAGTGGCGCACCAGCAGGTCCTCGTGCAGGATCGCGCTCACCCCGTTGTCCTTGCGCGCCTTGCGCCGCTCCGCCTCGGTCGCCTCGTCTCCGGGCAGCACGTCGGAGCCGAAGACCACGTTCCCGCCCGCGGTGGCGAACCCCGCCACACCGCCGGGCCGCGAGGCGACCTGCCTCGCCTCTCCTCCCGCGCGCGGCAGCAGCCAGAGCGCGGGGACCCCCTCCTCGGTCTCCTTGACCGTCGGGTCGGGGCGGCGGGAGCAGAAGAGCAGATCGCCGCCGGCCGTGAACTCCGCTCCTGTCTCGCCTTTCACCGACCGGGTCAACCGGTACGGCTCACGCCCGTCGAGAGGGATCTCCCACAGGGACGTGCCGTAGGACTTTCCGTCGGGGTTGAGTGCCTGGACCACGCTCACCAGGCGAGTCCCGTCGGGGGAAAGCCGCAGGGAAGTCACCCGGGGTACACCGACATAATCGCGGATGTCGCTAAATGGGGTCACGCTTGGAACCTACCCTGCGCCTCTTCTTCGATCACTCCCGCCGGGAGGCCACTTTCCATACCACTCGGCTCCCCCCGGCGCGATGATGCGCGGCGATGCGGGAGGATTCCCCGCCATGCGGTTTGATGAGAGTCATGGGGACTTACGACGCGCTGCTCGTCGTCTCGTTCGGAGGGCCTGAGAAGCCCGGCGACGTCATGCCGTTCCTGGAGAACGTGGTGCGGGGCCGGGGAGTCCCGCGTGAGCGGCTGCTGGAGGTCGAGGCGCACTACCAGCGCTTCGGGGGGCGCAGCCCGATCAACCAGCAGTGCCGCGACCTGATCGCCGCCGTCGAGCCGACCGTCGACGTGCCGGTCTACTGGGGCAACCGCAACTGGCATCCCTACCTTGAGGACACGCTGCGGCGGATGGCCGCCGACGGCGTGCGCAGGGCCGCCGCCTTCGTCACCTCGGCCTACGCCTCCTACTCCGCGTGCAGGCAGTACCTCGACGACATCGCCCTGGCCAGGGCGGCGGTCGAGGGCGCCCCCGAGGTCGTCAAGCTCAGGCACTACTTCGACCACCCGGGGTTCGTCGCGGCGATGGTCGACCACACCCGCCAGGCCCTCGATCGGCTGCCCGCCGAGCACCGGGACGCCGCGCGCCTGGTCTTCACCGCGCACAGCGTCCCCGTCTCGATGGCCAGGACGGCCGGGCCCGGCGGCGGGCAGTACGAGGCACAGCTACGCCGGGCCGCCGCCGCGGTCGTCGCCGGGCTGGGCGGCGAGCGGGAGTGGGACCTGGTCTGGCAGAGCCGCAGCGGCCCCGCGCACGTGCCGTGGCTGGAGCCCGACGTCTGCGACCACCTGCAGAAGGTCGACGCCCCGGCGGTCGTCCTGGTGCCGATCGGTTTCGTCTCCGACCACATGGAGGTCGTCTACGACCTCGACGTCGAGGCCGCCCAGACGGCCGCCGGGCTCGGTCTCCCGCTGGCCAGGGCGGCGACCGCGGGCACCCATCCCCGGTTCGTCGCGATGGTCGGCGAACTGCTCGCCGAGCCCGAGCCCGTCCCGTGCGCGGCCACCTGCTGCCCGGCCCCGCCCCGCCGTCACGGGTAGGCGCGGGCGTAGGCCTGGGCCACGGACAGGACCTTGTTGACGTAGGCCGTGGAGTGGTTGTAGAACCACACGGCCTTCGCCAGCTTCTTGCCGCCCTGTCCTGCGCCGTTCGCGCACAGGTAGTTGGCCGCGCCGGGCACGGCGTCGTAGGGACTCCAGATGTCGGCGACGCCGTCGCCGTCCCCGTCCACGCCGTAGGCCTTCCAGGTGGCGGGCATGAACTGCATCGGGCCGAGGGCTCCGGCCGAGGAGGGGCCGTTGTTACGCCCGTGTGAGCTCTCCACCTGGCCGATGGCCGCCAGCACCGTCCACGAGAGACCTGGGCAGACGGTGGCCGCCTTGCGGTACAGCTCCAGATAGCTGCCCGGCCGCCCGACCGTGGCCCTGTTGCCGGTAGGCGCCCGTTCCCGCACCTGCTCGGCCTTCACCTCTGTCTTCCTGGCCGTACGGCTCCCGCCGACGACGACCACCTGGGCGCCGGAGCCGAGGAGCTTGCGCACCCCGGCGTCCATCGCGGCGACCGCCTTCTCCGGGCCGTTGACCAGCAGCGCCACCCCGGGCAGCAGGCCGAGCCGCCGTCCCGTCTCGGCGCCGACCAGGCCGTCGACCCCGGGCAGGCCGAAGGACGCCGAGGCGGCGACCCGCAGCGCCGGTCCGGAGTCCACCTGGTACCTGGCGCCGAGGACCAGCCCGAGCCGCCGGACCGCGGCGCTGTCGGCGATGAGCTCCCCTCTGTTCAGCGCCTCCCAGACCCTCGGCTGGTCGGCCACGGCCTTGGGCGCCCAGGCGCGGAAACGGGCCGGTTCGACCGCGAGCAGGTTGAGCGCGGCGCCGGAGACCCGTACCGCTCCCCCGTCGAAGGAGTCGACCTTCTGGACGTGCCCGAGCCGGGCGATGTCCTGTTTGGTGCGTTCGGGAAGCGTCGACTGGGAGACCACGAACAGCCGGGGCGGGGTGAGGGTGATCCCCGGCCCGCCGGTCGCCGCGACCACCGGGGCCGGGGTGGCGGGGGGCGGGCTCGCCTGGGTGAGGTCGGCCTGCGGGGCGAGCCTGGCCAGGTCCCGCACGGTCGTGTCCCGCCGGAGGTCGGAGGTCTCCGTACGGACCTGCGCCGGGGAGTCGGCCGGGCTCAGGACGAGGAAGATCGCACCTGTGGTGACCGCGAGGGCGGTCACGGCGAGTATCGCGACCAATACCCCCAACCTGGGATGATGTGACACTGCCCTCACGTTAGCCCAAGCACCACCGGTTCGCTCTGTTGCGCGAAAAATGAGTTGCCGTGTGATGGTTTGGTTAGAAATGGTCGATACGATCGACGACGAAAATGTGGGAAAGGGGCAGTCCGTGGTCGGGCCGTACCGGAGATTGTTCAACAGGCCCGGCGTGAAGGGGTTCGTCATCGCGGGCTTCTTCGGACGGATGCCCATGTCGATGCTGGGCATCGGCATCGTGCTCCTCGTCGAGGCCCTCACCGACTCCTACGCCATGGCGGGAGCGGTCGCGGCCACCGTCAGCGTCACCTTCGCCGTCGCCGCCCCCCTGTCGGGCCGCCTGGTCGACAGGTACGGCCAGGCGAGGATAGCCGTCCCCCTGGTACTGACCCACGGCGTCTCACTGAGCGGCCTGATGCTCTGCGGCGGACTGGGCGCGCCCGCGTGGACCCTGTTCGTCACCGGCGCCCTGGCGGGCGCCAGCGCCCTGTCCCTCGGCTCACTGGTACGGGCCCGCTGGTCCCACCTGCTGGGCCGCTCGGACGAGCTGCACGTGGCCTTCTCCTTCGAGTCGATCGCGGACGAGGTCATCTTCGTGGCCGGTCCCGCGCTGGTGACCGCGCTGGCCACCTCGGTCAGCCCGTACGCCGGACTGATCGTCGCCCTGGTCTCCACGGTGATCGGCACCGTCGCCTTCGCCATGCAGCGCGGCACCGAACCCCCGATCATCCCCAAGGGGGAGAGTTCGAGGAGCCCGATCACCATTCCCGGCGTCGCGCTGCTCTCGTGCGTCTTCCTGGCGGTCGGCTCGGTCTTCGGCTCGGTCGACCTGATCACCGTGGCCTTCGCCGAGGAGCACGGCGCCAAGGCCGCGGCCGGGCTGCTGCTGTCGGTCATCGCCACGGGAAGCCTGCTGTCCGGCCTCTGGTACGGCGCGCGGCGCTGGAAGTCCTCGATGCGCAGCCGGTTCGTCACCACCCTCGGGATCTTCGCCCTGGGCGTCTCCCCCTTCGCCCTGATCGAGCACGTCGGGGTGATGGCGCCGTTCATGTTCCTCGCCGGGCTGGCCGTCTCCCCGACGCTCATCACGGGATACTCGCTGATCGAGCGGCTGGTCCCGGCCCGCCTGCTCACCGAGGGCATGGCGTGGCTGTCCACCGCGGTCGGCTTCGGCGTGGCGCTCGGCTCGTGGGCCGCCGGACGGCTGACCGACCTCTACGGCTCCTCCAGCGCCTACGTCTTCCCGCTCGGCTGCGCCCTGCTGGCCGTGGCCGTCGGCGTGGGCGGCTTCGCCTGGCTGCGGCCCCCTGTTCTCCAGGAGCAATCGTGAGTATGGTTCATGTCTCCTGGCGGGACGGAGCCGTGCCCGCGGCGTGAGCCGGGCACGCCACGCGACATCCCCGGCCGAGGAGCGACCATGAGCCGGACCCCCGCCGCCTTCCGCAACTGGGCGGGCAACCAGTCCGCCGTCCCCGCCGAGGTCCACGCGCCCTCCTCAGCCGAGGAGGTCGCCCTGGCCGTACGGCGGGCGGCCGAGACGGGGCGGCGGGTGCGCATGGTCGGCACCGGGCACTCCTTCACCGGCGTCGCGCTGACCGACGGCCTGCTCCTGCGGCCCGAACGGCTGACCGGTGTCCTGCAGACCGGCGAGGGCTGGGTGCGGGCGGCCGCGGGGACCCCGCTCAGCGTGTTCAACGAGGAACTCGCCCGCAGGGGCCTGGCGCTGGCGAACATGGGCGACATCACCGCCCAGACCCTGGCCGGAGCCGTACAGACCGGCACCCACGGCACCGGCGGCAGGATCGCCGGTCTGGCCGACCAGGTGATCGCACTGGACCTGGTGCTCGCCGACGGCGAGAGCGTCACCGTCTCCCGCGAGGGCACCGCCGAGATCCGTGACGGGGTCACCGAGCGGGACCTCTTCGACGCCGCCAGGGTCGGCCTGGGCGCACTCGGAGTGGTGACCGCGCTGACCTTCGCGGTCGAGCCCTCTTTCCTGCTGCACAGCGTCAGGCAGCCGATGCGGCTGAGCGAGATCCTCGGCTCGCTCGACAAGATCACCGCGGACAACGAGCACCTCGACTTCTTCTGGCTGCCGCACACCGACACCTGCCTGACCAAGCGCAACAACCGCCACCCCGGCCCGGCCAGGCCGCAGAGCGCCCTGAGGCACTGGCTGGACGACGTCTTCCTGGAGAACACGGTGTTCGGCGCGCTGTGCGGGCTCGGCGCGCGCCTGCCCGCCGCCATCCCCGGCATCAACGCGCTGTCGGCCTCGGCACTGTCGGCCTCCGAGCGCGTGGACACCTCCTACGAGGTCTTCGCGACCGTACGGCGGGTGCGCTTCCTGGAGATGGAGTACGCCATCCCGCGCGAGCACCTCGCCCAGGCCCTCAGGGAGACCCGTGACCTGATCGATCGCCGGGGCTGGCGGATCACCTTCCCGATCGAGGTTCGGGTCACCCCGCCGAGCGACGCCTGGCTGTCCACCGCCTACGGCCGCGACTCGGCCTACGTCGCCTGCCATGTCTACCGGCCGACCCCGAACCCGGACTACTTCGAGGGCGTCGAGGAGATCATGGTCCGGCTCGGCGGCCGGCCGCACTGGGGCAAACTCCACACCCGCGACGCGGCCTACCTGGCCACGGTCTATCCGCGTTTCGCGGACTTCCTGCGGCTGCGGGACCTGCTCGATCCGGGACGGGTGTTCTCCAACGACTATCTGGACACCGTCCTGGGCTGACCGGCGCGTCCCGCGATCCAGGGAACTCCCCGGGGAGGCCCCCCTGCGTGCGACCTCCCCGGAGGGTTACGTGCCGGCGGCCTGTCGCCTCGACGGCGGATACCGGAGCGGATTCGCAGACGCCCACGTCGCCCGGCTCCGAGGGAGTCCGCCGGAGACGACCGTCACCCGGGCCGGCCGCCCCGAACCGGGGGCTCTTGCACCAAGTTCGCGACGGCGCCCTGGGTTATTGGGGAGAATCCGTCGGGGACTCCGAATGTACTGCTCCACAACGGTGCCCGATAAGCAGGTAAATGGAGCAAATGTGACCGGCGTCACATCGCTGCGAGCCCCATCCAGGAAGGCGATGTTCGGACATGCCGGGTACGGTGCTGGCAGGCAACCGGCACACGCGAGAGACTCAAGGGTCCGGGGGAAGATTGAGCACGACGACGAAGGGACTCGCATGCAGGAGCTCCGTCTCGTCGCGGTGAGTGAGGACGGGACCTACCTTGTGCTGGCCACGGCCGGCCGGGGGACCCGGTTCACGCTGCCCGTCGACGACCGGCTCCGCGCTGCCGTCCGCGGCAACTTCTCCCGTCTCGGCCAGTACGAGATCGAAGTGGAGAGTCCGTTGCGCCCCAAGGAGATCCAGGCCCGGATACGCGCAGGAGAGACCGCCGAGGAGATCGCCGCCACGGCGGGCATCCCGGTCGAGCGCGTGCGGTGGTTCGAGGGCCCCGTGCTCCAGGAACGTGAGTACATGGCCCAGCAGGCGCAACGCTGCGCCGTACGGCTTCCTGGGGACTCCGCTCCCGGCCCCACCCTCGGTGAACTGGTCGCCGAACGGCTGACCCGTCGCGGCGTGCCCGCCGACGAGATCGACTGGGACTCCGCGAAGCGGGACGACAACCTGTGGCGGATCAAGCTCGGTTTCGTGTGGAACGGTCACAGCCGCAGGGCGGAATGGATCTTCGACCCGCGGCGGCGTCACATCACCCCGCACGACGACGAGGCCATGCGCCTGTCGTCGGGCGATCAGGCCGAGCCGGCCGAGGACAGCACGGTCACCCCGTTCGTGCCCCGGGTCGCCAAGCTCGCGCCGGTGCCCCCGTTGGCGCCCGAGCCGCTGGGCCAGCCTCCGGTCTCCTTCCCCTCGGTCCTGCGCCAGGAGCAGTCGTCCCCCGACGACTCGCCCCAGCCGCCGGAGGCGCCCGCGCCCCAGGAACGCTCCGCTCCGGCCGCCTACACACAGCCTCCGATGCCGCCGTTGCCCCCGGGCTACGATCCGCCGAGGCCCACCGTGCCTCCGCTGCGCGCGCCCGACTCCATGGCCCCGTTCGAGCAGCCGATCAGGACCCCCGAGGCCGCGCCCGTCGCCCGGATGCGGCCCCAGGAGTCCCCGGTGCTCGTGACGCCCAGGCCGCTCGCCACGCGGGAGCAGGTCATGGAGTCCGAACCGGCGGTCCCCGAGGTCCCCGAGGTCACGGAGACCACCGAGGTCGCCACGCCCGCCGAGTCGTCCCCGGAGGTCCAGGAGACCACAGAGACCACCGGGTCCACCGGGTCCGCGGAGACCGGCGTCCCCGCCGAACCCGCGGAGGAGGAGGCGGCCGCGGTGCCCGCCGCGCGTCTCAGCCTGGACGAGCGGGCCAGGAAGGAAACCGCCGCGTCCCCCGATCCCGTCGTGGAGAGGGCCGCCGAGCAGGCCCCGGAGAAGGTCCCAGAGCAGGTCGCCGAGAAACCCGCTGAGAAGGTCCCGGAGAAGGTCGCGGAGAAACCCGTCGAGCCGCCGAAACCGGCCCCCGCGCGGCCCGCGAAGCGAGCCAGGGGACGGCGCGCCTCGGTGCCCACCTGGGACGAGATCATGTTCGGCGCCAGACGTCAGGACTGACCACAGGACACGCGAAGGCGGGGGCGGCACGGGAGACCGGCCGCCCCCGCCTCGCCGTAGGGAAGGTGTTCACTCCACCGGCTTGGGCCGCTCGGAGTTTCCGGTCAGGAGGAACGGCGCCAGCCAGGCGGGGGTGACCTCCGCGGCGAAGGCCACACCCTGGGCCTCGCCGACGTCGAAGGCCGAGTAGCCTCCGCTGCCCGCCCCGACCCCGGCGGTCACGGTCAGCACCCGGGCCTGGCGCTGGAAGGGCGTCTGGGTCAGCTTCCAGCCGACCACCGCGCGTTCCTCGATCACGACCTGGGAGCGGCGCAGGGAACCCGACCTGACGGACAGGCGGGCCCCGTCGTAGGCGTGGCCGAGCGAACGGTAGCGGTCGAGGCCCAGCGGGACGCCGAGTGCCGCCAGGAGCAGGGCGACGGCGGCGGGCCCCCACCACAGCGGCGACCACACGAGCCCGGCCGCTCCCGCGCAGCCCGCGATCACGAGCCACGGGAAGACCGCCCTGAAGAGCCTGCGCCTGCGCGCCGCGGGCGGATGCGGCCGCAGCCGGGAGATCGTCGGGCCGACCGCCTCCCCGACCACGTCCAGCGCCTTGGACCTGGGCACCACGGGCAGCAACTGACCCCGGGTCTGCGAGTCGCCGAGCCCGGTCACGACGGCCCATGCCCTGGCGACCCCCGCCCAGCGTTCGGCGACCCCCTCGACCAGCTCGAACCCGCGCACCCTGCGGCGTTCGAGCGAGACGCTCCTGCGGGTGAGCAGACCGCGCCCGGCGACGAGATACCCCTCCCGCACGCGCAGGGTGAAGTCCCAGTTGAACACGGCGTACATGACGCCCCCCGCGACCGGCATGGCCAGTACGAGCAGCACCAGGGCCACGAGCAGCACCACGGGGTGGTCCCAGAGCCACTCCCCCGCGCCGACCAGGAACCGTCCGTCGACGCGCAGCTCGTTGCCCCACTGGAAGGCCAGGCCGACCGCGCCGGCCGCGAGCGCGAACGGGGTCAGCAGGTAGGCGCCGGACAACGGCCCGTAGGCCAGCCACCGGCGCGGCACCACGAAGAGCACCCGCTCGGCCTGCGGCCGGTCCACCGGCGCGGAGACCCCCTCCTGGTACGGCCCGGCGGGCACGGCCACCGGGTCACGGCCGCCCTCGCCCGTCTGCGCGCCGGCCCTCGCGTGCCGGAGCAGCACGGCCTTGAGGCGCTCCGCCTCCGCGACCGTCACCCCGTCGAGCTCGCCCTCCTGCTTGTCCTCGCCGCCCGCGCCCGTGTCGATCTTCAGAACGGCGATGCCGAGCAGCCGGTGCAGCGGCGGGTTGCTGACGTCGACGCCACGGACGCGCTCCAGCGGGATCGTCCGTACCGACCTGCTGACCAGGGCCCGGGTGAGTTCGAGCCTGTCCCCGGCGACCTGGTAGGTGAAGGTGGCCCAGCGGACCACGGCATAGGCGACGGAACCGGCGACGCCGAGGGCCGCCCAGAGGAAGGAGCTCGGTGAGAAACCTCCGACGAACAGCACCCCGGCCAGCGGCAGGAAGAGCGAGGGGAGCATCCTGATCGGCTCGGTCAGCAGCACCTTGGGACTCAGCCGCTGCGGCGGACCAGGGAGCGGGGCCCCCGGCCCCTGGTGGATGCCGGGGCTCGGAGGCGCCTCGTCCTGACCGGTCACGTCGCGTCGTCCCTCAGCTCCTCGGCCCGCCGTGCGAGCTCCTCGGCCAGGGTCGCGGCGACCTCGTAGTCGAGGCCCTTGATCGTGGAGGACCCGGCGTGGGAGGCCGTCCGGATCTCGACCGTGGCCAGTCCCAGGACCCGCTCGAACCAGCCCTGCGCCTTGTCGACCGTCTGGATCCTGCTGACCGGGACGAACGCCCACTCCCTGCTGATCCAGCCGGAGCGGGCGTAGACCACGTCCCCGCTGAGCTCCCAGCGGTGCACGGCGTAGCGCCAGAACGGCTCGGCGATCGCGGCGGGCAGGGTGGCGAGCGTCACCAGCGCGGGCAGCCACCAGATGTTGCCGAGCACCCATCCGGGCAGCCAGGACCAGCGGTCGCCGTCGATCCAGCGCGTGAGGAGGAACGACCCCCCGATCAGGACGACGGACCAGAACAGCCCCTCGAACAGCCACAGCGCGATCGCCTTGCGGGAGACCGCGTTCGCCGGGGCCCGCAGGGGGACCCTCAGGGGGTCGAGCGAGGGACCATGACCACCCGTGCCGGGCAGGGCCGTGGCCGCCCTCGCGGGTTCGGCGTGCTCTTCGGCGTGGTCTCTCACGGTGCCAGCCTAAAGGGTTCCGTCCCAGGGGGCCGACCGTCATGCCCGCGTTGTACGGCTTGGCCGTACGGTGCCCTCTGGCGTCGCCCCAGAGGCCCGTGGGGAGGCCGGGGGAGCCCGGGCCGCGGGGGAACGACCCCGAGAGGTTTCCCGAGCGTTCACGACACTCCCGCACCACGACTCCACAGGATTCACAACCGGGCCGGGCCGCCCGTCCGTAAGGCGGCCGTCCCGCCCGCGGCGAGGCCGCGCCCATACCTTGATCGTCGATCATCGGCTCCGGATATCGGCAGGTCGGGATGGATGCGAGGGACCCGGGGCATGGGCGCCTCCTCCCGCCGGGGCGGCAACCCCCGGACCGGGAAGCGCTCTCTCCGTCCCGGGTTCGTGTCCGATTCCCGGGTTTTTCCGCGCCATGGAACCTCGCGATCCGGTCTGCGCATCTGCCAGATCCGCGTAGCATCATCGGGCATGGGGCAGCCGCACACGTCTACACGCCGCCCGCGACCTGCCGTGGGGACGGCACTGGCCGCGGCGTTCGTCGTCGTTGCCTCGGGCTGTGGCCTGACGGGCGGCTCCGCGTCCGCCGACCGGCTGCAGCTGGAGCCGATCAGTGTCTCCAGCCCCCAGTTGCGGGACGGCACGGCTCTGCCCTCCGACTACTCGTGCAAGGGGTCGGCGGGCAACCCGCCACTGCGGTGGTCGGGGATTCCGAACGACACCAAGTCGGTCGCGATCGTGGTCGACAACAACTCACGCACCGGTGGAGAGGTGAACTGGGTCGTGTTCGACATCGACCCGCGCACCAACGAACTGGCCGATGACAGCGTCCCGGTCGGCGCCGTGGAGGGAAGCACCACCAGCGGTAAGACGGGCTACAGCCCGCCCTGCCGCGACAAGGAGAGCTACCGCTTCACCGTCTACGCGCTCAACGACCGGATCGAGCTTCCCAAGGGCGCCTCCCTTGAGAAGACCCTGAAGAGCATCGCCTCCAGGACGATCGCCTGGGGCCGGCTCACCACGACGCACATCGAGTGACAGGTCAAACACCGGAGGTAGTAATGGTTACCGATTCTTCACTTAGGGTGTGACAACGCTCATAGTGGTCCGACACAATCAGATCCAATGTCCGTGCGCAGGTGATGCAAGGGGGCAGGTCGCGTCGATGGCCGCGCGACCTCACCGGCGCCGCTGGAAGGCCATGGCCTTGAGGGTGGTGCAATGATCGCGGTCGTAGCAGGTCTGGTCGCCGTCGTGCTCCTCGTGCTCGTCGTCGTGGCACTGGGCATGCGGTCGATGAACCGCAGGGAGAGTGCGCTCCCCGCGGAACGCCTTCGCGAGTTGGAGGAGAAGGAGGCGCAGACGCCTGCCTTGTCCATCGACGACTTCGCGACCCGGGAACCGAAGATGAAGCACTTCAGTCCCGACCTGACCCCGTTCGACGAGCCGAAGCCGCCCCGTCCGCCCCGTCCCGCGGGTTCGCGGGGGAAACGCGGCGTGAACGAGTTCGGCCAGGCCGACGACTACGACGACGACTACTGGACGCGGCTCCAGGCTGACGAGGGCGGTTTCGGAGGGTCCTTGGCAGCCAAGATGGGCGCGAGCCGTCCCGCGTCGGAGACGCCGGGCCAGCCGCCCGCGGCCCCGGTTCCGCCGGTCCCCCCTGTCGTCCCGATCGCGGCCTCGGCCGCCGACGCGGTGACCGTGCAGGCGCCGCTGCCGAACAGGCCGCAGGCCCCCAGGCCCGCGCAGGTTCCCGTGCCGCCGCCCGCCCCCGCCGTCGCCTCGGCCTCGCTGCCGTCCGGCCTCGCCGACCTGATCGAACCGGTCCAGCCGAACCCGGCCCCCACCGCCGCCGCGCTCGCCGAGCAGAAGACGGTGACCTTCGCGGCCCCGACGCCCGGCGCGTTCGGTGAGCCCCGCACACCACGTTCCCGCAGGAGCGGGCGCGCCGCCGCCGCGAACGCCGCGGCCGGTGGCAACACGGGCCCCGGTCCCCTGCCGGGCGCGCCCGCGCGACCCGACCCGCTCAACGAGCCGCTCGCGCCCCGCCCGCGCGGCGCCGCCCCCGCCTCCGGTGCCGCCGGACGCGGTGTGGGCGGGGCCCCCGTACGGGACCCCGGGGCCGGGCAGGTTCCGCCGCCGATGCCTCCGATGGGCCCGACCACCAGCGGTGGGTTCCCCGCCGCCTTCCCCGCGGGCGCCTCCCCGAACGCCGCGCCGGGTGCCGCTCCGGCCCCGTCGCCCGCGCCGTACGGCTCCGGCGGTGTGCCCGAGCCGTCCAGGCCCGTCGCGGACAACCCGTGGGCGCGGGCCACCTCGCCCACCTCGGGCGGCTGGCCCGCGGCCGGCAGCCCGGACATCCTCGACGATCCCGGTCCGTCGTACGCCTCCTACCAGAACCCGGTGTACAACGCCCCCTCCGCCGCCCCTTCGGCCACCTCCTACGAGGTGAGCACGGGCTGGGCCACCATCGACGACGACGCGCTCACCGGGCCGACCCCGGCGATCTCCACCCCGACCGCGCCCTCCAAGGCGGTCGGCTCCTACGACGAGCAGCCGCGTACGGCGGGCAGGCCCTCCGGCGGGCAGGGCCACGAACCGGTCCCCTCCACCGCCTGGCCGGAGCCCACCCCCGCCCCCGGTGGCGGCGCGGGCACGGTGTGGCCGAGCTACGGCGACCTGTACGGCACCGGTGTCCCCGAGGTCGCGACGACCCCCGACGGGCAGGCGGGGCCCTCTCCCCGTGGCAGCCGTCACCGGGCCCAGGAGCCCGACTACCCCGACTACTACCGCTGACCGATCCGTCCCGGCGTCCGTAACAGGCCACGCCGGGCCACTGAACCGCGAGGCGTCGGCAGCGTAGTGTCTGCCCATGGGGACGAACACGAAGAGTGACATCGCGCTCACCGGACGCACCCTCGCCTCCGTAGTACGTCATGATCTGCCCGCCTCCCTGGTGGTCTTCCTTCTCGCGGTGCCCCTGTCCCTGGGCGTCGCGGTCGCCTCCGGGGCGCCGCCCGCCGCCGGGCTGGTCGCCGCGGTGACGGGCGGGGTGGTCGCGGGCCTCCTCGGGGGCTCCGCCGTCCAGATCAGCGGGCCCGCCGCCGGGCTGTCACTGGTGGTCGCCGAACTGATCGCCGTGTACGGCTGGCGGGCCACCTGCCTGATCACCCTGCTGGCGGGCGGTCTGCAACTGCTGCTCGGCACCTTCAAGGTGGCCCGCGCGGTGCTGGTGGTCTCCCCCGCCGTGGTGCACGGCATGCTCGCCGGGGTGGGTGTGGTGATCGCCCTGGGCCAGGTGCACGTGGTGCTCGGCGGCGCCCCGCAGCGCTCCGCCGTGGAGAACCTCGCCGAGCTGCCCGGCCAGCTCGCCGCCGTCCATGGTCACGCGGTCCTCGTCGGCCTGCTCACCGTCGGCGTCATGTTCGGCTGGAACCGGCTGCCCCGGCGGTCACGGATCGTGCCCGCGCCGCTGGCCGCCCTGGCCGTCTCCTCGGCGACCGCCCTGCTGGCCGGCTGGGATGTCACCCGGCTCGATCTGTCGGCCGGCCTGGTCGGCTGGGTGGCCCCGGTGTGGCCGGAGGGAGACTGGCACGGGATCGTCGCAGCGGTGCTGCTGGTGGCGCTGCTGGCCGGGGTCGAGTCGCTGTTGTGCGCGGTCTCCGTCGACAAGCAGCGTGACGGCGGGCGCAGCGACCTGGACAGGGAGCTCGCCGCGCAGGGCGTGGCCAACATCGTCAGCGGCGCGCTGGGCGGGCTGCCCGTCGCCGGAGTGATCGTACGCAGTACGGCCAACCTGCGCGCCGGGGCGCGCAGCCGCTGGTCGGCGGTCCTGCACGGCCTGTGGATCCTGCTGTTCGCCGTCTGCCTGTGGCGGACGATCACGCTGATCCCCGCCGAGGCGCTGGCCGCCCTGTTGATCTTCATCGGCGTCCGGATGGCCGATCTGCGACGTCTGCGTGGCCTGCACGGGCACGGGGAGATCCCGATCTACTTCGCCACCATGGCCGGGGTCGTGCTGCTCGGTCTTCCCGAGGGGGTGCTGCTCGGTCTCGGTCTGGCCGCGCTGTCCGCGCTGCGCCGCCTCACCGGGGTGACGGTCCGGGCCAGGCCCGAGCCCGACGGCCGCTGGCACGTGCTGATCGGCGGTTCGCTGACCTTCCTCGGCGTGCCCAGGATCGTCGCGGAGCTGCACACCGTTCCCCCCGGCGTGGCGGTCGACCTCGACCTGAACATCGACTTCATGGACAACGCGGCCTTCGAGGCCGTGCACGCCTGGCGTCAGGAGCACGAGCGCGGGGGCGGCAGCGTGGACGTCGACGAGCTTCACGACGAGTGGTACGCCATGGCCGCCGGTGGCGCCAGGATGTTCCCGGCGAAGTCGCCGCCCCGCGACCCTGAGCGCTGGTGGCTGCCCTGGGCGCACCGGCGCGGTCCCACGCTACTGCCGGCCGGGCCCTCCCCTGCTGGGTCTCCGCCGGAGCGGGCCGGACCGGTCCCGGCCCCCGACCACCTGCTCGCCGGGGCGCGGGAGTTCCACCGCCGTACGGCGCCGCTGGTCAGGCCGTTCCTGCACGCGATGGCCCGTGGGCAGGACCCCTCCCATCTCTTCATCACCTGTGCCGACTCCAGGGTCGTGCCCAACCTGATCACGGCCAGCGGGCCGGGTGATCTGTTCACCGTCCGTAACATCGGCAACCTGGTCCCCCGCTGGGGCGCGGTGCCGCGCGACGACTCGGTCATGGCCGCGATCGAGTACGCGACCGGCGCGCTGGGCGTCAGGACGATCACGGTCTGCGGCCACTCGGGCTGCGGGGCGATGGCCGCGTTGCTCGACGGCGGCGAGAAGGCCGCGGGGCTGCCCTCACTCGGCCGCTGGCTGCGTCACGGTGACCACAGCCTGGCGCGTTTCCTCTCCGGCCCGGACGCGGGAGCCGACGAGGGGGCGCTCGACCGGCTGTGCCGTACGAACGTGGTCCAGCAGCTGGAGAACCTGCTGACCGTTCCCCGGGTGGCCGAGCTGGTCGGACGGGGGCGGCTGGAGCTGGTCGGCCTCTACTTCGACATCCCCACGGCCCGGGTCCACGTGCTCGGGCCGGTACCTGGCCTTGTGGATAGACATCCGTAACCCCGATTCGGCCACCATGCTTTTCCCGGTTGGTGTGTGGGTCATTAACCTTCCCGTCTCCGTCTGATTCCTCCGCGCTCATCGAACCGAGTCCTTGGCGGCCTAGCGTCCGTGCTTGCCTCCCACAACCCTCCGTGCATGAGGAGTGACGCATGTTCCGACTGCTCCGACCATCTCGACCCTCCCGACGCAGGGCGCTCACGGCGGCGTCCGCGGCCGTCGCCGTCGGCGGCGCGACCGTGTTCGCGGCCGTCTCCCTGTCCACGGGGGTGGCCAACGCCGCCTCCACCACCTTCACCCCGGTGGCCGACACCTATGTGGACAACAGCCACACCGGCACCAACTACGGCACCTCCGGACAGCTCGGCGTCGACGGCTCCCCGGTCAAGCGGTTCTTCCTGCGGTTCACCGTCACCGGCGTCACCGGCACGGTCGGCAACGTCAAGCTGCGCGTCCACACCGACGACGTGAGCGGCTCGGAGAGCGGCAGCGGCGGCACCTTCAAGGCCGTCGGCAGCACCACCTGGTCCGAGACCGGCACCACCTGGAACAACCAGCCGTCCATCGACGGGGCCACGCTGGGCACGCTCGGCCCGGTGGCCCGCAACTCCTGGTACGAGCTGGACGTCACGCCGTACGTGACCGGCAACGGCACCTACAGCATCGGCGTCACCTCCTCCAGCTCGGACGGCGCCGACTACGACGCGCGGGAGAGCGGGTCCTCGACCGCGCCCCAGCTGGTGGTGACCACCGACACCGGTTCGACCCCGACGCCCACGCCGACCTCGACGGCCTCCGGCGATCCGGTGCTCGTCGGGGCGGGCGACATCTCCAACTCCGGCTCCGGCGACAGCGCGACCGCCGCGCTGCTCGACTCCATCCCCGGCACGGTCTTCACGCTGGGCGACAACGTCTACAACAACGGCACCACCTCGGAGTTCAACACCTACTACGACCCGACCTGGGGACGGCACAAGGCGCGGACCAGGCCGGTGCCGGGCAACCACGACTACAACACCTCCGGGGCCTCGGGCTACTACGGCTACTTCGGCGCGTCGGCGGGCGACCCGTCCAAGGGCTACTACTCCTACGACCTCGGGGCGAACTGGCACGTCGTGGTGGTCAACTCCAACTGCTCGGCCGTCGGCGGCTGCAACGCCGGGTCCGCGCAGGAGCGGTGGCTGCGCGCCGACCTGGCCGCGAGCACCAAGCCGTGCACGGTCGCGATGTGGCACCACCCGCGTTACACCTCCGGCGCCAACCACTCGCCGGACACCTCGGTCGCCCCGATCGTGCAGGCGCTGTACGACAACGACGCCGACCTGATCCTGACCGGCCACAACCACCAGTACGAGCGGTTCGCGCCGATCAACCCGGCCAACCAGCTCGACAACGCCCGGGGCATCCGGCACTTCGTCGTCGGCTCCGGCGGCGCCAGCCACTACTCGTTCGGGACGATCCTGCCCAACAGTGAGGTCCGCAACAGCGACACCTACGGCGTCCTGAAGGTGACCCTGCACGCCAACAGCTACAGCTGGCAGTTCGTGCCCGAGGCGGGCAAGACCTTCACCGACAGCGGCACCACCGCCTGCCACTGACGACGTGTACCTCTCCACTCTCGACAGGAACCGGACCGCCGGCGGCCCCGTCAGGGCCGTCGGCGGCACGGTGCTCGCGCTCGGCGCCGTCAGTCTCGTCACGGACGTCTCGGCGGAGATGGTGACCGCGATCCTGCCGCTGTACCTGGTCGTCGGGCTGCAGTTCAGCCCGGCGGCCTACGGCGTCATCGACGGCCTGTACACCGGCGCGACCGTGCTGCTGCGGCTGGTCGGCGGATACGTCGGCGACCGGGTCAACCGGCACAAGACCGTCGCCGGACTCGGCTACGGGATGTCGGCGTTCGCCAAACTCGGGCTGCTCGCCGCCGGTGCCTCGGGGCCGCTCATCGGGCTGATGATCACGGCGGACCGGGCGGGCAAGGGCCTGCGCACGGCCCCCAGGGACGCGCTGATCACTCTCGCCACCCCGCAGGACCGGCTCGGCAGGGCCTTCGGGGTGCACCGGACGATGGACGCGACCGGCGCCTTCCTCGGGCCGATCGCCACGCTCGCCGTGCTCGCGCTGGGGAACGGGGCGTTCGGACCCGTCTTCGTGACGAGTTTCTGCGTCGCGCTGCTCGCCGTACTGATCCTGGTGCTGTTCGTGCCCGCGGCGGCCGGTCCCCGTCCTCGCCCGGCCGAGGTCTCGTGGCGGGCCGTCGCCCGGCTCGGACGTGGCCGTCTGCTGCCCGCCGCGTGCCTGCTCGGCCTGGTCACGATCGGCGACGGGTTCGTCTATCTCGTCCTGCAGCGGCGTGTCGAGCTGGGGATCGGCTGGTTCCCGATCCTCGCGGTCGGTACGAGCCTGGTCTATCTGCTGCTGGCCGCGCCGCTGGGCAGGCTGGCCGACCGGATCGGACGGCTGTGGGTGTTCGCCGGCGGGAACGCCCTGCTCGCCGCCGTCTACCTGCTGCTGTACGGCCCGCTCGGCGGCCTGCCGCTGGTCGTCACGGTGCTGGTCCTCTACGGGACGTTCTACGCGGCCACCGACGGCGTCCTCATGGCGCTGGCCGGTTCGGTGTTCCCGCCCGAGCTGCGCGCCACCGGGATGGCCCTGGTGCAGAGCGGCCAGGCCCTGGCCTACTCGGTCTCCTCGGTGCTCTTCGGCCTGGCCTGGCAGACCTGGGGCGCGGGTGCCGCCTGTCTCGCCGCGGCCGTGGCGGCCCTGCTCGCCCTGCCCCTGACCGTCTTCCTGCTCACCAAGGAGTCACGATCACTCTCAGCCCGCGCGCACGTGTCCTCGTGACGGTCCTGGCGGCCCTGTTGCTCGCCGGGGTCGCCGTCACCTACACGGCACTGGCCGGAGACCGGCCCGTGTCCGCTCCTTCCTCTGGTTCGTCCGCCTCCTCCGGAGCTCCGGTCGCGGGGCCACGGTTGCAGGTGCTGACCAACGGCCTGTTGTCGACGGTCTCCCGTGCCGATCCCGGCGGTCCGCGCGAGGTCACCGAGCTGCGCTGCGACCGCGCCTACGTCGCGGGGGGAACCCTCGCCTGCCTCAAACCCGTCGGCCCGCTCAGCTCGTCCGGGCTGATCGTCCTCGACCCCTCTCTCAAGGAGCGCAGGAGCCTGCCGCTGACCGGCTTCCCGAACCGGCTGCGTGTCTCGGCCAGCGGCCGGATGGTCGCCTGGACGCTGTTCATCGACGGGCACTCCTACGCGACGACCGGTTTCTCCACCCGGGCGGGCATCCTCGACACCCGCACGGGACGGCTGGTCTCCTCGCTTGAGGACTTCTCGATCACGCTGGACGGCAGGCCGTACCGGAACTCCGACGTCAACTTCTGGGGCGTCACGTTCGCCTCGGACGACAACCGCTTCTACGCGACGTTGTCCACGAACGGCCGTCGTCACCTGGTCGAGGGCGACTTCGCCGCGGGGACCGTCAGGACGCTGCGGGACAACGTCGAGTGCCCGTCCCTGTCCCCCGACGGAACCCGGATCGCCTACAAGTCCGCCGTCGGCGCCGATCCGAAAAAGGGCTGGCGGCTCTCGGTCCTGGACCTGGCGACCCGGCGCGTCACCCCGCTGGCCGAGACGCGCAGCGTGGACGACCAGGCCGCCTGGCTCGACGACCGGACCGTCGCCTACGCGCTGCAGACCGGTGACGGCACCAACAACGTCTGGTCCGTCCCCGCGGACGGCACCGGGGCTCCTCGGCTGCTCGTCCCCGGTGCCGGCTCCCCCGCCCCGGCCTGACCTCACGGAAAACACCGGCGCGTCCCGCCTCCGGGCGGGGCGCGCCGTTCCGTGCGAATTCCTTTTTCTCGTTCCGCATGGAGGAATGCCAACGCTTTCGCGCCGCTAAGACGTTTGTTTGCGTTTCTGTGTAACACGGAGGGCGATCACTCGGTCACGAACGACCGGCCGCGTTCCTGCCATTCAGCGACACGTCTTCCCCGTCGAGAAACGGAGATCGATCCGGTAAACATCCGCAGGTCTGTGACGTTCCTTACCCTCTCAGGAAAACGATGTTCATCGTCCATACGTCGCGCATCCTCCCCTGTCAACCACGGAGAGGGAGCTTCTTTCCGTTCCATGAATCACCGAAAATCACTTCACGCGCCCGCCCGGAAGCTGACCGTGCAATCCATTTTCACAGTTGATTTTCACACGGGTTCTCGGTCATGCTGACTCGTCGGATCAGTTTTTTTCATGATGTACGGCGAAGCGCGGCAAACGGAAAGGCCTTGGTCCGAGGCGGCAGGGCAGGCGTTCCATCGATTTCCGCATTCTTGGAGTCACGGCTTGTCATGCTCCGTGCCCGCACGCCGAGAACGACGCCAGAGGAGAATTTGTTGTCACTTCGCTCTGACTCCCGGGGCCGCGGAGGACCACGGTCACGGCGACTCGCCGCGGCCCTGCTCTCCGTGGCCGTCGGCGCGCTGTCCGGCGTGGTCGCCGCGGCCCCCGCCTCGGCCGAGCCCGCCCCGGCCTACGACCACAGCAAGGACAAGGGCACCGCCCCGGGCACCCACGGGCCTCTGCCCAAGGGCTTCTCCACGACCGAGCTCTCGGTGAAGTTCAAGCCCGGCCTCGCCGTACGGCTGCGCGGGCAGGGCCTGGTCGCCAAGGACTCCGAGGACGCGACCGAGATCCAGCGGGTCCTGGCCAGGTACAAGGACGCCTCCATCAGGCCCCTGTCCTCGGTCTCCGAGACGAAGATCACCGAACGACGGCTCCAGCTGGAGAGGAAGACCGGCAGGCAGCTGCCCGACCTGAACTCCTGGTTCGTCGTCACCGCCCCCAAGAGCGGCGTCGAGGGCCTGCTGAAGGACCTCAACGCCCTGCCCTCGGTGGAGATCGCCCAGGCCAGGATGACCCCCGTCGCCACCTCCGAACCGCTGGCCTCCTACCAGAGGTACCGCAACGCCGCCACCTCCTCGCTGGGCGCGGGAGTGGACGCCGACTACGCCAACGCCCAGACCGGTGGCAAGGGCGACGGCATCACCGTCACCGACATCGAAGAGCAGTCCACCTACATCCCCTACTTCGGCCCGCAGACGATCGCCGCGGGTCAGGACCACTCGCTGCTGATCACGCGGACTCCGGCGCTCGGGCAGGTGTGGGCCTGGGGCGACAACGGCCAGGGCCAGCTCGGCCTGGGCAACACCACGGCCAAGAAGGTCCCCTCCCAGGTCCCCGGCCTGACCGGCGTCACCTCCGTCTCCGCGGGAGACGACTACTCTCTGGCGCTCAAGAGCGACGGCACCATCTGGGCCTGGGGCGACAACAGCCAGGGCCAGCTCGGCAACGGCACCACCACCGACAGCACCGTCCCGGTGCAGGTCACCGGGATCTCCAACGCGGTGGCGATCAGCGCCGGTCTCGGCCATGCCCTGGCCGTCCTGTCCGACGGCACCGTACGCGCCTGGGGCGACAACAGCCTGGGACAACTCGGCTACGTCGGCCCCGACTCCCCGGCCGCCGTCGCCGTAGCCGGCCTCACCGGCGTCCGCACCGCGCCGGACTCGGTCGCCGCGGGCGGCGTCCACTCCCTGGCGCTGATGGCCGACGGCACCGTCAAGGGCTGGGGCGCCAACGGCATCGGCCAGCTCGGCGACGGGACCACCACCGACCGTGCCACCCCCGCCGCCGTCACCGGCCTGACCGGCGTCACCCAGATCAGCAGCCGGGGCGACCACGCTCTGGCGCTCCTGTCCGACGGCACCGTCAAGGCCTGGGGCGACAACAGCGAGGGACAGCTCGGCGACGGGACCACCACCGGCCGGACCACCCCGATCTCCGTCCCCGGCCTGGCCAACGTCAACAGCATCGCCGCCGGAAGCAGGCACAGCGTCGCGACGGCCGAATCGGTCTCCTGGGCCACCTACGCCTGGGGTGACAACAACCAGGGACAGCTCGGCGACGCAACCACCGTCGACAGGTACTCCCCCACCGTGATCCCGGCGACCAGTGACATCGCCGCGGCGGGCCTGGCCCACACCATCACCAAGCTCGCCCAGACGTTCCACGTCTGGGGCCTCAACAGCAGCGGCCAGCTCGGTGACGGAACCACCACCAACCGGCACGGCCCCGTCGAACTGGTCGCGTACACCAACCGGTGGAACCTCTGCCACGAGGACCTCGCCGGACGCGTCGCGACCGGTCAGATCGTCCAGGTGCCGTCCGCGTTCGGCGACCCCTGCACCAACGACCTCTCGATCCGTCACGGCACCGCGGTGGCCGGGATCATCGGCGCCCAGGACGACAACGGTGTCGGCATGGCCGGCATCGCGCCCCACGCCACCCTGCACCTGTCCGGCACCGCCGTGTTCGACACCGTCGCCTACGCCACCGCGCACTCCCAGCCGGGTGACGTCATCCTGTTCGAGATCGCCGTCAAGCCCAGCACCCGGCAGTACCCCTGGGAGTACCAGAGCAACGTCTACGACCAGGTCGTCCTGGCCACCGCCGCCGGAATCACCGTGGTGGAGCCCGCGGGCAACAGCGGCGTCGACCTCGACGACTCCACCGACCCCTACGTCGCCGTCATCATGGGCCGCCCCGACTCCGGCGCCATCATGGTCGGGGCGGGGACCCCGCCCAGCCCCAGCTGCGTCGGCACGCCTCCCTCCGCCGACCGCACCGCGCTGCCGCTGTCGTCGTACGGCGTCCGCGTGGACGTCCAGGCCTACGGCGAGTGCGTGGCGTCGACGACCGCTCCTGGCTGGCAGGACCTGACCCCCTTGGAGACCGACCCCAACAAGACCTATGCCGGTGGCTTCGGCGGCACCTCCGGCGCCGGCGCCATCGTCGCCGGAACCGTCGCCTCCCTGCAGGGCGTCGCCAAGGCCAACGGCGGAGTGCTCACCCCCGCCCAGGTCCGCGACACCCTCAAGCTCACCGGTACGGCCCAGCCCGCCGGTGACCCTCACCGCATCGGCCCGCAGCCCAACCTGCGCGCCGCCATCGACGACATCCTGACCCCGTAGGACGTCGGCTCATGCGAGCGGGGCGCCCGGGAACCGCTTCCCGGGCGCCCCGTCCCGATCCGGGAGCCGCCTACCGCCCGGTCATGGGGATCTCCGGCGTCCCGCGAGACCGCCTTCGTCCTTGATCGACCTGAGCAGGGGCTGATCCAGCGGGAGCCGCACCCGACCGATCACCGGGCGAAACAGATCGTGCTCACCGCGTCCGGCCAACGATGCCGGGCCCGCGTGATCGAGCACCTCAGCGCCTAGTCGCCGCCGACCCGGCCTGACCCTCACCCCGGACCACGCGGGCATCGCCTCGGTCCGGAATCTCGGGCCGAGGCGCTCCACCGGCGGCGGGACGCCCTGGTCCGGACCGTCCGCCACGGCTCGCCGACCGGCCAGGTCGTCGACGCGGTGACGGCACGCCCGACTTCGCCTACCGTATGGTCCGCCGACGGCGAAGAAACGGTCTCCGGCCGCGGCGTCGGCACACCCGAACCGTTCGACGAGCGGTGGGAGCGATCTGGAGGAGGTCCGGTCCACCGATGAGGTCCGCTCAGACGGTCACGGTCGAGCAGGTGCGCGAACTTGCCCTGTCCCTGCCCCGCACACACGAGGCCCTGGTCAGGGACCGGATCAAGTTCCGGGTCGGGAAGATCGTCTACCTCTCCTTCTCCAGGGACGAGGAACTCATGGGCTTCGCCTTCCCCAAGGAGGAGCGCGCGGCGCTCGTCGCCTCCGAGCCGGAGAAGTTCCTGATGCCGGTGCCGTCGGACGAGCGCTTCAACTGGGTCCGGGTCCGGGTGGACGCCGTCACCCCGGCGGAGATGCGGGAGATCGTCGTCGAGGCGTGGCGCATGGTCGTGCCGAAGCGCGTGGCGGCCGCCCACCTCCAGGGCACCGGCCCGTCCGTTGTCTCCACCGCGCCTGTCGCGGACGCTCCCACGCTGGACGGGCTGCGGGCGGCGGCCCGGGTGTTCAACGGGTTCTCCAACGTCGACGCCGGCTGGCTGAGGTTCCTGGAGACCACGGGCCCGGCGGCCGACCTGTCGCGTGCCGGGCACCGCGCCGCGCTGCTGCGCTGGCTGAACTCCTGGGGCTGCCGCATCCGCTACCCCCGCGAGGGCGAGCCCGACCTCCTCGACTCCGGCCTCGCCGAATGGTGGCGGAACCGGGCCGCCGACCTGCCGTCGGTGAGCCTGGCGGTGCTCTCCGACGGGGAGATCGACGTTCTCTCCCTGGCGTACGCGGAGCTCGCCGCCCTTCCCGTCGCCACCGGCCGGGCGGCCCGCTCGCTGGGCCCGACCGCCGCGGCCAAGGCGCTGTACGGCCTGCGACCACGCGCCGCGATGCCCTGGGACGCCGCCATCGCCGTACGGTTGTACGGCTCGCGCGACGGTGCGGCGTTCGGCGCCCACCTGCGGATGGGCCGGGCCTGGGCGCGGGCCGTACTCCAGGCGGCCGGGACGGACGAGGACACGCTGCCCCTCCTCGCCGGACGACCCTCGGTGTCACTCGCCAAGGTCCTGGACGAGTACCTGTACGTCACGATCACCATGGCCTCCCAGGAGTAGGGACCCGCCGTACGCGGACGTCCCGGCGCGTACGGCGGACCCGGGTCTCCGTTCCTCCGGGCCGGGTTCCGGTTCCGCCCGCCCCTGAAACGCGACTCGGTGGCCTGTTCTCCACCGCCATGCGGTCTCAGACGCGCGCCTCGTCCTTCCCCACCGCCGGGTGAACCGACTGCCGCCACTCCAGCGCCTCGGGAACGTCCCGGTACTCCAGCAGGTGCTGACCCGCGATCTGCTGGAGCAGGTCCCTGACCTCCGAGGGTGTGGCACGGAAGAACTCCCTGCGCGGGTTGACCCGGTTGACCCGCCGATCGTTCAGCGCGGCGTGCAGCCGTCCCTCCAGCCCGACCGCGTCGTCACTGAAGATCAACGCGTGCGTGTCGAACCGGAACGGCACCGAGGCGTCCCCCAGTTCCCGCACCCGGTCCTCCGGCTCCAGGCGACGGGTCATGCCGATCTTGACGACGTCCTCACCGAACGCCCCGATGTTGGAGATCACGTACACGTACCCGGCCCGGACGTTGGCCTCGCGCGCCTCCACATCGCTGACCGCCGCGCCGATCTCCTCCAGCTTCGCCTTCAGCTCCTCCGCCCCGGCCTCGTCGCCCTTGGCGATCAGCTTGGACAGCGCCGACCTGTAGTGGGCCTCCTCCTTGCGCAGCCGGGCCTTCTCCCGCTCGAACTCCCGGCGCGCGGCCTCCTCCTCGCGCTGCTGCTCCCGCTGGGCGCGGGTGCGCTCCTTCTCCTCCTCCTGCTTGGCCAGGTGGTCGGCGGTCAGCTCCAGTTCGTAGACCCTCAGCCGGTGGTAGTCGCCGCTGACGTGGATGTCCATCGTCTTGCCGAGCTTGACGATCATCTCCACGGCCTTCTCCAGCCGGTCGACGGCCGACTGCAGCTTGTACGGACGCATCGTGCGCGCGCAGTTGTCGGCCTCGGCGTTGTAGGCGCGCAGCATCAGCTTGGAGAAGTCGCGCACCATCCGGCGCCCCTCGGCCGCCGACCCGTTGACCTGCCAGCCCGTGGAGCCCAGCACCGCCTTGTTCTCCCTGGCCATCGCCTTGATCCGGGCCTTGACCTCCGCCAGCCGCTCCTTGTACGCCACCGCGTCACTCAGCGGATGCCGGTAGTCGTAGACCCCGGCCTCCTGCAGCAGCACGGTCTCCTCGGTCCGCACGACCTGACGCTCGACCTCGCGCAACCGCCTCGTGGCGTCCGCCACGGCCGCCCGCAGCCGCCCGTGCTCGGCCCGTAGCTCCTCGGTCAGCGCGGAGACACCCATGGCGTCCATCCCGCCAAGCCGCTCGACCCACGCCCGAAGCTCGGCGTTCTCCGCCTCCAGCTTCTTCTTCCCGCCGAACAGCCCTCCGCCGCTTCGCTCCGGCAGCGTGGGTGCCGGAGCCGGGGCGGGGGCGGGCTGCGGCGCCTGTACGGCCACCCAGAACTGCCAGCCGGGCGGCGCCGGGGGCCATGACGGATCCGGCTGCCACCCCTGTGGAGGCTGCCAGCCCACGGGCGGAACCGGCCATCCGGGAGGCGAGTTGAACCGGTATTCCATCATGAACACCCTCCTCGGCCGTGTGTTCCACACAACACATGCCACAGGAGGACAGCCGTCCGGTCTGATCGGTTTACATCTGAGGGAGCGCACCCGGGTGGCCAGGCCTTGTTCCCTCCTGCGGGCCTGAGTGATCTACACGGCTGACGGCGAAAAGCTCGATCGCCCCCCTGGCCGGGTTACGCCTACGCGTTTTCCGTCGGAACTTCAAGAAAGCGATCGCCATTCGGTACTGCCGCCGACCCACCTGGCGGTACGGCGGGCGGAGCGATCAACGTCTCCTGCTCGTTCCTCGCACGCTCCGGAAGAACGGGAATCCGGCACTTCGCAAGGAGCCGACGCCGTACCCGCCATCGCACGTCCGCCGCGAATTCCCCGGACCGTCAATCCTCATCCGGTAGGTCGTCTTCGTCGAAGATGTTGATCAGTTCGAATTCTGGCGGATCCTCCGCCGGCCAGAAGCGGACCAACACCACCAAGCTGTCCCGAGGCCGGAACGCCCTGACGGGGAGAACGGGTTGATCATTCGCCAGATCCTCGGGCGGATGCCACCTGCTGCGCCAGGTCCCGTCGGCGATCGTTCGCAGAACCTCGCAGACAAGCTGCTGATCACCCTCCTTGGGCTTGGCCGATTCCCACCACCGCGCAAGTATTTCTTCACTTCCCGCTTGGAGCCGGAGCTCCGCCATGGTCACTCCATGAGTCGGTTCAGCACCTCTTCGACGTCCAGCGCCTCGCCCGATCCGCGAGGGTTCCCGGGGGCGTTTTCCAGCGCTTCCGCATAGGCGGGGATGCCGCGCAAATGAACGGTCGCGAGCAGATTCTTTGCGAAATCCGTCAGATGGTCAATGTTCATGGTCCGCTCAAAGGCCAGTGCCGCCCGGAAGGAACTGCGCAGAAGTTCTCTCTGTTCGGAGGGCCGAAGCACATCAATCGTCTCCATGGCCCGTTCGACCGCAGGGTCATCATGGGAAACAGAACCGGGCGGGAAGAATTCGTCTTTCATGACCCACTGCTCCATTTTCCGACTTTCTTCTGAGGTTCAAGGGAAAGCAGCGCCAACCGGCGCCTTCCGAAAAAGCGGATGGCCGGAAGAGGACAGTTTCCCCGGCAGAGTCCACCAAGACCGAAGCATGTCGACCTCATCGAACCCGCATTCGATCCCGGCAGCGGCCGACGCCGGCCGTTCCAGGCCACCCTGACGTGACGGGACGGCTCCCGGTCCCGTTTCGACCAAACGGGTTGGTCTCGTGAACCAAGCGGGACGGACGGGCGTCTCCATGATCTCCGGACCCTGCCCTGCGGACGCCCCATACCGGACCAGGCCGGAAAGGTGGACAAGAGGGATTACGATTGCGGGCGTCTCACGACACTTCCCGCTGTTTTCGGTGCTCCCACGCAACAGCGACGGAACAGGGCAGAAGCTTGGAGGCGCCCGTGACGATGCCCAGGAAGGGCTCACGGCTCATCGGCGTCGACGGCACCGCCTTCCGTTGGCGGATCCGGCACAAGCCCACCTACCACCAGGGCAACGGCTGGAGCCCCCTCACCGTCACCGTTGAGCGGGCCGCGAAGCCGGGATGTGTTCTTGTGGTGTCGCTTCCCTGCGCTCGGCCGGACAACTGGCTCGGAGAACGGACGATCGCGGTCCGCCCCGCCCTCGTCGCCGGCTGCGTCCGGCGAGCCGCCGAACAGGGATGGAACCCCGGACGACCAGGCCCGGCGTTCCCCCTCACCATCGCCGAGGACGAACTGGCCGTACTCCTGGGCGAACCGCCTCAGTACCTGATCCCCTTCCTCTGGGGCATGATCCCCGAAGGCGGAGGCATCGAGGACCTCCCTCGGTGCACCGAAATCCGGAGCCGGGACGAACAGCACACCAGCCGGGCACCTTCCGATCCGTAGGGAAGGGCGGACGCCTCGGGCTGCGCGACCGGATCCAGGTGGTCATCTGTGCCTGCGAGTCGGGCCTCGTCCAGCCGGGCCCCTGGCGCCGCTGACCCCACCTGCTGTTCTCGGCCCGTACGTGCTGTCGCCTCCGCGCCCGCCGACGGGACTCCGGTGAAACCTCAGGCCGCGACCTCGGTACGGATTACGGTGGCGATTATGAAATCGATCATCGTTCAGATCGAAGGGGACGACCGGAGCTGGGAGCTGGAAGCGGGGGAATCGCTCGTCTTCGGTAGGGCCGACACCTCCGACATCGTCCTCGGCGATCCGGCCGTCTCACGCCGGGCCGGGCAGCTGCGTGCCACCGGCGACCACTGGGCCCTCACGAACCTGAGCGGCCGGGTGACATACGTCGTCGAGAACCCCGAGGGAGGGGGAGAGTTCATCAAGGTCCCCCCGGGCCGGATGGACGCCCCGGTGTGCTTCGAGTTCGCCAGAATTCTGGTGCCCGGAGCTCAGGAGGCGCTGCTGGTGTTCGCGCCCTGCCAGGCCTTCACCGATCCCGACCTCGTCGAGACGGGCGCGGAGACCCTTCTGGCGTACCCGCTCGACCGCACCGCCAAGTACTTCCTGGTGCTCGTCGCCCTCTGTGAGCCGCGTCTGCTCGACCCCGCCTCCACGGTCACCCCCAGCACGCCGCAGATCCAGGAACGGCTCAAGAAGTACGGCCTGAGCCGCAAGGCCATCGCCTTCCAGATCGAGTACCTGGCCTCGCGCAAGCTCCGGATCAAGGACAGCTCCGGCGAAGGACGAGCCGACTGGCAGCGGGCCGCCCTGATCGCGACCGCCCTGCGCTACGACCTGGTCAACGCCAAGCACCTGGAACTGCTCGGGTGACCCTGGCAGCTGCCGGATAGTCCGGGCGTCCCGTCCGGGCGGATGCTGTGACAGTCACAGCGACCACCCGAAAGGGATGACATGTTCAAGATCGGTACAGTCACCGTCATGGCGGCCGTCGCGCTGGCCGCGTTCAGCACCTCCGCCAGCGCCGACACCGGTCCCGCCAGGGACGGGGCCGTGCAGACCAGCAGCGTCTCGGTCCAGCAGGGGCCCTGGGCCGGCTGTCCGGTCGGCGCGGTCTGCCTCTACAAGGGGTCGACCTGGGAGAGCGGCGTCGACAAGATGTTCTGGAGCTACGGCGCGCACAACCTTTCCAACGTCTACGGTAGTCGCATCCTGTTCAACAACCAGGTCGCCGACGGGGGTCGGCCGGCGCTGGCCACGGAGTGCCGTCAGTACAACGGGGGCAGCTGCGACAGCGATCCGGTCGACATGTACGCCTACAGGACCCTCGACTTCGGCCCGATCAACTCGGTGAAGCTGTACCTCGGGTAAGCCTCGCGGGAGCTGGCCGACTGCCGTTCTGATCAGGGCCCGTAGTCGGCCAAGAAGGCACGTACTCTGTCGGTGTAGGGCCTCAGGGAGGGTTTTATCCCACCGGCTTCCCGTACTGACCCTGAGCTCGTCCGGTAGACGGCGGCGAGTTTCAGTGCGGGATCGCCGGGCACGTCGGCCACCTGGGGCCCGTACCGGCACATCAGTTCGCCCATCTTCGGGATCGCGATCTTCGGGTCGAGAGCCGCCTGCTTGGCGTCCATGCCCGGGGACAGGTACCACTGCAGGACTCGGGGGGTCCAGCGGGCGATGCCGTACTCGTCCTTCGGGGTGTCCACCAGCTTGGGGTCGAATCCGCTCTCCGCTTTCAGCATGGCGGCGATCAGTGCGGGGCTCAGGCCCTCCAGGTTGCACCACGTCCCGGCCTCGACGATCAGCCCACGGTACTCGACGGGGACGTCGGTGCCCTCCAGCTTCGGGGAGTCGGGGATGAGCAGCGCCGCCGCGACGCCGGTGCCGGCGCAGAGCCCGGCCATGCCGTACACCCACACCCGGGGCAGTCGTCGCAGCAGCCGCCGAAGACGCCACACACGTCCGGCTCCGCCACCGGCGGCAGCGGCGACCAGTGCCCGTTCGAACGCCTCCACCGAATCCCAGCGACGCTCACGTACCGGGTCGAGCGCGCGGACGACCACCTCGTCGACGGCCGCCGGCACCTCCGGCCTGAGTCGGCGCGGCGAATGCGCGTCGGGTGCCGGCACCTGGCCGGTGAGCAGGTGGAAGACGATCGCGCCGAGCGCGTGCACGTCGGTGCGCTCATCGATGGAACCGCCGGGCTGCCGCTGCTCGGGAGCCATGTAGCCGGGTGTGCCCGCGATGGTCAGCCCGGTCGGATCGGCGGCGGCCTTGGCCAGGCCGAGATCGGCGACGAGCAGTCGCCGTCCGCCTTCCGGGGTGCCGCAGATCAGGATGTTGGCCGGTTTCAGATCCCGGTGGATCACGCCGAGCCGATGCAGATCGGCGACGCCCGCGCAGATCTGTCGCATCAGGTCGATCGCCTCGGGCAGCGGAGGTGGCCCCTGATCCAGCAGGTCCTGCAAGGTTCCCTGGTCGGCGAAGGCCATCACGAAGTACGGCCGGCCGTCCGCCTCGCCGAGGTCGTACACCTGCACGACGTGCGGCGAGGCTGCCTGGCGCAGCAGGCGCGCTTCCTGCAGGAAACGTTCCCGGACGCCCGGACGCTGCGCCCAGTGCTCGGCGAGCACCTTGATCGCGACCGGCGCGGCCAACTGATCATCGTATGCTCGCCAGACCGAAGCGAAAGCCCCAGTACCTACTAGGTCACTCGCCCGGTATCTACTGAAGGCAATCACGACCGACTATTACCGGAGAGCCGGAGAGCAACGCAAGAACCATTTCTGCCTTTATGTACTTTTCGCTACGTTTCTCCGCCTGTCCCCCTAGCAAGGCAATTACCGCCATTCTCGCAATTGAGGGCATTTCAGAATTAATCGCTTGAACCGGACATCAGCTGCTGATCAGTGCGGGCGAATCCACGGGCCAGGTTCGACACGCTGGGCGCCGATTTCGCCGAGGAACGCCCCGAGTCGGTCGAGGCGCTGACCTACTGCGACATGACCACCGGCCCGGACGGCCTGCCGGTCGACGTCGAGACCCGCCTTGCGGAGATCAACTCCCGGTACGGCCCCGAGCACCTGGTCAGCCGGTCGATCACCAAGGCCACGCCGTGCATCGTCGCGGCCGTGCACGCCGTACATGCCGCACTGGGGCACAGCGGTCAGTAGCCGCGGCTCTCGGCCTTCCTGCGGATCTTCGCGCTGCCGTACTCTCCACGTTCCAGACAGCACGGGCAGGGGAACCTGCCGTGGGCGTTGGGCATGTACCGCCAGCCGGTGACCCGGTTGATTGCCCGCACCCGGTGAATCTCCCTGGCGCCGATCGCGCGGGGAACGAACACCTCATACCCCCGGGCGTCCTCACATCCGGCGATCAGAACTGCGGCCTCAGCGCTCGCGAGTTCGACGTGCCGGCGGTCGTAGCGGCCGACCAGGACCGGTTCGTCGTCGGGCAGCCGGAAGTCCACGGCGACCATCGTGCGCCGCCCGCCGCGGCGGTGCAGTTCCCGGCCCCACTGGTGGGTGAGCTGGTAGGAGGGCATGACCGGCAGGCAGAACACCCCGGCCCGGCCGTCGTGGTCGCGGCTGCGGGCGCGAATACCGGCCCGCCGGATCGAACGGATGTCATCGGCTGGGGAAAGGTGCGTGAACAGGGTCATCGAGCGCACCTTATGGACACCGGCCAGGCCCGGCCAACCGGTTTTCCTACCCGATGTACGGCCCGGCGCCGTCGAGGAGGTGAGCGAGCCGCAGCCGCATCGACCGGTCGGTGATCAGGAAGCCGATCTCCCCACGCGGCAGGGACTCCCCCAGGCCCAGTTGCCGTTGCCGGTACGGCGGGGCATCAGGATGTCGCCCACGCCGTTGACGACTGGGGACGGGGCCGTCATGGGTCACGATCCTGCGGGGGTGGCTCCGGCCCAGACGGCTTCGAAGCTGTCGATATAGGTCGAGACCATGTCCCCGCCCGCCACCTTGCGCAGGTGCATGACCGGGGCGTCGGTGGCGAACTTGCCGTAGACATGGGTGTTGACGAGAAGCTGATCGTCCCCGCGGTAGATGGAGTTGTACAGGATGGTGTGGTGCAACCGGATCTCGATGCCCTCGACCTGCTGCAACGGCCGGTAGAGCGTCAGGGCCATCCGGGTCTGCGCGGCCATGCCGTCACCGAGGCCTTCGTCCGCGCCATGCGGGGCGGCTTCGAGCGCGTCCGGGTTGCCCAGCAGGATGCGGACACGCACACCGGCCTCGGCCTTCTTGGCGAAGGTGCGCATGATGCCGGTGTCCTGGGCGATGAAGATCCCGCTGTAGACCAGTACGCCGATCTCCCCCTGGGCCGCGGAGAACAGGCGTTCCCAGGTCTCCTTCGGTACGGCCCAGCGGTGCGGGTAGACGGTGACGAGTTCGCTTCCGGAGACCGCGGCGGCCTGTTTGGGAGTCAGCGCGTCCGGCCACAGATAGACCTCCTCGACCCCGAGGAGTTTGGCGAGCGCGAATCTGTGCTTTCGGTACGGTACACGGCCCTGGGTGATCCATCGTTCCACGGTCTTGGCGTCGACCTCGACGGCCTCGGCCACCTCCGTGATGGTGGTTCCCCGTTCGAGTAACGCCGTGCGCAACCGCTCGTTCGCCATCTCACCTGCCTGAAAGCCGGGGACGTCCAGGGACGGGGCAATCGTAGACCGGACGTCCTGTACATGTCCCGCCCTGTAGTGATCACGTCCTACCTGCTCGTCGCACCCTCGATACCGCACGGCAGCACCGGTGGCGACGAGAGGAGAGACAACAGTGATCAACCACATTCGGCCGATCGACGACACGCCCGCCTGCGGATGCGGCGCGGTCCTGGAGGAGGGACGGTTCGTCTGCCGCAAGTGCCTGGCGCGGGAGCGGTGGACCCGCCGTCAGGCGGCCCGGCGCAGGACGGCCGACCGGCGGCGCGGTCAGGTGCGGCGCGCCCGTACGGCACCGCCGAGGCGGGGGTGATCTGGACGTGAACGCGACCATGATCCCGCTGATCATCGGCCTGGTGCTGGGCGCGGCGGTGTTCGTCGGCTACGTCGTCGTCCTGGTCGGGATGCGCCAGGAGGACCGGCGGATGCAGCTGGGTGCGGCGCCGCCGAGCCGGGCGGCGGCCCTGGCCCGCCGGGTCACCGGCTGCCACGTGCGCGGGTGAGCGCGCTGTTTCCCCTCGTCCTGGTCACGGTGAGCCTCGACCCGAGAAGCATCGAACACCATCTGAGCCAGGCGGCTCCGCCGCAGGTCAGGGGCGGGGAGGGCGGACGAGTCGGCCTGTAGGCCGGGTTCTAATGCCGTCTGCCCCTGACCTGCGACTCACTCAGTGGCCTGCTCTCTGACCTGCAATAACGCTGCCATCCTCTGCCACTGCCCTCCACCGTCTTCCAACGCCATGTGCCCCCGATGTGCCCCGGGGGCCATGTCGTCAGACCCGCCCTCTCTACCGTTGTGTGAACCGACCACCGCCAGGAAGCAGGCGGGATTCAGTGGGTGGGGTGTGGTCGCGTAAGACGGTGCCGCTGTACGGCAGCGCGCGCAGCCCAGGAGCGAGCACTGTGCCGGTGTTGTCGGCGCCATGTTCTAGCGTCTCCTCATCCGCGCGGGTCTGTTGGAAGAGGCGATGAACATGAGGGATCTCCTGGAGCCTGACAGGTTGTGGTCGGCGGCCGAGGTGCTGACCCGGCCAAGCCCCGTCCCGGCCGTCCCCGGCGTCTACGGCTGGCACTTCGAGCAGTCCCCCGATCCCCGGCTGCCCTCCGGGCAACTTCTGTACGTCGGAATCGCCCCCCGCCGGATGGCAACCCGAACCAGCAGACAGAACCTGCGCACCCGAGTCCGTTACCACTTCCGCGGTAACGCCGAAGGCTCCACTCTTCGCCTCACCCTGGGCTGCCTCCTCGGTCTCGAACTCCGTCGCGTGGGCAGCGGCAAGCGCCTGACCTTCGGACAGACCGGCGAGAAGGAACTGACGGCCTGGATGGCCGAGCACGCCCGGGTCTGCTGGCTGGCTCACCCCGAACCCTGGATCGCCGAATCCGAACTGATCACTCGACTGGATCTTCCGCTCAACCTCGACCAGAACAGGAACCACGCTTTCCATCAACACCTCAGCGCTCTACGAGCCTCCGCGAAAGCTCGCGCCCGGGAACTCCCCGTCGCCAGCTGATCAGCCACCCCAATCGCAGACTGCCCCGCCCTCGTAGATCTGGGTGATCTCCGGCTCAGGATCCAGCTACCTGCGAAAACGGCTCGATCATGCGCCTGAACAGGGGCTACGCTTGCGGGCGTCTCGCGTCACTTGTCACTGGTTTCGGCTCTCCCACGGAACAGCGACGGAACAGAGCAGGAGGCCCATCTTCATGTCGATCCCCAAGAAGGGCTCACGGCTCATCACGGTCGACGGCGTCACCTATCGCTGGCGGATCCGCCGCAAACCCACGTACTGCCAGGCGAACAGCTGGGGACCGCTAACCTTCGCGGTGGAGCCAGCCGACGTGCCGGGACGCGTTCTCCTGGTGTTGCTCCCCTGCTCCCGGCCAGACGCGTGGCTCGGGGAACGAGCGATGGCTGTACGACCCGCACTCGTATCGGCGACCATCCGCAGAGCTCTTGCCCGCAGCTGGAACCCCCACCAAACAGGCAACGCCTTCACCCTCAGCCTGACCGAGGACGACCTGACAGACGCGACGAACGGTCAGCCGCCCTCCTACGTGGTCCCCTTCATGCGGCGATGACCGATCCCCAAAGACACCCGCCTTAGAGGGTGTTTGATCCCTTTTTATGGCGCACAGGGAGGCTTGTTCGATCAGTAGGCTGCCGTGTTCGCGACGTATCACCAGATACGCGTACCGCTATGGCCGCCATTCCGGCTTCGAGGCGGCGTGTCTGACACGAGAAATCCTGTCTCATCCCAAGGCGCGGTGCTCTGCCGCTCTTCGTCGACGGCAGATCCTCAAACCGGCTGACCGGCAAGCCCACCATGCGATACGCCACAGGCATGACCGAGCGGCGCCCGTACCCCAGCGACCTGTCCGATGCCCGGTGGGCACTCATCGAACCCGTACTGAGCGCCTGGCGGACCGAACGCCGTGGCAGCGGCCTGGACATCGGCCGCCCACCCGAACACGACCTGCGCTCCGTCATGAGCGCGATCGTGTACGTGGATCGCACCGGCATCCCCTGGCGCTACCTGCCCCATGACTTCCCGCCCTGGGCCACCGTGTACGGCTACTTCGCCCTCTGGCAGAGGGACGGCCTGCCTCCAGCAGCAACTTGACGACCGTCGGGATGCTGCTGCACCAGGATTCGACCTCCTTGTCGTCCAGCTTGCCGCCGATCAGCTCGTCGAAGCTCCGCCTGAGCTCTCTGATGAGGTGCCCTGCGGAGATGACGTTGGCGAGGTCACCGGCGGTTGCCTGGTACAGACAGCGTGAGGCCACGAAAGCCGCTCCTTCACAAAGTGGCGCCATCCAGACGGAAGTGGTGCGTGGTGTGAGACGTACCGTAACGCCGTCTACCGACAATTGTCGGCTTCCGTCAGCTCCTGTCGCGGGTATCGATTGCGAGTTCCAATAACAACAGGGGCGGTAAAGTCGGTGCCTGTGGTGACAGAACTTGAGGAACTCGCTGGGCGTCTTCGCCGGTTCGGTGCGGAGCGTGAATGGGAGAAGTTCCATACCCCGAAGAATCTGGCGATGGCCTTGGCCGGTGAAGCAGGAGAGCTGCTGGCTGAGTTCCAGTGGTTGACTCCCGAGGAGTCCCAGCGCCCAGACCCTGAGACCCTGGGCCGGATCCGTGGAGAGCTGGCTGATGTGCTGAACTACCTCGTGCAACTCGCCGCCGCCCTTGAGGTCGACTGGTGGAGGCTGCCCACGACAAGATCGACTTATCCGAACGACGATACGCCTCTGACATATACCGAGGTTCAGCACGCAAGGCACCCCCGCTGTCCTCCTGAAAGAAATCGGCTATTCAGGCAGACAGAGCTAGTGGAGTTGAAAAATGTGAACAGAAGGCGCAGGTGCGGGCTGATTTAACCCTGATGGAATTTCGGAAATTATCCGACTGAGTGGCTGCAGATCATCCGAAGCAACTTGAAGGAAAATCCAACAGGCTGGCCCCCGGTGACCTTGAAGGCCAGGTTGCGGCCAGCGGCACGGTTGGACCAAAGGCGACCATTGAGCAGTTCGCCATTCGTTCAGAATGTCTCACCAAGCTCCATGGTTTCCACCTCTTCGAACAGTGAATCGAAGGTGGCTTCACCCGTTTTTTGGTCGACGGCGATAGTGGTGATCGGGCTTTCTCCGTGGAGTTGGCTATCCCATACGGTCTCTACTGAGACTTCTCCGTTCTCACGTACCCCGGTCGCCGACGCTTGGACGTGCCCGCGATCGACATGATCCAGTATCTGTTGGGCGATACTTCCATTGGTTTCGATTCCGGATTCGGATTTGAGCTCTAGGCTCGCGGAGTCCAGGTGCATATCTATTATGAGCTGATTGGTTTCGGATCCCCCTTCGCCGCTCGACGGAGGAGTCAACCTAACGCTCAGGCGGATAATTTTGTCGACTGTTTTTCTCCATTCCTCGAATGATTCCTCTTTCGCTGGAGAGGCTATTTCCCACTGTTCGTCCATCTGCTCACGGAGAATTGCGCGAAGAGCTCCCGTGAATGAAGCGACCCGTATGACGGGTGATCTCACCTGGAAAACTGCGGCGAAATCGGAGAGACGGATCACGAAAGGCGATGCGACACCGGCAGCAAGGGTTTCCGGTATGAAGTCCAGCTGTCCGTCGTCCCAATGGTCTGTGCCCATTTCGGTTTCGCATCCGAGACGTCCGCGTATGTAGCCTTTGGGAGTATCGACGCCACCTATCCGCCACATGCGCCGGTACCGGACAGTGCGGGTTCCTGATTGCAGGACGCTGAGTAGTCGTTCGGCCGGTGTGTCGAAGATGCTTGGTTGCGCCGGTGGCACTATCCGGACACGGGCAACCCGTCCTACAGGTCGAGGCGGCATTCCGGAACTGTATTTCACGGCTGCGGGCATGTCTCGTATTGCGGAGGTGACTGTTTCCTGCCGTATGCTCGGCTGGAGAGCTATATCGCAAATTTCAGATAGCCGAAATTCCGCGGGAAGAGCTGGTCCAATAGATGTCCAAGGTCGCCATCCGGCCCTTCCGTCACGAAGTTGACGGCGTGCTCTTCGGCCTCGTCATCGAGACCTTCAAAGGCACCGAACACGTCGAGCTCTACCCGAACAACCTCGGCTTCTACGAACCCTGGGACAGCTTGTACGACACCTGACCACCAGACCCGTAGACAAGGACAAACCCCTCGTCGGCGACGTTCTCTCCTGCTCTGGCGGTAGATGCTGCCTAATGGATTGTGATCACGGATGGCGGCATTGTTGTACGCGACTGCTGTACATCACCCCAGTGAACGCAACCTTGCGCACTTTGCCCAGCTGCTTGTCATGGATGGACTGTCCCTCCAGCGAACCAGGAACGGGCCGTGTGCTCTGCTGCTGGAGACAGGTTACTTAGGAAGATGACAGCAAGCCGGTTCCTAGCACGGGAGCAGGAGACATAGAAGAGGTTTTTCGTACGGGGAATCCTGTCCTTCGTTCCCAAGGGGTTAGCCAACATTTCATCCATGCTGTACATGGTCCAAGCCTTGTCGTCGATCACGACCACAACGTCGTCGAACTCCGCGCCCTTAACTCCATGCTGTGTGGCGAGCGGCGTTTGCCCGTTCATGTAGAGGCCGTAGGCGATGGCCTGGGAGTAGGGAAGAGTGAGTACAGTGCGGACGTGCTCCGCCTTACGCTGAGCGCGATCGTCGAGGTCCTTCTCCATCGTGCTGTGCTCCCGTGCCTTGATCTCCGCGGACTTGATCAGCAAACCTGACTCCTGAGCATGGTCGAAAACTGCGCCGATTGTCATGGTCGTGCGTGAGGCCACCATGCTCCGCAGCGCCTGCGAGATCCTGCCCTTGTCCTCATGTTTGGTGATCTTCGTCTTCTTGGCGGCGAGTAGCCAGACCAGCAGCGCATGGTCCTCGGACTCGAAGGCTTCACAAAGAGCCTCAATGTCAAGAATGTGGCTTGCGAAGGGATCGGTGCCATCGTGCAAGCTCTCCACCCGTTTGGCCTTTCGGTAGGCCTCGTGAAGATCGGAGTAGTCCATGTCGCGAGCGATCGCCCGGTGGGTAAGGAAAAGTCGCTTGGCGGTCTCACGTGACCAGCCCAGCCGGTCGAGCTGGTCAAGCGCCGAGCTCAGGCGCTCGTCTTTCGGGACGGCCTGCTGCAAGAACAGGTGAACCTCCCCGAGGACAGGTAGGCCGACCGGCTTCTGCACGAGTTCGGGACGTATCGCGTTGAGGACATCGATAACCGCCTGGGCAGACCGGCGGTTCTCGTTCTTGGTGATCCGTTCGAGGTCTGGATATCCCGTGACCTCGCCGGCACCTGTGCGGTAAATCTGCTGCATCGAGTCGCCAAACAGGCCAACGGCGCATCCACGGCGGCCAGCACCCGCTAAATGGTCGAGCAGGACTTCTACGGTCAGGGGCGAGGTGTCTTGGTACTCGTCCACGAGGATGTAGGGAAATCGGTCTGCGATGATCCGTGCCAGTTTCGGCGAGCCGGACACGAGCCGGTGGGACAGGGCCAGAACGTCGTCATGCGAGATGCGACCCTTCGCGAGGTTGCGTCCAAGTTGGACATAGCTGATCGCAACATCGGATGTCAGCGCCTCCAGGTCATGGGGGTCGGTAGACTCGTCGTTCCTCGTGATGATGGCCGTACGCAACTGGCCCTGGAACCGTTCGATCTCAGCCCAGAGGAACTCGTGGATCGTTGCGACAATGACGAGCGGGTCGGCGCCCACACGCTCGCGAATCTCATCCTTCGCCACGTTCGTGTAGGTGATGCACGCTACCTTGCCGCCGGTCCGTTCCAGGTCCGCGCGGCAGGCGGTGAGTAGATGACGCAGCGCCTGGACGAGCGTGTATGTCTTTCCCGCGCCCGCGCCCGCATCGACCAGGAAGCTGCGCCGCTCGTCCAGCGCGAGGATCACCCGTTCGGTGACGTGATCAGCCACTGCAGCCCTTCGACGATGTATCGGGGAGTGGACCAACCATCGAGCATGAGGATGTCGAACGCGAAGTCGGTCTTCTTCCCATCGAGGGAACCGGCGATCGCGTAGGCGTTCTTGGTGATCTCCTCGGGAGTGATCGGGACCTGCAGGTGCTGTGTGAAGGAGTGTTTGACCGTCAGCTGGTCAAGCTCCTTGGCGAGGATGTCGGCGTTGGCAAGGATGAAGGCTTCTTCGAAGCTCCTCCCGCAGCGCCTTCCAGGTGCCTCGGCTACCTGGTGAGCCAACCGCACACGATCGAAGATCCGCTGCTCGTCAGTAGCGGCGAGCAGCGCGTCTATCTGCTCCAGTCTTGGCAGCCACAGTTTGAGGGTGGCGTTCGATGTCTTGGCGCCCTTGGTTTCCGTCGGGCAGGCGGGATAGGTATTGCGTGGCTTCCCGTTCGTGTCTTTCTTGACGACCAGTGCGACGGAGTCAACATCTGTAATGACCAGCGTGCGCACACCGAGGAAGATGAGGAGTTCACGGAAACGATGGGCGTAGGCGTCGCCGACCTCGACTACGGAGACGTACTCGCGTCGGAGCTGCGGGGCACAGTTCCGGATCATGGCCGGCATCAGCAGCCGCTCCGTAGTGCCTTCGATGAGGATGACGCTGTCGGCAAAGAACATGTCACACCGGTGCAGCACCATGTACTTGGCGAGAAAGCGGAGCGTCTCCTCGGCCGGTACCGGTTCCGACTTATGGCGGAACTCCGCCAGATCTTTCACTTTGAGCTGCTGACCAGTGCAGTCGAAGTAGCGGACCGCCTCGAAGTGGCCGCTGGCAACGATGTGCGATGAGTGTGTGGTCATGATGACCTGGACACCTTCCGCATCCTGGCCTTCCAGCAGATCTCTGATCCCCCTGACGAAAGCCTCCTGCATCTGGGGATGGAGATGGGCTTCCGGTTCCTCGATGAACAAGAGGCTCACGGCCGGTTTGGGTGACGCACGCCTGTGAGCTTCCAGAAAACTGATGACCTGTAGGACGGTGAAGGCCAGCTTGCTGTACCCGAGACCGTTGTGCCCCTCGGGCAGTTGCCGGCCGCCGTCACTGCTGGCATAGGTAATGCGTGTGGTGTTCTTGACGATGGACACCGGGTCGAGTTCTGAGACGATGCGAGGCTTCTGACCTGGGCCGAAAACTTCGTTGCCGAAGGCGTTCATCCAGGCGAGGACTGGGGCAAAGATATCGTCGTAGCTGCTATCGAGCCTTCGTGCCATCCCTACGAGAAGGCCTTCGAACTTGGCGACGACCGCGTGCTCGTCCTCATGATAGGTCTTGATGAACTTCTCGAAAGTCTGTGACAGGTTCCTGGTCCGGTCGGCAGAGACATCGTCGAACTTCGCCTGAGCGAAGACGAACATGGTCGAGACGATCTGCCTCGCCACCGAGCGTTCAATGCCGACGCTCACCTCTGATTCCACGCTAGTGCCGATCGCATGGAACGTCGCGTGGAAATGCCGTTGGAAGAGCTTCGCGATCTGTTTGTCGGTGGCCCTTTCCTTGGTGGCACTTCTGAGGAAATCCAGAGCGCTCCGCACTTCGAAGCGCGCCTCGATCACGGCCTCGTGGCAGTCCTCAGAAAGATCGATGATGATCGCGCTGATCGCAGATAGATCCTCGTCCTCTTGGTAGGCGATGGTGAGCCGAAGCCGAATCTCTGGCAGCAGCCCAATCGCCCGGTCGGTCAGTGTGGAGGCTTGCCCGGGGTTGGATTCCCTTAAACGCTCGGCTTGACGGTAGTTACGCACCGCCTGTTCGATTTTCCTGACGTGAGAGGCCGGCAGATCGTCCAACGTGAAACGCGGACGGTCATTACCGAAGAACCTCGCGAAGAGGTCGACAAACGAGGTCTTTCCGCTGTTGTTCCTTCCGACGATCAGTGTGGTCTGGTCGTCGATATGCACCTTCACGCTTTGGAGCGCACGGAAGTTCGTGACTTCCGCAAAGATGAGTCGCATGTGTGTCCTGTTGAGATTCCTGCCCAGCCGTCACTGTCCGTGTGCGGTCTATGCCCAAGAGAAGTATGCGGTGAAGTAGGGGCATGAGGGGTGAGAATCTCGGAAGTGACCTACGAGGCTGGCGATTCGGCGAGGATGTCGCGTACTGTTGAGTGTTCTCGAGCAGGAGTATGTCCCGTCCACGGCGCACGTACTGATCAAGAAATGCGGGCGTGACGCAATGTGAAGCCCTTCTGGGCACTGTTCACCAGGGTGAACGGCTGCTACCAGGTACCCGTTCTCAGGACAAGCCCACATCTCTTGATTAGTACAGATACGCAGAGACCCTCCCAGATTGGCCTGGAGAGCCTCTGATCTGGAGCCGCCTTGAGGAATCGGATCCCAGACCCCTTCATTACGAGTCAACGGCGGGTCCCAGGTCGGCGAACCGATGCCCTGGTCAGGCGGTAGATGCGGGTTGGTGGCGTGTGGTCGTGTGAGGCGGTGTTGCTATACGGCGCTGCTGTACAGCACTTCCGTGGACGCGACCCGATCCATGATGCGTGACCGATCGCACGCTTGCCCCGATCTACGAGGGTGGGATCGTCCAGTGGCTGCCGCGGTGGATCCCATTCCAGCGCGGCAGCCATGAAGGAGCCCGTACGTCGGGTGTACTCGGCCCGGCAGCAGGTGCCGAGCCCTCTGCCGCGAGATGATCCATGATGTGCTGCCAGGTTCCGGTGGTGATGACCTCCACTGCGCACTGGTCGCAGCGGCGGTGGGAGCAGCCGACGTTCCCGGTGAGCTGCTGCCGGAGGTGGTTGAACGCGTCGTTGGGGAAGTCAGCGCGGACCAGGTACCAGGTGCCGTGTCGGTCGACGCCCGGCAGCCCAGCAGCGACGTTGATCTGCTGTGGCAGGTAGATGCGCTCTTCGTGGAAACGGATCATGAACTGCCGGTCCAGGATGTCGACCGTGTCTGGGGTTGGGTGCTCAGATGCGAGCCATTTCACAGCATTTGCCCAATTCCCTGGTCCCCACAACAGCTGACACGGGTAGAGCGTTGTCTCGAAGCGTGCGTCGAAGTACGTCAGCGTTTGGTCATGCAGCACAGCGCGGACGATGACGTGGGTGAGCTTCTCAGGATTGAGATCAGCGGGCATCGTGTGCAGGTGCTCTGCCAAGCTGTGGACGACGTTCCCGCCGCCGGGATCCCAGCTCACTGCGATGACGTCACGGTGCACCGGTGCGGGATAGAGCCGTCCGCCCGGTGTGGGTACACCCCACAACCGGTTGACGATCTCGGCCAAGTCGCTGATAGCCCGGGCGGACTCCGGCGGTGAAATAAGTTGATAGGCGGTGTGATGGGCTACGTGGTTGCGGAGCTTGACGAACAGCGGAGCGATCAGCCGGTTGCGTTCCCCGTTCAGCAAGCCCTCAGCGCGCGCCCATTCCAGGAGGGTAGTTAGCATCCCGTCGAAGAACATGGTCTGGGACGTTCGGCGCAACTGCAGTCGCCATCGCCGCTGCCCGCGAGGACGGCCACGTTCGCGCAACTGACGATGAAGATCGTCGAACGTGGAGAAAGTGAGGCGTTGCTCGGTGCCGCTCTGGTCCTCAAAGATGGCCATGCCGCTGTAGAACTCGACGAAGCGTTCCCGCAGCGCGTACTCCAACACCAACTGCGCATGATCATGGGCAAGGGTGAAGAACTCGTAGTGGAGCACCCCATAGCTGTGAGCCGCCCGCACTCGTTCGAAGCTTCTGCGCACCAGGTCGGGCACGGAATCTGCCAGGTCGACCCGTCCGATGACCTCTTGCTGGAACACTGCAGCGTCCTCAGCGGTCAGCTTTCCGCCCAGACCCAGCGGTGAAAATACCAATGCAGTTCCGTCGGGCTGCTGAAGCTCCTCGAGCGATCTGATGTCCATCCCGCCCTCCTCCGCGTAGCAAAGCCTTCTAGCTTAGCATCGCGACGTTCGTGGACAATCAGTTTTCGCTGGCTCACTACTCGCGCCCTGCTGATCGGCACCGTCTAATCCGTCGTCAAGGGCAGACGCTTCGTCAGCGGCGTCCCGCCCTGTTCAAGCGGTAGATGCGGATCGGTGGCGTATGATCGTGTCTGGCGGTAATGCTGTACAGCAGTCCCGTACAGCATTACCGCCAGACACGATCACCGCGCCGCCCGTGGACCTATACCGCAGGGCCGCTGGACGCCCGGAAGTGGAAGCCGCACGACTGTCCGCTTGGAAAGCGTTCATGTCAACTCGCAGGCCACAGGCGACGGGATATCGATCGGAAAGGTCACGATTCCAGCTTCGCCCACGTATGCCCTCGGCGTCTGACGTTGAATGAGGATATCCCTCATGCGAAGCTTGAACGGAGGAGGCACTCGTGACCAACCAGGAACCTGCCATTCGAACCGTACCGGCCGCCGCCACAGGAAAAGCTGAGCCGAAATCACCCCCGACGGCAGTAATTCGGCGTCTCCAGCAGGCAATTATCGCCTGCCGACCGGATATCGCAGAAGCCTTAGACGGAGTCCTCGTGCTGGTCAGCGCAGCACTATCAGCTAAGCCCACTAACGAGAAGCTAAAAGTGGCGGCCACTTCCCTTACCGAATCGATTCGGGCAATAGGAAAGCCGAGCCCGGAATCTGGTTATGAATGGCCACACGGGCTGGCCATAGTGGAGCACTGGCTGGCAGAGATCTTAAAAATTGACGACCAATATGTCATAGACCATCCCGAGCTGGTCCGTATACATCAATACTATCTCCCAAATTATCGTAGGCCAACTACGCCTAGCGAGCATGTGACCGAGGCGCTCCGTATGACCGACATCCGGCGCGATGGCATGAGAGCCGCCCCAGTCCTGGTCTATCTTCCCAAAGAAGACGATGCCGAAGCTGTTATGGCCGCCTTGCACGAGCTGATCGAAGCACATGGTTTAGAAATTGATCCTTACCGGCCCATTATTAGTTCCTTCTTCCAGAGGTTGAAGGTATGGACTCGCTCCAAGACAGGGCGCGAACTAGCCGCTAGCTTGCAGCGGGCGGCCGAACTGCGCGCGCTGGACGAAGTGCAGGCCAAAGTAGACGACCTTCAAGCAGGAGCCGCTGCCAAACTGATCACCTCTTTGGAGAACACCGAGGCGGCGGTAATCATGGTGGGCTCGATGCTCCTGGTAAAGCACGGCGGCATCGTCAGTGCACGGAACCTCACCCCTGTCGAGATGACCGCCCTCAAGGACTACCCCACTATGTTCCAGCAGCCAGGCCGAATCGTGCAGTTCCTGGAGGAACTGACATTGAAGGTCGAAGCCGATCGAGTCAAGGTGCAAGCAGTTCGCGGGACAGGGCACAACCATGCTCTGACCGCTGGAGGTGCCTGAACTCACGAAGATTTCATTACGAGTCAGATCACGACCATCCAGAACCGTCTACGACTGTCTTCCGTGCCCGGCGAGGCGAGCTCTACAGGGCTTCTCAGTCCGTGGCCGTCCAGGCCCGTCCAGACTTGTTGTTAGCACGAACGTTAGCAAGATCGTTTCTCTAAAGATAGCCACCACCTCGACCAGCGGGGCCATGTCAGCCTGCACACCGTCGATCGGAAAGTGTCAGACGCAACCCGTATGGTCGGCTCCATAACGACATCGGAGCCGAACGGTTGAGACTATGAGATCGAGCTTCAGGTTCAATGATCGAGAGATCGAGCGCTTGATGAACGAGGGGGTCAACGAAGTAGTTCGCCAGTATGAGCAGGCGCTGGCCCAGATGGCCTTGGACCTGAAGGGGCGTCCTGTTGACAGCATCAAGCCTCTGGTACGTGCTCGGGTCCAGGATCTCGAGGGCGACATCACTGATCCCGAGCTTACGAACATCGCAACAGCGATCTCAAAGGGTGACGAGATCAGATTCAACGTCCAGGGCCGAGACTGATCAGTCGGAGAAATTGGCTAGCCGTAGTCACTTTGGATGATTTCTGTGATCTAAACGGCTAAAACGGCGAATGAGGGGATCCGCGTGCCTCAGACTGATCTGTAAATCACCGCGGCCAGCCCGGATCGCTATGGAGACGATGCGATGATCAATAACCTCTCAGAGCTACACGAAGCCTTTGTTGAGTGGATCTACGACCACTCGGACAGGGCACCTCTTGGCGATGTGGACTTCCAAGAGTTCAGCGATGAACACGGTCTCGACGTGAAGGAATCCTTCACACTGCTCCGTCAGTGCAAGGAGCGAGGATTGGTGGATAATCGCCATAGCACGATGGGTACGCCCATCGCAAACCTCACCGGTTACGGTCGTGAGTGGGTAAAGCAGCGGAAGGAGCGCCGTAGCGACCGAGTACTCCGCATAGCTGCTGCGCGCAACGGGCTGCTCCGCTGGCTCTGGGAGCGCAAGCAGGACGGAGCATATATGCCCATCGTCGACGATGTGCTGAAGAGCCCCGAGTCCATGTTCGAGGGCGAGCGACTGACGCTTCCCGAGATTGATCGGGCCGCGGCGTCGCTCAGGGCAAAGGGCCTGATCTCGGGTGTCATGGTCAACGAACGCTTTGGCCCTGTCCGGGCCGAGACGACCGATAGCGGTGATCGTTGTGTCGAGCAGTGTGAGGGCAATGTGAGCGAGTACGAGCAGCGGCACTTGGCTGGCCACACGACCTACAACATCGGCGGCGACAACAAAGGGATCATTGCTCCGCATGGTCAAAACATCCAGATGAACGCGACGTTCGTTGAAGCGAGCAAGGCTGCCGAGATCGTCAAGTATGTCGAGCAATACCGGCAGGCGGCTCCGGTCCTAAATCTTTCGCCTGAAGCCAGCACCGAACTCGCTCAACTCACTGACGAGCTGGAGCAAGAGGCCAATGGTCCCGCTCCTGACGCCGGGCGTCTGCGCGGCAGACTTCAGCGCGTGGGTGACATCCTGAATTCACAGGTGGTTGGCGGCGCCCTCGGCAACATGCTGGCTACCGGCGCCTTGGAGTTGATCGCGCTTCTGACTTAATCCGACATCTCATTGGTTGCCTGAGCCACGCTCAGGCAACCAAATCAGCCAAAGGACGCATTCAAGATGTGGTGTTAAAGTGTGAGCAGCGACGCTGCATATATCCATTCGCTTTTAGACGGAGCGATCCCCATGCTCACCTTCTTCGTCCCAGGGTCGGTGGTGCCGTACAGTTGTCGCTATGTGCCTGTGTTGGCCGGCGTTGTTGTCACCGCTGTCATCAGATCTACACATGACACTCAATGATCTCGATGGCCTGAAGCACGTCCATAACAACATAGTCCGCGTTGTATTTCTCATCGGGCGACGACGCTCCGCGGTCGACCCAGACCGTACGGAAGCCGGCGGCTTGTCCCCCGGCGATGTCCTTGACGGGGTGATCACCGGCCATCCATTCCCCTCCGGCAAGAGCCACGCCACACCGCATAGCGGCGATCTCGAACAGTCTCATGTCAGGCTTGCGGACGCCTTCGAGTCCAGAGAGCGCATAGGCGTCGACGACTTCAGCTAGTCCCGTCTGATGGATCTTGCCAAGTTGGTTGTCTGCCGTACCGTTGGTGACGATGGCCACCTTCCAGCCGGATGTGCGGAGTCGGGACAGTCCGTTCATCACCTCGGGCCGACAGCGAACGAGGTACGGCATGCGCTTACGCTAGCGCCCCACAACTCCCCAACGGGCTCGGGGAGGGCGAAGTGCTCGCGTACTTTGCTGAAGAAGACCTCACGATGGGGGTGACCCATCTGATCTAAAGCCAGCAACCAATCAGCCGCCTCGTCTCCAAGACCGCAGTCGTCAGCGAACTCTTCGACCCATACCCCAAAGTCTCGTCCAGGTTGACGAGTGTGTTGTCCAGATCGAAAAGTGCAAGCTGTTGCATGGTATGACCCTATAGTCCCAGGCGCCCAGCCTGTCAATACATGATCCCATAACCTAGGGTTAATGAACCCTTCCTAGTGGAAGATGGCGACTATCAGTAAGTTGCGGATGTGGCGCGAGGCAGACAGAGTTTCATAGAAAAATATTGGGGCTACGGCATACTTGGGGTCCTTGTCTGGGGTTGGTGGGTATCGACAGACAAGGGAAAGATTGCCCCGCTTCTGATCGCGGGGTCTGTACTAGCAATTATCTATTTCCTCTTCCGGGTTCCTCGGACATGTGGAGCTGAAGGGCGCCAGGGTCCATGTAGGAACAATGCTCGCGGGCTTCTGTTTGGCTGTAATCAAATCCGGCAGCACAAGAGACAGAACCTCGCTCGCAAACTGGGCCGGGAACGATGGCGCAGGATCAATCGAGGACTTTGGGCCACCCCCAAGGACACCGTGGCAACTTTGTCATGCCTTGGTGCGACCATCTCTGCCCTAGCTGCAACGATGGCTGTCATCTTGGATCGTGGGTAAATTAACCCTCAAGAATTGTCCTGCACACGAGGAAAATACTCACCAACCTGACCTTATCTGACGTATTCATACGGAACGCACGGTCGGGAGCGATGCCCTATCACCGAGTCTCCATTTTCGGTCGGACCGACCCCCCTGTTTGAGCGCTGAAGACCATAACCAAATCGATTTTGCTTGCAAGCAAGAACGCCGCCGCCAATTCCATGAATACCTCAGCCATGGTCAGCCGATGGCAAGGCCCGACGAAGGAGGGCCGCGGCAGTTGATCGCCCCGGCCAGCTACGGCCTGCGTCGAAGTGAGCGATCGTCACGGCCGCCACCAAGACGACATCAGCGAAGAGCTTTCTCGTTTTATCGGGTCTACCACCTGGTGATCGAAGGCGCGCGGGCGGCGCGGGCCGCGACCGGCCGAAGAGCCGCAGCGCGGCCAGCGACCGCCCGACGCGCGGCGAGACGCCGAAGGCGGATCGCCCTTGAAGACGGACAGATAAGTTTCTTTCGATCTTGATCCAGTGCTGTCAGCCACGCTGAGCTGCGGGTACCGCTCCGTCCCAGACGCGTTCGAAGCTGTCGAGGTAGGTGGCCGCAGCGCTGCTGGGTTCGTTGCCGGTGATGTAGACAACGGGGGCGTCGGAGGCGCGGGTGCCGTAGGCGTGGAGGTTGACCAACAGGTCGTTGTCGGCGCGGTAGATGGAGTTGTACAGGATCGTCCCGTGTAGCCGTATCTCGATCCCCTCCACATCCCCCAAAGGACGGCAGAGGGTGAGAGCGTTCCTGGTCCTGGAGACCATGACATCTGCTCCGACCCCTTCGTCCGCTCCCCGGGTGGCGACGTGAGGACTGTCGGGATCACCGAGCAGGATGCGTACCCGGACTCCGGCGGTTGCCCGCCCAACCAGGATGCGGAGGAGTCCGGCGTCTTCGGCGAGGAACAGGCCGCTGTAGACGAGGATGCCGATCTCAGCCTGGGCCGCTTCGAAGAAGGTGCGCCAGATGGTGGCCGGTACGGCCCAGCGGTGTGGGTAGACGGCCTTGATCTCGGTCGGGGGTCCTGGACGTCGGCGGACGCTTTCGGGCCACAGGTCGTTCTCGTCGACGTGGAGGAGGTCTGCGACGGCCAGGCGGTGGCGAGGATGGGGAACGCGGCCGGCGAGCCAGCGGGTGACGGTTTTTGGGTCGACGGTCAGGTGGGTGGCCACGTCGAGGGGTTGCAAGCGGGCCTGGATGAGGGCGTGGCGAAGGTGTTCGTTCATCGGGTGTGGTCCCTCCCGGAGCGGGTCGGTACCAGCGACGCTAACATAAGACGTCCCTAGACGTCCCCAAAGTCGTGGTGCCTGTGTCCCATCCCGGTCAGAAGACTCACTGGCACCGAACCCGGCACCACCGGGGCCGTGAGACGACGGGAGCACCCGCATGTCCAAAGAGAAGATCATCGCCCACCAGCGGGACCTGCTGGTCATACTGCGTGGCCACCTCAACGCGCTGTACGTGCCGAACTTCCTGACCAACGACCAGAACGGCCAGCCCTGCCTGGAGATCACCGACCACAACGCCCGTACCCGCCGCGTCTACGTCCAGGTCGTCTTCTACTGGTTCTACTGGGGCGACCAGCCCGACGAACGCACCTCCACCATCCATCTGCCCATGGCCGCCGAGGACATCGCCGCAGCGGTGCGGCGCGGCTGGCGTGAGGGCGAGCAGGGCACGCTCACCATAAACCTGGGCAACATCCACGGCGCGCACGGCCGCTGACCTCGATGACCGATGACACCGACGGGTGGCTGACCGGCAGGCGGGTCTACGACCGGATCGCCGAACGGCTCCGCGCGCAGATCGCCGCCGGTCACTACCCTCCGGCCAGCGTCCTGCCCTCGGAGGCGGCCCTGGCCCAGCGCTTCCACGTGGCCCGCAGCACCGTCCGGCGCGCGCTGGCCGTACTGGAGGACGAAGGACTGATCGACACGATGCCCGGCGCGGGACGCCGGGTGAAAAGCTCGGAGCAGCAAAAAGCGCTGTACCGCTATCAGGAGATCGCCGCCGAGTTACGTGAGCGAATCAGCACCGGTGCCCTCCCGGTGGGGGCGGCGGTGCCGAGTGAGAACGAGCTGCGGGAACGGCATGGGGCCTCGCGCAACACCGTCCGCCAGGCGCTGGCCGTACTGGAGCGGGAAGGGCTCATCGTGGCCCGGCACGGCAAGGGGCGTTTCGTCCGCTCCACACCGCTTTGAGACGTCCTGAGACGTCTGATGCTGGGCCTCGGGACAGGCTTCGGGCGGAGTCTAGGGTGAACCGTATGGGACAAGCCGAATGGGCACGTGACCTGGCCCGGCACCTGCTGGAGGAACCTCTGCCGCGCCGGTGGGCGCACACCCAGGGGGTCGCCGCGCAGGCCGAATCGCTGGGGTCGATCCTCGGCGTGGAGACCGACCTGCTGACCGCGGCGGCCTGGCTGCACGACATCGGTTACGCCCCCGCCCTGGTCGACACGGGGTTCCATCCGCTGGACGGCGCCCGCTACCTGCGTGACGTCCAGCAGGCCGACGACCGGCTCGCCCGGCTGGTGGCCCATCACACCTGCGCGGAGTGTGAAGCCGCCGAACGCGGCCTGTTCGACACGTTGAATGCCGAGTTCGCCAAGGAACGCCCCGAACTGGTCGAGGCGTTGACCTACTGCGACATGACCACCAGCCCGGACGGCCTGCCGGTCGACGTCGGGACCCGCCTGGCGGAGATCCACTCCCGGTACGGCCCCGAGCACCTGGTCAGCCGGTCGATCACCAAGGCCACGCCGTGCATCGTCGCGGCCGTGCACGCCGTACAGGCCGCCTTGAGCGCGCGGGCCTGACGTTCAGGCTGGGCTGGCGTGAGCGGCCAGGATGCGCCAGCCGTGCTCGTCGGTGTGGGCCCAGGTGCGGGTGTAGCGCAGCCGTGAGGCGAACGGTTCTCCCGCGAACGTGCCTTCCAGCGTGCCGAGGAAGCAGGTGACGCCGGTGGTGCCCGCGACGACCACGGTGAGGTCCTCCTCAACGAGCTTGGTCATGACCTGTCGGCGTGAGCGGTGATTGTCCAGGTCAAGCTGCTTGGCCTGCGGATGGCACGCGCCGTCCGGCGGGCCGGTGAAGACAAGCCGATCATCGAGTAGCCGGTCGAGTTCTTCGACGTCTCCGGCGAGCATGGCCGCCTGCAGACGGCGTTCAGCCTCGTACAGCTCGTCGGTGAGGGTGCGTTCGGTCATGAGATCGCCTTCCTGGTTTGAGGGAGCGTTCAGAGGCGCGGGTGCCTCAGTTGCCGCGCGCGTATTCACCCGATGTACGGCCCGGCGCCGTCGAGGAAGTGGCCGATCCGTAGCCGCATCGACCGGTCCATGACCAGGGAGCCGATCTCCTCGCGCGGAACCCAGCCGACCTCGCGGGACTCGTCGCTCGGCGTCGGCTCGCCGCTGACGGGGCGGGCAGTCAGGACGATGGAGAACTCCTGACGGGCCTCTCCGTCGGAGGTGTAGAGGATCACGTGGCGGGGGTCGGTGTAGGTGCCGACCAGGCCGGTGATCTCACAGGTGACGCCGGTCTCCTCCAACGTCTCCCGGACGGCGGCCTGCGGCAGGGACTCCCCCAGGTCGATGGCGCCGCCGGGTACGGCCCAGTTGCCGTTGTCGGAGCGGCGGATCATCAGAATGTCGCCGGCGTCGTTGACGACGACGACGTTGACCGAGGGGACCAGGCTGTTGGGGGCGGGTGCGGCGGGGTCGTCGTAGAAGTCGATCCGGCGGGCCGTCATGGGTCAGGACTCTACCGGCCGGGCCTGGTCCCAGACGGATTCGAAGCTGTTGAGGTAGGTGGCCGCCATCGTGCCGCCGGGGACCTTGCGCAGGTGCATGACCGGGGCGTTGGAGGCGAAGGTGCCGTAGACGTGGCTGTTGACCAGCAGCTGGTCATCGGCGCGGTAGATGGAGTTGTACAGGACCGTGCGGTGAAAGCGGATCTCCACGTTCTCGTGCCGGCGCAGCGACCGGTAGAACACGAGCGCGGTCTTGATCTGGGCCGCCATGCCGTCGTTGATCCCCTCATCGATGCCGCGCTGGGCGACCTCGGGTGAGTCAGGGTCGCCGAGCAGCATCCGGATCTTCACGCCCGCGTCAGCCCGGTCGGCGAAGACGCGGACGATGCCGGTGTCCTGGGCGATGAAGATGCCGCTGTAAACCAGGATGTCGATCTCCTGGCGAGCGGAGGCGAACAGTCGTCCCCAGGCGTCCTTGGGTACGGCCCAGCGGTGCGGGTAGACGGTGACGATCTCGGTCTCGGAGACGGCCGCGGTCTGGGCGGGGGTCATGGCCTCGGGCCACAGGTAGGCCTCCTCGACCCCCAGCAGCTTGGCCACGGCGAAGCGGTGCTTTCGATAGGGCACCCGGCCTCGGGTGATCCATCGTTCCACGGTCTTGGCGTCGACCTCGATGGCCTCGGCCACCTCCACGATGGTGGTTCCCCGTTCGAGTAACGCCGTGCGCAACCGCTCGTTCGCCATCTCACCTGCCTGAAAGCCGGGGACGTCCAGGGACGGGGCAATCGTAGACCGGACGTCCTGTACATGTCCCGTCCTGTAGTGATCACGTCCTCCCTGCTCGTCGCACTCTCGGTATCGCAAGGCGTCACCGGCAGCGACGAGAGGAGAGACAACAGTGATCAACTACATCCGGTCGATCGACGAGACGCCCGGCTGCGAGTGCGGCGGGGCGCTGGAGGAGGGGCAGTTCGTTTGCCGTAAGTGCCGGGCGCGGGAGCGGTGGGTTCGCCGTCAGGTAGCCCGGCGCAGGACGAACCGGCGGCGCGGTCAGGTGCGGCGTCCGGCCAACCGCCCCTACGGCGCCGCTGAGGCGGGGGTGATCCGGACGTGAGCGCGACCATGATCCCGCTGATCATCGGCCTGGTACTGAGCGCGGCGGTGTTCGTCGGCTACGTCGTCGTCCTGGTCGGGATGCGCCAGGAGGACCGGCGCATGCGGCTCGGCGAGGCGCCTCCGAGCCGGGCGGCGGCCCTGGCCCGCCGGGTCACCGGCTGCCACGTGCGCGGGTGAGCGCGCTACCTCCCCTCGCTCAGCTCCGCCTCGACCTTCTCCAGCCGGGCCGACAGGTCGCGCAGGGTGGCGCGGATCTCGGCCAGCTCATCGGAGGCCGGCGGGGCCGGGACGGCGTCCTCACGGACGAACACGCCCTTGCCCTGCTGGCCGATCACCAGTCCCTCGTTCCTTAGGACCCCGACGGCGAGTTTCACCACGCTCAGCGAGGCGTCGTAGACGGTCGCGAGCTGGGTGGTGGAGGGCAGCGCCTCGCCGGGCGCGAGAGTGCCGCGCCGGATCTGGTCGCGCAGGTCGTCGGCGATCTGCAGGTAGCCCGGTCGCCCGGTGTTCTTGACCATCCACCCTCTTCTTCGGTCGTGGGTGCCTCTAGTTCAGCACAGACACGCGACCAGGCCAACCATGAGAACGTTGACATCCAGGCCAACTAGGTTGACTATGTTGGCTGAGACGAACAAGGAGGTCCATCCATGCGCACCATCCCGATCCCCGTCGACACCCACCGGCTCCGCTTCACCTGCGTCAAGGCCGCCCGCCCCCGCGTCATCGACCAGGACAGCGGAAAGATCAAGACCGACAAGGACGGCAACAAGGTCTACGAATCCGTACTCCTCGCCGAGGACGAGTTGGGCCGGATCGAACTGGTCAAGGTCGGAACCTCCGGAGAACCGCCCATCGCTCCCGGACAGGACGTCGTCCCCACCGGCATGGTCGGCTACGTCTGGGAGATCCCCAGCAACGGCACCGCCCGGTGGGGCATCAGCTACAAGGCCGCCTCCATCGTCCCCGCCTCCGGCAGACCAGGCAGCGGGGGCGGCGATGCCTGACCTGCCGCAGTCCCTGCTCGTCTTGGCGACCGCGCTGGCCATACTGGCGACCTGGCGGTTCTGGCCGATGGTCGGCTACCCGTTCACCGCCCTGAGCGTGCGGGCCTCCTGGCGCAAGGTCGCCCTCGGCTGCGGGCTGACCAAGAAGCGCGCCCGCTGGGCCTTCACCCTCACCCCCGGCGCCCTGGTCTCCACCGGCACCGTGAAGGTACGGCGCCGCTTCCGCCGCATCGCCGTCGACACCACGCCGTGGATACGGTTCCCGCTGCCGAACCGGCACGGCTGGCGCGTCACCGTCCACCTGCTGGAGGGGCAGATCCCCGACGACTACGCCCAGGTCGCCGAACGGCTGGCGCACTCCTGGGGTGTGCACGCCGTACGCGTGTCGTCCCCGCGCCCCGGACGGGTCGTCCTGGCCGCCGTCATCCGAGACCCCCTGACGCGGGTCGATCGGCTACCGCCGTCGGCGGAACTGCTCAAGGTCACGGTGGGCCGCCTGGAGACCGGCGCACCATGGGTGATCGACTTCCGAACCGTCCCGCACTGGCTCAGCGCCGGAGCGACGCAGTCCGGCAAGTCCAACCTCGCCAACGCCCTCATCGTCGGCCTGGCCCCGCAGCCGGTGGCGTTGGTCGGCTTCGACCTCAAGGGCGGGGTGGAGTTCACCCCCTACACGCCCCGGCTGTCGGCGTTGGCCACCACCCGCACCGAGGCCACCGGCCTGCTGGATGACCTGGTAGCGCTCATGCTGGAGCGGATGGGGCTGTGCCGGGCGGCGGGTGCCCGCAACATCTGGCAGCTTCCCTCGGCGGTACGGCCGACGCCGGTCGTGGTCCTGGTCGACGAGTTGGCCGAGCTGTACCTGATGGCCGACAGGTCCGAGAAGGACGAGGTCGCCCACACCTCTACGACCCTGCTGCGGGTGGCACGGCTTGGCCGGGCGTTCGGGATCTACCTGTTCTGCTGCGGCCAGCGCATCGGCTCCGACCTCGGTCCCGGCGTCACCGCACTGCGCGCCCAGTGTTCGGGGCGGATCTGTCACCGGGTCAACGATCCGGAGACCGCGACCATGACGCTTGGCGACCTCGACCCGGCGGCCCTGGTCTCCGCGCGGGCGATTCCGGCCGAGACGCCGGGGGTGGCGATCGTGGCCTCCCAGGACGGCCAGTGGTACCGCGCCCGGTCCTTCCACGTCTCCGAGGCCACCGCCGAACACGCGGCCTGGATGTACGCCGACCTGACCCCGTCCTGGGCGGAGATCACCGCCCCCGCTCCTGCGACCGAATTCGACCCCGCCGACCTGGACGAACTCCTCACCGCCTGACCTGCCGTAAGGAAGGGGGACACGATGCGACGCCTCATCCGTTGGCTGCTGGATGCCGGGCCGATCCTGACCCTGGCCGCCATCGCGGGTGCCGGATCGTTCACCCACATCCGCGACACCGCCGCCGAACACGGCCAGACCGGGTGGATGTCCTGGGCGGTGGCGGTGTGCGTCGACCTGACCTGTGTCATGGCCGCCCGGGAACGCCAGCGCGACAGGCACACCAGACGGACACGCAACGGCCGGATCTCCTGGCCCACCCTCGTGCTCGTCGCCGGGATCGTCCTGTCGCTGGCCGCCAACCTCAACCAGGCCGACCCGTCCCCGTGGGGATGGATCACCGCCGCCATACCCGCCGGGGCGTTCCTCGTCGCCGTCTCCATGCTCGAACGGCGAGCAACCGGCCCCCGACCTGAATCATCCCCGGCCTCATCCTTCGTGCCGGAGATCGCCCCCGAACCCGTCCCGGTTTCCGCGCCCGTCCCGGCCATCGACGCCGAGCAGGACGGGCCGTCCTCAGAGCTCCTCGACTACGCCCGGCGCGTGGCCGAGGAATACCAGACCGCGCACAGCAGGCCGATCAGCCGCGACACGCTGCGCGCCCGTCTGGGTGTGTCCCATCAACTGGCCTCCGACCTGCTGCGCACCCTGCGCATCTCGCCGGACGCCCTGTGAAGAGGAGAACCGACCCATGTCCACCGACACCCAGCGCCGTACCGCCTTCATCGGCGGCCTGCGCGACCTGGCCTTCTTTCTGGAGGCCAACCCCGCCGTCCCCGTCCCGACGGACTCGACGATCGTCACCTACTACCCCGAGCAGGGCACCGACGACGACCTGTGCGCCGAGATCGACCGGATCGCCGCCCTGTGCGGCACCTCCGTGGACCCGCGACTGCTGCCGCTGGGCCTCTACACGATCTCGCGCTGCTTCGGCCCTGTCCACGTCGAGTGGACCGCCATCCTCAGCATCGCCAAGCCACCACATGAGTCCTGAGCCACCCGACGAGCCGGTGACACCGGCTGAGATCCCGTCCCAGTGGTGGCGGTGCTGCACCTGCGGCGGCACCGGAAGCGACAGCTACGGCACCACCTGCGAACACTGCGACGGCCTCGGCTTCTGCTGAGCCGTCGGCGCCCCCGGCCTGGCCGTACATCCGCCAAGACGCCCGCCAGGTCGGGGGCCATCCCCCCTCACCCGAACGAGTGAAAGGAGGAGACCATCTTGCCCACAATCCACCCTGATCCGCACGCAATCGCAGGCATGATCACCCGCCTCAACGACCGCAACTACCCCCGCTGGGCCTCCCAAATCCGCGCCACCGGCGGGTGCCGCCAGCCCATCCACCTACGAGGCCGCGTTCTGCACGTCGACCGCTCCACCGGCCGGCTCCTGCACTCCTACACCACCGCCACCGAACCCGACGGCGTACTCCGGCTGCCGTGCAAGACCCGGCGAGCCTCCCGCTGCCCAGCCTGCGCCGAGGTCTACCGAGCCGACACCTACCACCTCATCCGCGCCGGACTCATCGGCGGCAAGGGCGTCCCGCCCTCGGTGACCGCTCACCCGTGCCTGTTCGTCACCCTCACCGCCCCCTCCTTCGGCGCCGTGCACACCCGCCGCGAGAAGAACGGCAGACCGCTGCCCTGCCGTCCTCGCCGGGACGCCGAGACGTGCCCGCACGGCCGGGTGATGTCCTGCACCGCCCGCCACGGGGCCGAGGAGCCCTGCCTGGGCGAACCGCTGTGCCCGGACTGCTACGACTACACCGGCAGCGTGCTGTTCAACGCCCTCGCTCCCCAGCTGTGGAAGTACTTCACCGACGCCCTACGCCGCCGCGTCGCCAAAACCGCAGGCCTGACCCTGCGGGAACTACGCGCCCAGTGCACGATCTCCTTCGCCAAGGTCGCCGAATACCAAAAGCGTGGGGTGGTGCACTTCCACGCCGTCATCCGCCTCGACGGCCCCGACGGGCCGGACTCTCTCCCTCCGGTCTGGGCCACGGCCGAGATGCTGGCCGAGGCCGTACGGCACGCCGCCCACGCGGTCACCGTGACCACCCCCGCCATCAGCGACGAACCCGCCCGGGTCCTGCGGTGGGGGCGGCAGCTCGACGTCCGCGAGATCACCCTGGTCGGGGAGCTGTCGGACCAGGCGGTGGCCGGCTACATCGCCAAGTACGCCACCAAAGCCGCCGAATGCGTCGGCACCCTCGACCGGCGCATCAACCCCCTCGACGACCTGACCGCCCTCAACCTGCGCGACCATCCCCGCCGCCTCATCGCCGAATGCATGCGCCTGGGCGACCTCGACGAATACGCCGACCTGCGACTGACCCAGTGGGCCCACATGCTGGGATTCCGCGGCCACTTCTCCACCCGATCCCGCCACTACTCCACCACCATGGGCGCCATCCGCGACGAACGCCGCGACCACGCCCGCACCGACGAAATCACCTTCGACGAGGACACCACCCTCGTGATCACCCACTGGGAGTACGCGGGCAAGGGCCTGTCCGCCGGTGACGCGCTCCTTCTCGCCGCGTTGACCGGTGCGCCCCTGGATGACCCCGGAGGGCGCCCATGAAGACGCTCGAACGCCTCTGGACGGTGGACGAGGTCGCCGCCTATCTCGGAGTACCGGCCGGGACCCTCTATCAGTGGAGGTGCAGGAGGATCGGGCCGCCCGCCCATCGGGTCGGCAAGCATCTGCGCTACCTCCCCGAGGACGTGCGTGCCTGGGTGCGGGAGCAGGCATGACCGTCTACGACCGGTGGCACAAGTCCCACCCCGATCCCGGAGAGGCGAAGTGCTCTGAGCACAAGCGCGTGCCGACCGCCAAGCACGGCCAGGGGACGCGCTGGCAGGTCCGGTACCGGAACGAGAAGGGGCAGCAGCTCAAGCGCAACTTCGAGCGGAAGGCCGACGCCGACCGCTTCGACGTGACACGCCGGGCCGACGAACCGCGTGGCGAGTGGATCGACCCCAAGCTCGGGCAGACCAGGTTCCAGGTGTACGCGCAGACCTGGATGGCGTCGCGGCTGCACAAGCCCGGGACCGCGACGACCTACGAAGGGCACCTGAAGAACCACATCAACCCGGTCTTCGGTCTGGTGCCTCTGGTCTCCGTACGGCCCACCGCCGTGCAGAGGTGGGTCAAGGAGCTGCACGGGAAGGGGTTGTCTCCGCGTACGGTCGAGACCATCTACGTGATCTTCTCCAGCGTCATGCGCGGGGCCGTACGGGACGGCATGATCCGTCGCTCCCCCTGCGTCGACATCCGCCTTCCGGAGCCGGACAAGACCACGATCCGGCTCCTCTCCCCCACCGAGGTGATCGCGCTCTACCGGGCCATGCGGCCCGAGTACGCGCCGCTGGTACTCCTGGGCGCCACGGCCGGTCTCCGGCAGGGGGAGGCGCTCGGGCTGGCCGTCGACCGGGTCGACTTCGCCGAGGGCATGCTGACGGTGGACCAGCAGGTCGTGGTGATCGACCGGCGACCGACGCTGGGCCCGCCCAAGACGCGGGCGTCCATCCGTGACGTCCCCATCCCGGCCGTCCTCGCCGATGCGCTGGCGGAGCACATCGACCGGCACAAGCCCGAGAACGCGCTGTTCCGGACGACGCGCGGCAACCTGATCCGGCGCGACTACTTCAACGCCGACATCCTCAAGCCCGCGATCCTCGCGGCCGGGGTGCCGGCGGACATGACGTTCCACGATCTGCGGCACACCTTCGCCAGTACGGCGCTCGCCGAGGGGGTGCCGATCTCCGAGGTGTCCCGGTGGCTGGGGCACGAGTCCATCACCACGACCGTGGACCTGTATGGGCATCTGGTCCCGGAGGCGTCCGAACGGGCGCGGATGGCGCTGGGCAACGCCTTCGCCGCCGCACTCGGATCCAAGTGAATGTGCCCCCGATGTGCCCTCTCAGGGCCTCATCCTCCGTAACTGGAGGCTCCGCCGCAGGTCAGAGGCAGAGAAGGCGGACGAGTCGGCCTGTAGGCCGGGTTTTGTCCTTCACTGGGTGAAGGGGCGACCATCCATCTAGGACCGGCGTTGCCGTCGGCCTCAAGCGGTCTACCCGCGCGGCTCGGGCGGGCAGCCCTCAGACGTCGCGCGCGGAACGCTCCGGAGAGCGTCCCTTCTTGACCTTGCTCCGGGTGGGGTTTACCTAGCCGCCCACGTCACCGTGGGCGCTGGTGGTCTCTTACACCACCGTTTCACCCTTACCCCCGCGAAGGGGGCGGTTTGTTTTCTGTGGCACTGTCCCGCGGGTCACCCCGGGTCGGCGTTACCGACCACCCTGCCCTGTGGAGCCCGGACCTTCCTCGGCGGGTCCTCACAGACCCGACGCGGCCGCCCGGCCGGCTCGTCCGCCGTACTTCAAAGCCTATCGGTGTCCCGGAGCCCATCGTTCCCAAGTGGTCTCCAACCGGGCGACAAGTGGGAGCGGGTGAGATGTGACCAGGCAACCGGGCGACCGGAGGCCGCCGACGGGGCCGCCCGGCCGTACCGCCCGGGGAGGGGCGTGGTCAGCGCAGGTGCGAGGTGTCGTTGAACGCCTTCACCACGGCGGGCCCGTCGGCGTAGTACTCGATCAGGGACAGTGCGGCCAGGTCGAGGTGCATGCGGTACAGCGCGGCGAGGGGAGCGAGCAGCGCGGACCGTACCAGCATCTTGATCGGCGTGACGTGGGAGACGGCCAGGACCGTCCTTCCCTCGTAGCGTTCGACCAGCCGGTCCCCGATCACCTGGACCCGCCGCGCCGCATCCCCAAAACTCTCCCCACCCGGCGGCGCGGCGGACGGGTCCGCCAGCCATGTGGCCAGTTCGTCCGGCCAGTGCCGCTGGATCTCGGTGAACGTGTGGCCCTCCCAGGCGCCGAAGTCGGTCTCCCTGAGGTCGGGTTCGACGACGACGTCGAGGCCGAGCCTGGCGGCCACGGCCTCGGCGGTGACGAGGGCTCGCCTGAGCGGGGAGCTGACGACCACCTGCACGTCGTACGGCTCCCGCGTCAGCCTGGCCGCGGCGGCCTCCGCCTGGGCGAGGCCGTTCGGGGTGAGCTCGGGGTCGCCGAGTCCGGAGAACCTGCGTTCGACGGACATGGGGGTCTCACCGTGCCTGAGCAGCAGCAGCGTGGTCGCCGTGGTGGTAGGCGGACGCCAGCCGGTGCCCGCGGTCGCGGGGGTGGTCGGTACGGCCACCGCCTCCACGACCGGGGCCGGGGCAGGGTCGGCGGTGTCGAAGAGGGAGCCCTGTGCCGAGGAGGAGGCGGCGGCCGAGACGGACGAGCGCCAGGGGACCCCCTTGGCGGCGGCGTCCATGGCCTCGTTGGCGAGGCGGTCGGCGTCCTTGTTCCTCTCCCGGGGAATCCACCGCCAGGTGACCCTGAGGCGGCGGGCCAGGGAGGCGGCCTCCGTCGCGAGGGGACGCAGCCCCTCGTTCTTGATCTTCCAGCGGCCCGCCATCTGCTCGATGACCAGCTTGGAGTCCATCCGCACCTCGACGGAGGCGCCGTCGCCCGCGAGGTCGAGCAGCGCCTTCAGCCCCGCGATCAGCCCGCGGTACTCGGCGACGTTGTTGGTCTGGGTGCCGATGGGGTCGGCGACCTCGACCAGGATCTGACCGTCGGCGGCGTCCTTGACGACGGCGCCGTAGCCCGCCGGTCCCGGGTTACCCCGCGACCCGCCGTCCGCCTCGACGACGAAAGAGGTCACAGGCCCGACTCCGGGGTACGGACGAGGATCCTGCGGCACTCCTCACAGCGGACGACCTCGTCGTGGGAGGTGGCCTTGATCCGGTTGATCTCGGCGATGGACAGGCTGGTGCGGCAGCCGAGGCAGCGGGTGCCCTGCAGCATCGCGGCGCCGATCCCGAACTGCTCGCGGAGCTTGTCGTAGAGGGCGAGCAGGTCGGCCGGGATGTCGGAGGCGACCGCGGTGCGCTTGCCCCTGACCTCCGCGGCCTCCTTGTCGATCTCGGCGAAGGCCGCGTCCCTGCGGTCCTGGGCGCCGTCGCGTGCGGCGGCGAGCTCGTCGCGCTCGGCGGAGAGCTTCGTGACCTGGGCGTCGGCCGCCTCGCGGCGCTCCATGATCTCCAGGACGACCTCCTCGAGGTCGCTCTGGCGGCGGTGCAGGGAGGCGATCTCGGACTGGAGGCTGGCCAGGTCCTTCGGCGAGGAGACCTGGCCCGAGTCGAGGCGCTTCTGGTCGCGTTCCGCGCGGACCCGGACGGCGTCGACGTCGGTCTCGGCCTTCGACTGCTCACGGGCCAGGTCGCCCGCCTCGGTCTCGGCGGCGATCACCTGGGTGGCGAGCCTGGCCACCCGGGTGGACAGCTCGTCGATCTCGGCCAGTTCCGGCAGGGTACGGCGGCGATGGGCCAGCCGGTCGACGACGGAGTCGAGTTCGGCCAGGTCGAGCAGGCGCTTCTGGGCTGCCGGGGCTGCTTTCACTTCAATTCCTCGCACTCTGCTGTTGTCTTCCAGGCGTCCGTGACCGTCTCGGAGACGCGCGTCTCAACAGTAATCCCCCGCGCGGCCAAGGCTGACGTCAGACGGTGCGCCGCGTCGGTCAGCCAGGGCCACTCGGTGGCCCAGTGGGCGGCGTCGATCAGGGCGGGTCCTCCGGGTTCCTCGACGAACTCGCTGGCCGGGTGGTGGCGCAGGTCCGCGGTGAGGAACACGTCGACTCCGGCGGCGCGGGCCGTACCGAGCAGGGAGTCGCCCGATCCTCCGCTGACCGCGACACGGCTGATCTCCCGGTCGAGGTCTCCCGCGACCCGCAGCCCGCCCGCCGTACCGGGGAGACCTTCGGCGGCCCTCCTGGCGAACTCCCGCAGGGAGAGGGGGGCGGGCAGCGTGCCGACGCGGCCGAGGCCGCGCCTTGGGTCGCCCGCCGAGGGCAGCAGGGGGGTGAGCGGCCCGGTCAGCCCGACGGCGCGGGCCAGGGCGTCGGAGACGCCGGGATCGGCCACGTCGGCGTTGGTGTGGGCGGTGAAGAGGGCGACGTCGTTCTTGATCAGCGTGTGGACCAGACGGCCCTTGTAGGTCGTGGCGGCGACGCCGGTGACCCCTCTCAGGTAGAGGGGGTGGTGGGTGACGATCAGGTCCGCGCCCCACTCGACGGCCTCCGCGGCGACGGCCGCCGTCGGGTCGACCGCGAACAGGATTCTGCGCACCTCCGCGGCCGGGTCCCCGCAGACGAGTCCGACGGCGTCCCACGACTCCGCCCAGGCTGGGTCATAGATCGATTCGAGCTCTCCGACCGTGTCGGCAAGGGTAGGCACGTGCGCAGACTACCGGCCCGCCCGCCACCGGTGATCCACACCGGCCTCCGCGTACGGCTCTCGCGGGACAGCGGACCGGTGCCGCCGATAGCGTCGGGCGGACAAGATCCCTGTGAGGCCCCGCGAGGAAGGACCCCGCCCTTGTCCGCCGATCTCCACCGTGACTCCGTGGTCGCCGACACCCACAACGACCTGCTGATGGCGGTCACCGCGCGGCCGCCCCACCGATGGGCCTCCTTCTTCCGCGACCGATGGCTGCCCCAACTCCACGAAGGCGGCGTGAACATCCAGGTCCTGCCCGTCTTCATCGACGACCGCCACCGCCCCGAAGGCGCCCTGCGCGAAACCCTCCGCATGATCGAATGCGCCCACACTCTCGCCGAGGGCAACCCCGACCACGTCCGCCTCTGCCTCACCGGACAACAGATCGACCACACCCTCGCCGAAAACAAGATCGCCCTCGTCCTCGCCCTCGAAAGCGCCCCCGGCCTCGACACCAACACCGAACTCCTGCCCACCCTGCACCGCCTCGGCGTC